>NZ_CP067097.1:2704307-3008614 GCF_028751525.1 Alicyclobacillus cycloheptanicus
AGTTTCTTTAGAAGAGGAATACCTACGCTTGGTGGGGGGCGACGGTAATGAGTGATCTGATTACGATGATATGGAAAGAAGTCGCGGAGTTGTTGGGCAACCGTAGGTTTTTGTGGGTTTTTACAATCGCGATCCTTGCGATGGGTATCATACCGACGCTGGCGCTCTCGAAACATCATGGAAACACCGTTGATGCCAGTTCCCTGACTTTCATGATACTCCGCGCTGTTTACGTTCTATTCGCAACTGCTATCGTGGTAGCTCAGACTGCACCGGACATGGTTTTACACGAACGTGTCGGACACACCTTGGACTATCTCCTAACAACGCGGTTATCCAACCATGCCATATTCGGCGCCAAAGTCCTCATTTCTTTCGCCGTCGGCTATGTGACCGCCATCTTAGCAGTTGCTGTACAGCTTATTTCCGCAGCGTTGATTGGCGGGACTGGCTGGCATTGGCTCTATCTAGCTATTCCGATAGGAAGGATCATCACGTTCGGTATCACTGCTGCCCTCAGTCTTTATGTGTCCGTGGTGGGTACGTTTGTAGCAGTTCGCGTGGGGGAACAGCGTGTAGCGTACATGATTAGCATTTTTGCCGTAGCGCTCTTAACCGTGCCCTTTCTTACAGGCTGGATTCACATTACGTTGACAGTTCAATGGGTGACTTGGGTTGCGATCATCTTCGGTGCCATCGCCGTTGTATTGGGCTTCGTTGGAATACGTTTGTTCCGTCGAGACATGCTTGTTCTGTACTTGCAGGATTAGTATTGATCATTGAGTGGGCTTGTGAAGACGAATCTACCCCAAGGTCGATGGTGATACCGTGGTAGGTGTACAGCAGGTCACATTCTGGTCACTACTTCCAATAGTAACGTGAACTCATCGAACGAAATGGTACGAAAAACGCCTTAGGGGCGGACTTGCTGGACGTGCTGGAATCGGATGAACGGCGTAAGACGTGCGGCTTACGTTTCCTAAACCTCGTCTTACAGGGGGCGAGTTTCTTCGGGCCCACCGAAAATCAAGTTTTGGCGCGATTTTTCGGGTATCCGAGTTCGCCATTTTAATGTTTTAGTCTTGTGTGCCAAGCCGTTTAATTCGGCTTTTACCATTTCTCTACCAGACGTGGTAGAACTGATTAGGATGAAAATTAACCCGCTGTCCGGATATCCACAGCCTCCATTACGTCAGCGCCGCCGGTAAAGCAACCTTCAAGACCGGAAAATTCGACGGACACGCCATCGTCTTCAGAAGTAAACACCGCAGGATATACATAATGGTCAGGCAGCTTGCTCATCCTCTTCTATCCCTTCCCTTCGGAGCGGGGCCCCGTCAATTTTAACGAATGCTCTCCGTTTCTCTGCCGGTACCCACACTTCTGGCAAGCTGATAGTTGATATATTGATTGAGGCTGACACCTTCCTCCTTCGCTTTTTCAACCAGGGTCCTGTGCAGTGATTTCGGCACTCGCACATTGAATTTGCCGGAGAAATCTTCCGCCCTTGCCGGTTCCGGAATGTCCTGACCATCCTCCAAGGCAACTTCGATCCAGCCACGCTTCGCATCCTCAATCATGCGTATTGCCTCTTCGACGTTTTCCCCTTGCGTGATACATCCAGGCAATTCGTTGATTGTAGCAACATATCCTCCAGATACCGTGTCCGGCATGAGCGTGATCGTGTAAGGCAACGACAAATAGTAGTCGAGGTTTTTATCAGCCATCTTACAATACTCCTCCTCACCCCCGGTCTTTCACTCCGAGGTACTCTTTCAACGCGTCCTGGAGGAGATGGGAGAAGTTCACGTGCTGTTCCTGTGCCAGGTCATCCAGCCACTTGGGAATGGAAAGGGTCTTTTTTACGGCTCGTTGTTCCATCTCATCCCGGAACGGCGGCATCCACGCTTCCACAAGCACGACAACCTGATTCTCAGCCACCTGCAACTTGTTGATGGGCGTTGGTTCCGGAATCGGATCGCCGTCTTCCTCCATGCCATACAAGTGAAGCGCCATGGCCTCACGAGCGTTCTTCATGGCTTCTTCTGTCGTATGCCCGCACGGCAAACAACCGGGGAGGTCCGGGAATTCGATGGAGATACCATCATCGGCATAAATGAAAATCGCTGGGTACATGTATCTATCTTGCGCCATGTGTGGTCACTCCTTTGGAGGTTCAAGACCAGCCTGTTTGAATATGCTGCGAACTGTCTCAATAGGTACGTCCTTGATGGGGTGGGTAATGGTGACCTTCCCTGGTTTCGTTGGGTGTTTGAATCGTCACCCCCTCGAAGATATTTTAATACGTATGTTAATACGTATCAACAGCAGCCGATATCCGCATAGTGATTAGACTTTTTGGTGAGTTTTTTAGACTTCGTGACCAGAAAAACGCGCTATCATGATACCAACGGTGAATTTCCCTGGGGCGTCCGAGATGGGCGCCCAATTTGTTACGGCAACGCGCTGTTCGGACGTGCGAACCTCGCGTATTTCGGAGGCCGTTGGTCCGTTCAAGCGCACTTCACCGTCGATCGTGAATGCCCAACCGTTCTTTGACGGCGTATTGCAAGACTTCGGACAGGTTCAGGCCGTGTTCCCTGGCCGCGCTCTTGAGCCATCGAGGCAGGGTCACCGTGGTATTCACAGCTTTGTGGGGGGAGATGTCGGAGTCGGTCGCGATCAGGGTGGCTTGGACGCACAACCACTGCCAAGTACGTATCCCAGCGCCCTGTACCATGATGTGTGGCTATTAGACCTGCGCCCCGCGCTGCCTACGATTTCTTGAAAACGATAAAATATACGATGGCAAACAGCAAGACGATACCGATGTTGACGATGAGCCGCGTTGTAAAGTGGTGTCTTAAGAACAGCACATCGACGCACACGATCACGGCGATCAACACCAAAATGTACAGCCAGCGAATCAGATTCATCGTCATGCACTTCCCCTCGCGGATATCCCAACATTTCGTACAGCCACGTGTCTCCTGCTCATTGTATCAGGTGCATCTCCAGATTAGGAGGTGAACGTGCACAAGTCGAGAAGATGCGTGAGAAGGCCTGAGAAGACGTGAGCGGAACCAACTACCCCAGGAATAGGGAAAGGGAAGAGAACGGATATGAGCGTAACGTATCAATTGGCCCGAAAGGAATACGGACGTGCCCACCGACAACATTTGCGCAGGCACCCAACGGCGTTTCTGTTCCAGTTTTTCGTGCTGTTCTTTATCGTGATCCAGCCAACGTTTATTCATGGTTATGGCAAGTACATCGATTGGGTCGTTATGCTCATCTGGTTCATTCTGCTGGTTCGCAGTGCGCGAAAATCCGAAAAACAAACGTCGGAGAAAACGGTAACGATATTGGATACGGGCGTTCAGGTAGCGTCCGCATTTGGAAGTCGAACAATGTATTGGAACGTCATCAATGATGTGATTTTCACTCCTGAATTCATTCTCATTTATGTTGACCGGAAAGTTGAGACCATTGTGCCGAGACGAGCCTTTGCGTCAAAGGAGATGATGACCATCCAAACGGAAAAATGGCTGTTTGGTTTAGGGATTATCATCACGATTTTATCGCCGCTTGATTTCATCTGGGATATCCTACGTTCGCATGACGTCAGTTGGCACGTTCTCATATACGGGATCGACACGTACATCATGGCTATGGTGCAGCATTTATTTTGGGGGGCATTATTGATGGGCATTGCGAAGGTCTTACGGAATCAACGGAAGCCGCAGGATGACATGAACGGGTGGTAAAGCAAATCAGGCGTACATCGTTCGGCCCGTAGGATACCGCGACGCGTCTCCGTTTTGGTTTAGCCGCGGGTGAAGTTGTTGGCGGCACGGATGCTCCGTTATTGTGGCAGGTTCCTTTGTTTTTTCAACGCCATATTCCAATATCCTCCTGGTTGTCGGGGGACTGTGTGTCCATGTACTGGATGGAGTAAGCACGGGTCCCTTGTTTCATCATGGGGTGTGCAGGCTAACATCGTATGTTAAAATTAACACAATGAATGATAAGAACTGCGGACAGGGTGGTGCTCGGTTTGGCGACGATGGCAGATGTGGCAAAATTGGCCGGCGTTTCCGTGATGACGGTTTCAAGGATTATCAGCGGAAATGGAAAGGTGAAAGAATCGACGCGCAAAAAGGTCCTGCGCGCGATGGAGGAAGTCAACTACATTCCGAAGGGTTATACGAGGCAGCTCATCCAACACGAAATCAGTACGTTGGTCCTGATTGTGCCCGATATCACGAATCCGTTTTTCACGTTCATCGCCCGCGGCATGGAAGACGTGGCAAAGAAACACGGTTATCGCGTCTTTTTAGCGAATACCGACGAAAATCTCAACAAGGAAAACCAGTACATTCAGATGAGTATTGAGTTTCACGCCGATGGCGTGCTGATTGCGCCAGTCGGCGACGACTCGAAGGCAAACTTGGAATTGTTGGAGAAAGAGGGGATTCCGTTTGTCTTGATCGACCGAGAGGTAGAAGGCATCCACGTTGATTTGGTGAAGAGTGACATTATCGGCTCGTCCAAAGCGCTGGTTGAACACCTCATTTCGCTTGGGCACCGGCGTATTGCCATCGTGACAGGACCTTCGAACAACGGTGCGAGTCGGGAGCGCCTTGAAGGTTATTTGCAGGCCATGGCGCTGCACAACTGCCCCTATTCGGAAGCGTGGATTCAGCATTCTGCCATGACGCGCGACAGTGATCCCAAATTTATCGATGAACTTCTGAAGCTTGACGAGCCGCCAACCGCACTGTTTGTCGCGAACATGTTTCAGTATGCGCATGCAATCAACCGATTAACGGAGCTGGGTCTGCGGGTGCCGGAGGACATGAGCATCGTGGGTTTTGGCAACTCGGATTATCTCGCGGCGGTGGATTCGGCTTTTACTTCTGCCGTTCAACCGACGTACAGCTTCGGGTCACTCGGAACACAAATGCTTATCGAAAGGATTGAAGGACTTCGGGAAGCACCAAGACGGATTGTGCTGGAAGCGAATCTAGTGATTCGACGTTCGACAGCGCCCCTGCGTTCGAGCACCCCGGTCGGATGATGTTTCAATTAACATTGACACGTGAAATGAATTAACTTAATATCGTGTTATATAGTTCATATGAAAGCGCTATTATTCGTTTTTTTGAGAGAGGAGTGAGTGTCTTCTCCGTTCTGCGTGGATGCGCTGTCATTGTGCTGAAGAAAAATCATCATTCGAGATGGAAGGGTGGAAAAGGGCATGGCTGAGGCAAGTGCCGCAGTGTCTAACGCCGTAGAGGCGAAACCAGGCGCCGGGTACATCACGGTCGTCGTCATCATTGCCTCACTCGGAGGTTTGTTGTTTGGCTACGACACGGGCGTCATTTCAGGTGCAAATGGTTTTCTGCAAACAGAGTTTCATATGTCGACTGCAATGACGGGGTTGGTTTCGAGCAGCATCGACCTTGGTGCGATGCTCGGTGTTCTGATTGCCGGGTTGTTGGGGGATAAATTGGGGCGCAAGAAGGCCCTGCTGATTGCCGGACTGACGTTTGTTTTGTGCAGTGTGCTCACGGCGTTTGCCAACGGTGTGTGGGTGCTTGTCATCGGAAGGTTTTGCGGAGGGATTGGTATTGGCCTGGCTTCTTTGTTGTCTCCGCTCTACATTGCCGAGATTGCGCCTGCGAAGATTCGAGGGCGTCTTGTGGCCTCCAACCAATTAGCGATTGTCAGCGGTATTTTTATTGTCTACTTCGTCAATGCAGCAATCGTCAGCACGCATGCGGCGGCCTGGAACCAGACCATGGGCTGGCGCTGGATGTTTGGTATGGGTATCATCCCTGGGCTCATTTTCTTCCTCTTGTTGTTCTTCGTACCGGAAAGTCCGAGGTATTTGGTCACCCGGGGCAACGAGCAGCGAGCGCTGTCAATTCTCAGTCGTGTCAGAGACCGGAAGACTGCGCAAACCGAATTGCAGGATATTCGTGAATCCATTCGGGAGGTACCGGATTCGTTCTGGAAAGAGGTATTCAGTCCCGGGATTCGCAAAGCGCTCTTGGTGGGTGTCTTGCTTGCCGTCTTTCAACAGTTCACCGGTACCAACGCCGTTGGCTATTATGCACCGATGATCTTCAAAGCGGCAGGGGCTGGAGCGAACGCATCCTTCTATGATACGGTCATTGTGGGTGCCATCAAAGTTGTATTTGTCATTGTTCTGATGCTGATTGTCGACCGCATCGGAAGAAAACGCTTGCTGGTCTGGAATGGCTGGTTCATGGCCGTCTTCTTGGTCGTGTTGGGCATTGCGTTCGCGATGCCGCACATGCTCACGTGGCTGGTTCTGGCGCTTGTGTTCCTGCACACCATTGCGTATGAGTTGTCTTGGGGCGGCGGAGTTTGGATTGTTCTCTCCGAAATCTATCCAACCGCCATTCGCGGCCGGGCCATGTCCATCGCGTCGTTCGCGCTTTGGTTCGCGACCTACTTAGTCGCACAATTTTTCCCCATCCTGCTCAAGGCGATTGGCGGGACCTGGACATTCTGGATTTTCGCGGTGTTCTGCATCATCATGGCCGTCTTCATGCAGCGGGTGGTGCCGGAAACGAGCAAAAAGACGATGGAACGGATTCAGTCGGATTGGCTGCACAAGGGTGACGCCTCCATGAGCGAATAATATCCATGGAAGATGTTTCGGAAGAGACATCAAGGAAATGCGGCCACAGAACAGTGTGGCCGCATTTCTTAACAGCATAAAGTGTATTGAATGAATTGATTATCACATATATAGTGTTATATTTAACAGTGAAACCTGCGGCAGAGATGGGATGAGACGATGGGGACAGTAAGAGCGCTGCACATTCATGAACGCGATAACGTGCTGATTGCCGTGGAACCGGTTGCTGCCGGTGACACGGTTGTGTTTTCGGGCGGAACCCTGCAGGCACTGGAGGATGTTCCGCGCGGGCACAAAATCAGTCTTGCAGACCTGCTCGAAGGAGAACAGGTCATCAAGTACGGGTATCCGATTGGACATGCCACAGCGTCAATTGCCAAGGGCAGCTGGGTGCACACGCATAATGTGAAGACCAATCTGAGTGGGAAGGAAGCCTACCGCTACGAGCCCGTGGCGAGGCGTGCCCTGTTCGGAAACCCGGAACTGCCAACGGCCTTTGAGGGCTACGTGCGTGAGAACGGCGAGGTCGGGATTCGGAACGAAATTTGGATTCTGAACACGGTGGGGTGTGTGAATAAGGCGGCGGAAACGCTGGCGAAGATGGCAGACACAGAATTCCGCGGTCACGGGGTTGACGGTGTCTTTCATTTTGCGCACCCCTATGGCTGCTCGCAGCTGGGAGATGATTTGAAGTATACCCAGAAGGCGCTGGCTGGACTGGCGAGGCACCCAAATGCGGCTGGTGTCCTCGTGATTGGGCTGGGGTGTGAGAATAACCGGATCGAGGCCTTTCGGGCCTGTCTGGAAGGGATTCCTGAAGAGAAACTTCGTTTCCTGTCCCTTCAGGAAGTTGAGGATGAGTACGAGGAAGGCATGCGGCTGCTGCGTGAACTGGCTGCCTATGCGCGGACTTTTGAGCGGAAGCCGGTTCCGCTGGACCGTCTCAAAATCGGATTGAAGTGCGGCGGATCCGATGGCTTTTCCGGGATTACGGCCAACCCGCTGGTCGGGGCCGTATCCGATTTGGTCGTGGCGAACGGGGGAACCTCGCTCCTGACCGAGGTGCCGGAGATGTTTGGTGCGGAAACGATTCTCATGAACCGCGCCGCGGACGAAGCTGTATTTGGCCAGGTTGTATCGTTGATTGACGACTTTAAGGATTACTATACGCGTCACGGTCAGGTGATTTACGAGAACCCTTCACCTGGCAACAAGGACGGCGGCATTACGACGCTGGAAGAAAAATCGCTGGGGTGCATTCAAAAAGGGGGCACCGCGGCGGTGGTGGACGTATTGCCCTATGGGGCGCCATCGACCAAACCTGGCCTCAACCTCGTACAATCGCCAGGCAATGACATGGTATCGGTGACCGCGTTGACGGCCGCAGGGGCGCACCTCATTTTATTCACCACCGGGCGAGGGACGCCGATGGGTGCTGCGGTCCCGACCATCAAGATTTCGACAAACACGAGCCTGTTCGAAAGAAAGAAGAACTGGATTGACTTCAATGCCGGCGGTTTGATTGAGGGTGAAGACAAAGCTGCGCTCGCAGCCGCGCTCTATCGAATGGTCATTGACGTTGCTTCGGGCCGCATGCAAACCAGAAATGAACAGAATGGTTTTCGTGAAATCGCGATCTTCAAGGACGGTGTGACGCTGTGAACGGCCTGCTGACGCGAGACCACTGTCCAGACCAGGCGCTGTTGGAATTGCCGGAGCGGGTGATTCAGATTGGTGAGGGGAACTTTCTTCGCGGTTTTGTGGACTGGATGATCCACCAGCTCAACAAACACAACCTGTTTCGCGGTCGGATTGTGGTGGTCGCGCCACGCCCCACCGGACGAGCGAATATTGAGCGGCTGAATGCGCAGGACGGCTTGTTTACCGTGTGGCTCCGCGGCGTTCGGCAAGGTGTCAAGGTCGATGAGCGGGACATCGTTTCGTCCGTGAGCCGCGGGCTCGACCCCTATCAACAATGGGACGAATTTCTGGCCTGTGCGGAGAATCCAACCATCGAGATTGTCGTGTCCAATACGACGGAGTCTGGCATCCAATACCTCCGCGAGGACTATCAGGAAGGTGTGCCGCTGCAGTCCTTTCCGGGCAAGTTGACCGCCTACTTGTACCACAGATACAACCACTTCCAGGGTTCGGCAGCAGCCGGTATGACCCTTGTGCCTTGTGAACTGCTGGACGATAACGGCGACCGGCTGCGTGACGTGGTGTTGCAGCACGCGCGGGACTGGGGACTGCCAACCGCGTTTTGCGAGTGGGTTCAGCGGCACAATCACTTCTGTAATACCTTGGTCGACCGCATCGTCACTGGCTTCCCAACGGGGGAGGATGCACAAGAATTACTGGCGCAGCTGCCGTACCGCGATGCACTCGTCACGGTGGGAGAGCCGTTTCACTTGTGGGCGATTGAAGCCGATGAACGCCTGCGTACCGCTTGGCCGTTCGAGCAAATCGGATTGAATGTCGCCTATGTCTCGGACATTCGACCCTATCGCACGCAGAAAGTCCGAATTTTGAACGGCCTGCATACGGCGATGTGTGCCGCTGGTGTGTTACTGGGCGTACAGACCGTCCGAGAAGCCGTCAACCACCCGGTCCTGGGACCGTTTGTCCACCGAATGCTGGACGAAGAAATTGTCCCCACCTTACTGGCCAGCCGGGTCGTGCCTGACCGGAGCGGGACGGAACGGTTCGCAGCGGCTGTCTTCGATCGGTTTGAGAACCCGTTTATTCGTCATGAACTGAAGTCCATCGCTTTAAATGGTCTGTCGAAAATTCGGGTCCGCCTGCTGCCCACTGTAAAAGAGTTCCACGCGCACCGCGGCCGCGTGCCGCTCCTCTTGGCGGCTGCGTTTGCGGCACAGCTTCTCTTTTACCGTGAAGCGGCTGCATCACAGGAAGTACAGGACGACCCAGCGCTGCTTGAAAGGGTTTCAGCGATTTGGCGCAGTGAACCGGACATCGGCCTGCGGGCGGTGGTCGAACAGCTGCTTGGCGATCCCGCCTTGTGGGGCGAGGACCTGAATCAAATCGACGGGCTTTGCGAAGCCGTGGTCGACTTTATCGGCCGCACGCGGGCGCAGGGACTGGAAACCGCGCTGGAGTCTCTGATTTTTAGCATGAGGGAGACGTCAAAATGACCACCACGCGTGATTTGCAGCGAACGCCGTCTGTCTTTACCTTTGGTGAACCGCTTGTTGTGCTCGTCCCCGATGCACCGGGTTTGCTGGCGACGACACACCAACTGCGTCCCTATCCGGCCGGTGCTGAGTTGAATACGGCGGTTGGCCTGGCGCGGCTTGGACTCAATGTCGCGATGGGGTGCAGCGTCGGGGCGGACGCGTTTGGGCAGCTCATCCTTAAAAGCGGCCGTGCGGAAGGCGTCAACATGGCGTATGTGCGGCAGGACGAGGCTGCGCCGACTGGCGTTTTCTTTAAACAGTGGTCCGGGCTGAAGGGGAAAACAACGGTCTACTATTATCGGTCCACGTCGTCGATGGCGATGGGGGGGTGGCAGCCGAGCGAGGAATTGCTGCGTGCCCTGCAGGCGAGAACCTGGGACTGGGTGCACTCGACCGGCATCACCTGGATGATTGGCGAGCGCACGCGCAGAGTGGCCACCGAGTTGCTCGAACGCTGCCACATGCTCGAGCTGCCTGTGTCGTTCGACGTCAATGTGCGCCTGAAGCTCGGGGACGTCGAGCAGTGGCGGGCGTGTGTCTGGGAAGTGCTGCCGTATCTGACCTGGTTTTTGCTGGGGGATGAAGAGGCGGCGCTGTTGTTTGATACGGATGACGCCGCGCGGATTGAGCAAGTCCTTCGAGACCGCGGCTTCTCCGGCGAGGGTGTCGTCCTGAAGCTGGGAGAAGCGGGGGCGGTGGCCAGTGTTCAGGGCGCTCAAACACGCACACCTGCCTGGCCTGTGTCGCGGGTGGTCGACACCGTGGGCGCCGGCGACGGGTTTAATGCAGGGTGGATCGCCGGCATGCTGCGCGGTTTCGACTTGAACGAGGCGCTGAAACTGGGCGCTGTGGTGGGGGCGTATGCCGTCACCAGTATGGCTGATTACGACGGCTATCCGACGTGGCCTGAAGCTTTGCAAGAGTTAACGGGAAAGGGGTTCGTGGAACGATGACGCTTGAGGATGCAGTTGAGCGGGTCAAGCAGGCTGGGGTGATTGCCATCTTTCGCAAGTTGCCGTCAGCCACGCTGCTGCCGCTGTGTGACGCCGTCGTGACGGGTGGCATCCGGGCGGTCGAAGTGACCGTCGAATCGGAGGGCGCATTTGAATCCATTCGCGCGATTCGCCAGCAGTACGGCGATACGCTGCTGATTGGCGCAGGCACCGTGATGAGCGTGGACGACGTGCATCAGGCCGTCGAAGCCGGGGCAGACCTGCTCCTCAGCCCGCATCTCGATCCGGCGCTGGTTGCCGCCGCACACGCGCTGGGCCGGCCCTTTGTGCCAGGCGTGGCCACGCCATCGGAGGTCGTTCAGGCCTCGCGCGCTGGCGCAAGGGTCTTGAAGTTGTTTCCGGCCGCACCCCTTGGCGCTTCCTATCTAAAAGACTTGTTGGGGCCCTTTCACGACAAGTGCTTTCTGCCGACGGGCGGCATTACCGTCGACAATGCGGCCGAGTTTATTCGGGCGGGTGCTGTTGGCGTCGGCATGGGCAGTTCGCTGGCTGCGAAGGCGGAGATGGAGGCGGCGGACTGGGCCTCCATCCGAGCCCGTGCTGCACAGGTGCTGGAGCGTGTCCAGGCTGCAAAAGCAGCCAAGCAATAATCTCGTTGGACGCAGTACGAAGAACCGATGAACGAGAGGAGCATTCACATGAAAACCTTTCTCGACCAGGACTTTCTGTTGTCAAACGCGACGGCCGTCACGCTGTATGAGCAGTATGCGAAGGACATGCCCATCATCGATTATCACTGTCATATCAGCCCGGAGCAAATCTATCGGAACCAACCGTTTCGAAACATCACGGACATCTGGCTTGGCGGAGACCACTACAAGTGGCGCCTGATGCGCGCCAATGGCGTGGATGAAGCCTTCATCACGGGCGATGCCAGTGACTACGATAAATTCATGGCGTGGGCCAAGACGGTGCCGATGACCATCGGAAACCCGCTCTATCACTGGTCGCACTTGGAACTGCGGCGGTTTTTCGGAATCGACACTCTGCTGGACGAAACCACCGCGCCAGCGATTTGGGAAAAGACCAATACGATGCTGCAGTCAGATGGGTTCCGCCCCCGGGACTTCATCACCAAATCCAACGTCGAGGTCGTCTGCACCACGGACGACCCAGCCGACACGCTGGAGTATCACGTGAAACTCAAAGACGATCAGACGTTTCCCGTCAAAGTCGTCCCCGCGTTCCGTCCCGACAAAGCCCTGCGCATCACCGCAGACACCTTCGTTCCGTGGCTTCACCAGCTGGAGGAGACCAGCGGCCGTTCCATCCCGGATTATGCGGCGTTGTTGGATGCCCTGACCGCGCGGGCGGAGTTTTTCCATGAAGTGGGCTGCCGCACATCCGATCACGCCCTGGATACGGTACCGTATGAGCCAACGACGTTTGAAGAAGCGGCAGCGATTTTTGAGAAAGCGCTCAAGCACGAGCCCATCAGCTTGCTGGAGGAGAACAAATACCGGACGTATACCCTGGTTTTTCTTGGCAAATTGTACGCGCGGCTCGGCTGGGTGATGCAACTGCACATGCACGCCGCTCGCAACAACAACACCCGCATGTTTCAGCGCCTCGGGCCGGATACGGGCAACGATGCGATGTACGATGGTCAGCTGGCGCTGTCTTTGGGTCAGCTGCTGGACACGCTGGAGCAGGAGGATGGACTGCCAAAGACGATTCTGTACTCGCTGAACCCAAAAGACTTCCCGGTCCTGGCTGCATGGATGGGCAGCTTCCAGGGCGGCGGCATTCCAGGGAAAATGCAACTCGGTGCCGCCTGGTGGTTCAACGACACAAAGGCAGGCATGTTGAATCAAATGCAGGTCCTGGCGGACATCGGGCTCTTGAGCCGGTTCGTCGGAATGCTGACCGATTCGAGAAGCTTCCTCTCGTACCCGCGGCATGAGTACTTCCGGCGGCTGCTCTGTGACTTGTTCGGCCGTTGGGTCGAACAAGGCGAAGCGCCAAACGACATGGCGTTGCTGGGGCAAATCATCCAGGGCATCTGCTACAACAACGCCAAAGCCTACTTCCAGTTTTCGTGATGCGCGAAGCGCGCTGCAGGGCCTCACGCGGTGAGTCGTGAGGCCCTGCAAGCTGGTAGAGGGGTTCACACATTCATGCCCGCGAGCGGTTTAAAGTCTTGGTCGGCGATAAAGCCGTCAAACGCCTCAAAATTGTCGAGCGTGGCGTTCCACTGATTGACAATCACATTACAAAAGCCGTAGACAGAACCATGCCCCTGATTTTGTTTTTGATTGGCGTCCCAACCGCCGCAGATGATTTCGCCAATGAAGACGCCGCTGTTTTGCTGGGATGTGTTCGCATTGATCACGCCGAAGCAAATCACGGACGGCATGTGGCCTCACCTCCGGTCACGGGACAAAAGTTTGATGTCCTGGTCGTGGATGGGGGCGTCTATGACGTCCGAATCGTATACGTAATTGAGGTTCTTCATTTCTCCATTTCGGTTGCCGGAGATGGCGCCGAGGCCGTTGTTCGTCTTCGAGTGGGCATCAAAGCCCGTGATTTTCATGTCTCCGACGTAAATCCCCGAGTTGTTGGTGATGGTTGCCACGTTGACGCTGTCAAATCCGACATGAGTTTCGCGAGAGCCAGAGGCGGACGTTTGATTCTGGTAAATCTTGACGTCTCGGTCGTCGATGGGGGTATCGATCAGGTCGCTGTCGTACACGATGTTGACATTGCGGTACAAGAGGTTGTGGGAATCCACACGGCCAAACCCGTTGTTGCTCTTGGAATGGCTGCTGATTCCAAAGACCACGTTTCGATCAGCAATGTACACGCCAGAGTTTTCCGCAATTGTTCCGACACACACCAGAATTGGTTTGGTCCGGCGTCTGTGACTCATGCCTTCGCCCCCGATACGGGTTTAAAGTCCTGATCGTTCATGACGCCATCGACAACTTCCTGACTGTCAAACACAACGTTGACAGTGTTCGACTCGACGTTGGTGAATCCGTAGACCGCAGCGTGCGCACTATTGATTTTTTGGTTGGCATCCAGCCCTGGGATGGAAATGTCGCCGACAAAGACGCCGCAGTTTTGCTTGCTTACATTGACATGAATGCCGCGAAACGAAATGTAACAGCGCATGCGCATCGTTCCTCTCGATAGATTCGTTGCGCGAATTCGCTGGGGGGCGACTGAACTTGTGTGGAACTATGTTTAGAACACCTTATGCTCGGTTTGACCTGTCTCAGTCCGTGTGCATGCGGTGATTTGCGTTCGCTGTCGGCCAAGCTGCGTCCTAATTTCGGAGGATGTTTCATACATTGGACTCGAACGGGTTTCAGTCCAAATGAAAAGCAGGGATCGACTGTGTGGTTTTGGTCGCGCCATGCCCGGGTCCAACGTGAAACGCTGCAGCGTCTCGATGAACTTTCCGTGCAGTTGCGGGATGTCTTAGACAAGCTGCCTGAACATAAAATCCAAGTGAATGTCCAGAGTCTGCATGTGGATAGAGCGTCGCTGGAGCGGTTGGTATTCCAACTCGACCGTCTGGACATTGAGGAGTTAAGTGGGTCCTTGAACTTGGGAAACAATTTTGGCACGGATGCTGTGCGCGCCAAAAAGCATGTGATGGAAGGAACGAAACAGGAGTCCTCGCGCGAACCACCAGTGTCAGGCCGTGAAGCAAACACGGCGGAATCGGGTGACACGCTGGCAAACGGCACCCGACTTGAGCCGACGGGTCAAGGATTCAAGGTGACACTGCCTTGAGGAGGGACGCAGAAAATGGACAATCATCAACCCGGGCGTGGAACCATGGCAAACGTGCTGTCGCCAACCTTTGTGATTCATTTGATTCGTATCGGTGAGATTGACGGCGCATCATGTCTCAACATGGGAAATAACTGGACATCCGACTTCACAAGTTATAAGAAACACAATCAGGGATTTGGCAGTGTGCACGGCGATAACAACCTGGTTCGAGGCATTCGCAGTTTGCTGAGCGACCCTGACCAAGTCGACCTGCTCGGTGCTTCGGACATGGGAACGGCGGAAGAGTTTATCACGCGCTTGTTTCAAACGGGCGATCGCAAACCGTGATCACTTTCGCATACGAAATGAGGGAGACTGGGTGACAACCTTTATGCTCGGAAAGATTGAGATTGGTACGGTGCGCAATGAATCGAGTGTGCTGCGTGGACGCAATGTCGTTGATGGCCGTGTTTCGAAACAAAAAATCAACGATGGTTTTGGGGCGGTGAAGGGTGGGCGAAACGCTGTCATGGGTCAGCGGGCCTTCGTGGTTGACAAGGATTCCATCGACATGCCGGGCAAATGATTGCTTCGCGTACGTGCAAGGGTTTGGGAGGAGACGGGATTGGCGCAAAACGGAAAAGACAAATCAAACCCATTTGATATGCTCGGAAACTTGGGCGACTTGGGGGATCTCCGAAAATTTTTGGGGCCTGACTTCTTCAAGAACCTTCCCTTGCCAAACATGCAAAACGGGGCATTCTTCTCTGATGCTGCAGATGCTGACGAGGAAGACTTTCCTCGCGTGGATCTGTACGGACGCGGAAGTGACGAAATCATTGCCGTGCTTGAGTTGCCGGGTTTAACCAGCAGCCAGGATGTGAGCCTGTCAGTGACCAGCAATGTTTTGTATGTCAAAGGACAAATCACGTCAAGGTTCAATTTGCGAGACGATACAGTGTTGCTTTCAGAGTGTCACCACGGCCCGTTTGAACGAAAAATAGAGTTGCCAGTCAAGGTACTGGCCGACCAGGTACGGGCCGTGTACCGCAGCGGGCTGCTCATCGTTGACTTGGTTCGAGACAAATCACAAGACCCATCGGACCGGTTGGTGCCTATCGATTTTGATAATGAAGGGAAGACTCCTGCCCCGTAACGGCAAGGAGAGGAGTCTGTGTCAGCTTGCTGGTTCCACCGTTTCATGTTGTTACACGTTCGCCCCGATGATGGGTTTCGCGTCCGCATCATTGATGGCGCCGTCAATGTACTCGAAGCTGTCCCAGTTTACGTTATATTGCATCGGAAGCCAATTGAAGAACCCAAACGTTCCTCCGTGCGTTTGACTCATTTTGCGGTTTGCATCCCACCCGGCAAAATTCCACTCTCCGATGAATGCGCCGGCATTTTGCTGCGGCGTGTTGCACTGCAGGGCTCCAACCAGAATCACGCTTGGCATGATGACCTCCTTTGTTTGACATTGCGCGAAGCGGTGTGCGCCGACGTTACGCGTTGGCCGCTTGGGCTCCTTTCCAATCTGAGTCAAAAATGGTGCCGTCGATGAGTTCGAAGTTGTCGATGTTCACGTTGACCTGTATGGGCAGCGCATTGAAAAATCCCCACGTCCCGGCGTAGGCTTGCGACATTTTGCGGTTGCAGTCCCATCCACCCACATTTCCTTCTCCGAGAAACACCCCGGCGTTTTGCTGCGGGGTGTTCTGCATGATGGTGCCGATCGCGATGAGTGATGGCATATCGTCTGTCCTCCAATCTGTTTCGACATGGAGACCGTATTTCGTAACACCAGTCTATGCGTGCTTGGTCTGTCCGCATGTGAAGGAATTCGTTGTTCCGTCCTCGCAGTTTCGTCTCGATTCCCACACGCGAAAAGGACCTGACGGAATTTCGTGTGTCACCGCTTGCGTGAGCGACGGCGATGCGTCCTTCGCCAGGCGCTGACGATCGCGGTTGAAGTCACGTTGGCCATCGACTTCACGAGGCGGTGGGGTGTTTGCTCCAGCGCCCGCAGCGGGTCCTTGGTTCTCGGACTGACAATGCCTTGAATCGCGTAGTCTCCGATGGACCCCCAGCGCCTGCCCAGGCCGCGTCCCGGCTGGATGCCCCCTTTCACAATCTTGATGAACTGCACGGTCCGCGGGTATCCGAGCGCGGCATCCACGGCGATGACGGTGGCGTTGCGGTGCTTGGCGCGCAGCATGCGGCGGATGGTTGGGAGTTCCAAGGCTGCGACGGGGTGGTGCAAGGTGCCGTACACAGGAATCGGAAGGGAGCGGCGCAGTGCGGACCCTACCATCGGGCCAAACGCATCGCCCGGAACCGCAGGGGTTCCGATGCAGACCACGACAACGTCTTTGTGCGCCGCAAAGATGCGCGCCAAGCGCCGGCTTAACGTCGCCGCAGCCGCTTTGCTTTGGGCATGAACCCGGCATGCATCCACCGTTGTCTCCTCCCATGCACTGGCCGGAATGCTCTTCCAGCCTATGCAGGGCGGTCAACGTTTGACGCGGTCAGCAATGGGTGAGCCAAAGCGAGGTGTTTCCCCGGCGGGCGGACGGCAAGTCGAAAGCGGCCGCCCGGTTCACTGTCCTGGGTCTGCGATGCTGCGTTTGTTATACTGGACAAGGAGGCGGAGCGAATGCCAGAGATGAGTGTGACAGAGTTGGAAGTGCGGTGGGGGGAGTGTGATCCCGCCGGGATCGTGTACCACCCTGCATATTTGGATTGGTTCTCCGTGGCGCGCATGCACTACCTGCGGGAGAACGGAATTTCCTACATGGAAACCTTTCACGACAACGGGATTGTGCTCGTCGTGTTGGAGGCTCGGTGCCGCTACCGGAAGACGGTCCGGGCAGAAGACGTGATCCGCGTGGAAGCGCGCATGGCGGAACGGACGCGGACGCGCATCAAGATGGTGTACCGGGTCTATGACCAGGACGGGAATCTGTGCGGTGAAGGGGAAACGCATCACGCGTATGTGGACGAACAGAACCGCGCAGTCAACGTCGCGAAGCGCGCACCGGAGCTGTGGGCATTGCTGCAGCAATTGCCAGTTGAAAAAGATACATCAAGTGATTGACGAGCCTAGGGAGCCTGTGTTAAGATAGGCGATGTCGCCGCGGCGAAGCAGCTCGATGTGAGAGCAGTGCAAGGCGCGAATCCGCAGGCAAGATGAGCGGCTGTAGCTCAGAGGGAGAGCACTACCTTGACACGGTAGGGGCCACAGGTTCGATTCCTGTCAGCCGCACCATAGGAGAACTTTGAATATCCACAGCCCAGGTTTGGGTTGTGGGTATTTTTATGGTCGTCATCGTCAAACCGAAAGCGCGTCGGCTGGCCTGACTGGGCACACGACGGGGCGGATGGCACCGCAGGGGACATAGATGGGCCCGCATGCACATATATCATATCAACTGAATCGGTGATGGAGCTCACCATCAACCGCCGCGCGGTCGGCTAATGGCTCCTGCGAACGTTGATTTGTGTTCGCAGGAGTTTTGTTTCGATACGAAGAGACGTCGGGAGGCGAGACGGTGACTTATTTGGCACTTGTCGTGGGCGGCGTTGTCGGCGGGGTGCTGCGTTACGCCGTGGATGCATGGATGCCCGTACATACGTTTCCGCTCAGTACACTCTGCGTCAACCTGTTGGGCGCTTTCGCCTTAGGGCTGCTGTACGGTTTGGCGCAAACGCGCGCCCTGCGTGATTGGCTGCGGGTCGGTTTGGGGGTGGGGGTGATTGGCTCGTTCACCACGTTTTCGACGATGATGCTGGACCTCGCGCAGTGGGCGTCGGGACACGTCGGCTGGGCTGCCTTGTATACGTTCGTCAGTATGGCGGGGGGACCCTTGCTCGCGTTTCTTGCAGAGCGCGCCGTCCTGGTGTTGATGCGCCGTCCTGCGGATGTGGAGGAACTTTCCGCATGAGTGCCGTCAACCCGTTGCTGGTTGGGGGCGGTTCGGCAGCCGGGGCCTTGGCTCGCTATGTGCTTGGCCATGCAGTTGCGAGGGTGAACACGAGTCAATTTCCGTGGAGTACGTGGATCATCAACATGGCAGGCACGTTTCTGCTCGGCTTGTTTTTCGAGGAATTTACGGTGCTGCGTCATGACACGGACTTGTGGCTGGTCCTGGGCGTGGGGTTTTGCGGCGGCTTCACCACCTTTTCCACCCTGTCGGTTGAGGCGGTTCATCTGCTGCGCAGCCGTGTGATCCTGGGCATCGTGTACCTGATGAGTTCGTTGGCGATTGGCTTGTTTCTCGCGTGGGTCATCCAATTTTGGTTTTAACCGCGTAAGACGAGTCATGCGCGGATACGGTGGAAAAGTCCCAACCCATACTGTGAATACAGGGTTGGGGGGCTGCGGGACATGGCATCCTGGATGTTTGGCGTTCTCATCGGACTGTCTTCCAATTCGGAAACCATGGGTTTTGGGACCCTGTTGCGAGACAATACGTATCGGTCCTGGTGGTTGTATGCCTCCATTGCGCTGTTTTCCACCTGTACATGCGCATTTGGGGCGGCCACGGGGTTTCGAGTGGTCCGCATCCTTGGGGCCGCCGCGTCCAGTCTGATGGGGTCCATGGCCTTGATCGCGATCGGCATGTGGATGCTGGTTCAGGTGTGGTGGGCACGTTCGGAAGCTGCACCGGACGTACTTGCTGGTTTTCGTGTTGGATTTAATGAAGCGATGTTCGTGTTTCTGGCGCAGGGCTTGATGGAACTCACCGTTGGTTTGGGTTCAGGATTTCTCCAACTGCATGTCGCCAGTGTGGCGGTGTCCGCCGGCGTATTCAGTTTCCTGTCTTTGTGTGTCCCCCGGCTCGTCAAGCTGCCCATACGGAAGCGTTGGGGACGGGATGCTGTGCTCTGCGCTGGCGTTGTGCTGATTCTTTTGGGCCTGTGTTTGTAGCAGCCGGCGGGTCACACGCATTCCGGTGCTGGCCAGCAAGATGCCGCCCGTGAGGGTGGACGCCATATAAAGGAGCGCGAGGCAGGGGGCTGTGGATGCAAGTTGCTGCGCATCGTTGGCAAAGCCCGAAAACGTCGTGAACGAGCCGATGAATCCAACACACATCCCCGCATTGAGCCACGCGGGTGAAGGTCGCTTCGCGAACAGTTCCGTGACGATACCCAGTGCCAGTGAACCAGTCAGGTTGACAGCAAGGGTCCCACAGGTGCCCAGGGTTTCCAATGGCAAGCGAAGCATTCCGGCGATGGCCCCCATGATGACGACAGCGATAAGGTTCATGGCTCCTGACCTCCTTGTCTCAAAAAAATGGCTGCTGCGAAGACGGATTCGCAGTAGCCATTATCCTTTCGGACGTTGTGGTGAGCTACATCACCGATTCAGTTACTCCACTGTATGGCGGAATGGCTTGTACTTTGCACGACAGGTGCCTATTTCCATTTTGGAATTCTATGAAATGATCTTTTTATGTTATAGTTTGAATGAGTCAACGAGAGAGACGGAGGTATCAAAGCCGGCGGGGTGTCTTTGAGACACCAAGCGGTGGAGGGGAGGGGAAGGTTGATGAAACGCGGTGAGACAAAGGCGGCCTGGTCTTGGCTGCGCACGATTTTCATGGTCATTTCCGTGCTCGGCATGCTGCTTGCGACGCCTGCTGCGGCATATGCATCGACGACCAGCTCCGGTCCGGCGAGCCACGGCAGGGGTGGCGGCCACGGCGGGGGTGGCGGCCACGGCGGGGGTGCCGGCGGGCCCAGCGGCGGCGGCGGACAGAGCGGCGGTGGCGGTACAGTCGATGGGCCTGAGGTGCCGTTCGCACTGGTGCTGCCTGTCGCGTTGCTGGGTGTTGCTTTCGTGGTGTACAAAAGAAGGATGAAGCCGGAGTGACGAATGCGTCTTGGCAGAAGGTGAGACGGTTCGAGCGGCTCGGATTTGTCTGGGTCCTTGCGAGTATCATCCCGGTGGCCCCTTATGCAATCCCTTTGTTTCAAGGTTCACTCTCCGATTCTCCGCGTGCCTACTTGGCCTGGATTCCTGTGTTAGGCTTCGGATGGGCGTTGTGGAACTTGCGGCAAACGAGTGTCCGTGTACCAAAGACTTCACAATCCATTCCAGGAATCCCGTTGACCATCGTCACGGGATTCCTGTTGTTCGCTGGGCGATTCCTGTGGCCGCATACCTTGGTTGGCGACGACGTCGGGCTGTTGCTGTGGCCGCTGTGGTCCTTGGGGTTGTTCTGGGTGTTGTTCGGGGTACGGGCCACGCGCTTGATTTTTGCCCCGCTGTGCTATCTCTGTCTCGTGTGGCCGCCTGTTTTTTTGCGGATTCTCTCCCTCGTGAATCCGCCGCTCCAGAACGTTGTGGTCCGCATTTTTACATGGATGAGTGACGGGGTTTCCTGGATGCGCCCGGGGCTGCAGCCGGATGTGTTTGACGTCACCTGGGGTGTCAACAATGTCACGCATGTGGTCGTCACGCAGGCTTGCAGCGGCTCCGACAGCATCTTGGCCATGGTCATTCTGTTTCCCGTGGTGCTTGTCCTGTTTCCCATCCCGCTTCGCAAGAAACTGGTGCTGGTGCTGGGGGGCGCAGTCCTCGTATTTGTCGGCAATCTCTTGCGGCTGGCCATCATCCTCTTTGCCCTTCACCAGTTCGGACTGTGGTTTGCGTTCAAAATTCTGCATCCCTTGCTCGGAACCGTCCTGTTTTTGCTGGTCGCGAGCGGGCTCCTGGTGTTTGGAACGCGGCGTCAGCTGCGTGCACCGCACAAGCATGCGCATGCAACAAGTGCCGCTGCCCGAGAGGCGGGTGCCACGGTGCGGGACTCCGGTGCCGCTGGGTGCGTAACGAGTATCGCCCCGCAGGCCTGGCCCCCCGTCTTTGCGGCAGGGCTCGCCGTGCTGCTGTCGATCGGGCTGTTTCCGATGTATCTGTGGTCGACCGGGACCGAGCTGAGGCCGCGGTCGTTGCCGAGCCGTGATTTGTCGACCTTGCTGCCGGCCCTTCCCGGCTACGGCTTGCAGCGTGTGGATGACCCTGGGGCACAGGCGAAGGGTGTTCGCCCGCTGGCGGCGCGGTACGTGTCTGCATCGGGATCGCCCGCCATCACCGTGTCACTGCGGTGGGCAAGCAGTCAAGCGGCCCGCGGGCGGGGATTCCCCGACCCACTCCTCCAAGCTGGAGACACCGTGCTCCGTCAGGAGGAAGTTTCCGTTCAGCGAGGCATTTCAGGCACCGCGTATGAGGTTGCGCGACGTTCACCGGACGGCGCCATGACGCAGCGGGTCGATACCGTGTTCTGCTATGATGTCGTTTATCAGTATCGGCGGGGTGTGGTCGAGGTGGCTGTTCAGAGCGCAATGCAGCCTGATGGCCGGCCCGGCGAGGGGAGTCCGCTCCGCGTGTTCGAGGAGCGGTTCGGGTCTGCGCCGGCCAGCTGACGAGCCGTTGGTCAGGACAGTTGCATCATTTCGTGATGCAGCTGCGTGTACATCAAGGCTTCTGACTTCGCGATGTCGGCGCCGACACGATACATGGTGTCCAGGTCCTGTTCGCGAGTGTACTGCACGAGAATGTCTTTGCAGAGCTGGTAGTGTCGTGGCTCATGTTCATCCGCGTGAACATCCCAGAAGCGTAGATCCAGCGGGCGCTGATTGTAGTTTGGGTGCCTGAATCCGTTGGCAATGTCACCCATCACGGTTCCGGCAAACAGTTCGGAGCCGAGCCCAACAGCGGCCATGGCCTCAAGCGGTGTGGCTCGACGGAAAAAGTTCAAAAAGGTTTCGATCGCGGTTGACACAGCTGTAGACATGGGTTCGACAGGGACGCCGTGCTGGTCCAGCGCCACCGTCGGGTAGATGGAGAACAAGAATGTCTTATACAGCTGTTCGTGGGATTTTCCCGGTACGCCGCGTCCAGCTTCGTCCCACAAGTTATCGGCGAGGGGCACCCACCAAGTGTCCAGCGGTGCCATCGCTGCGATGGCAGCGCCGAGCACGCGCGGAAAGTTCCGGCTGTAGTACGCATATTGAACGGCAAAGTACTGAACTTGGGGCATCGTGTATGTACCATTTCGTAACGTGCGAAGGAATACACCATCCAGGAATTCTTCCTGTACCAACTGCGTCATTGCGGTTTCCACGTCTTCGTAATGCTGAAACACAAGTCTTCCTCCTCAACGAGTTCTTTCAACAGAATACAACATCGAAACGTCGATTGCCCGTTTCAGGGGTCAAGCGTTCCTCACCGAAACCACACACTTTGTGCATCACCTTTCAACTGGTGGCGGAAGACGCTCATCCGCTGAAACAGCCTGTGTCGATGAATGTGCGCGGGACAGGCGGGCTGGTCATGCGCGCAGCCCGCGCCTGAGTTCCTCCAAACGATAGTAGGAGTCTCGCCACAAGAGACCACCCCGCCGTTTGAGCAGGAACATCGCGCGGAGGAAGGCGAACACATAGAGCATGAGGGCGACGGGCAGAAGGATAATGTGGTAGAGAGGGAAGCGGAGATACCGGAGAACCAGTGCGTCCACCCCGAGGAGGAGAAGCAGCGCGCCCATGCACAGCCCCCCAGACACACTGCCGAAGGCAGCCCCTGCCGAGGCGCCCATTGAGGGGGCCAGTCCAGCACGCACCGCGATCTCGAACATCACCCCCGCGTACAGTCCGCCAAACAACAGGATGAGTGCAGCCATGTCCAGGAGGAGCAGCGCAGCCGAGTAACGCATTGCGGCCAGCGGGGCCTTCTCCATGCCGCGCAGCATGTCCCCGAACGACGAGTACCACTGGATTTCGATGAACGCGTCCGCCAAGGCGAAGCATTGACGGTACCCAGCCTTCTTCACCAGTTTGCCGAGGTAAATGTCGTCGTCTGGCCGAAGCCGCATCGCTTGGTGGGTGCCCGCCGCGTGGTACACGGCGCGGCGGAGCAGATTGAACGCACCGATGCCCGTATACGCCCCGCTGCGCTTGCGGATCGCGTAATGTGGACGCGCGAAGAGCAGGAGCATCAGCGCAAAGAACCCTGTCAGCAAGCGGAGAGCCGTTCCATGCGATGACACCCTGGGCGCGACGGTGAGATGGTCGAGTCGGTGGCGTTCTGCGAACGAGACAGCACGTTCGACGGCATCCGGGTGAAAGTACACATCCGCGTCCGCGAACAACAGCCAGTCGCCAGATGCGGCCCTGGCGCCAACGTAGAGAGCGTGATTTTTGCCAATCCAGCCGTCGGGCAGGGTGTGAATCGCGATCGGCCGGATGTTCGCCCACGGCCAGCGGCGGGCCGCCTGACGGACTTGGCCCGCCGTCGCGTCGTTGGAGCGGTCATCGACGACAATGATTTCACGCAGCGGCACCGACTGACGCACCAGTGATGCAAGGGTTCGCTCTATCGTCTGCTGCTCATTGCGCGCCGCGATGATCACGCTGACTCGCCCCGCGCGTTCCGCCCGTGCCTCGATATTCTCCATGTCGTTGTGTATGCTGGTGGAGGATCCGGTGGACATCGCCTTCGCGATGGCCGCGGAATGGGCGGCGGCTGGAACATCAGGCGCGCAAGAGGCTGTCCCCGGCGTTCGCGGCGCAGGACGGGACGGCGGAATGGTGGGTATGCGCAAAATACCTGGAAGATTATAGAATACAATCACAAACCAGGCGATCGCGATGATCGCACACAGCATCGTGACGGTTCCCATGATTGGCGCCCCCCTGCATGTTTATGGTACGACGGTTGGTGCAACAGGGCAATCGGCATGGGGGCAAGGGCGCGATGCGGATCGAGGGCAACGGAGGGGAGTCTCATGACGCGAGGATTACAGGGCAGGGTCGTGGTCCTGACAGGAACGCGGAAAACGGCGGAAATGGAAGCGCTGGTGCGCAAATTGGGCGGAGAACCTGTGATGCGTCCCCTGCAAGGCACAGAGTCTCTCGACGCTGCGCACTTGGCTTCCGAACTGGGCAAGTTGCTGGACAAGCGCTACGATTGGCTGGTCTTCACCACGGGGGTGGGATTCCAGGAGTTGTACGACCAGGCAAAGGAACAAGGGCGTGAGGCGGATTTCCTCGTGGCGCTGAACACCGCGCGCGTCGCCGTTCGCGGGTACAAAACGGCACGCTGCTTGAACGCGCTGCAGGTACCCATCGCGGTTCGCGACGACGACGGCTCCACGTTGAGTCTGCTGTCTGGGATGAACAACCTGGGCCTTGCGGGGACCTCAGTAGCGTTGCAGCTGCACGGCGTACCCTCCCCGGACCTGGTGCAGGCTTTGTCGGAGGCCGGTGCCGCCGTACAGACCATCTTGCCGTATCGGCACGTGCCGCCGGCGCCAGAGACGCTGCGGGCGTTGATCACCGAGATCACGACGGGCCGCGTCGACGCGGTGACGTTCACCAGCGCGCTGCAGGTGCGGTTTCTGTTGCAGTTCGCCGCAGCAGAAGGGCAGACCGAAGCGCTGCTGCGGGCATTCAGCGCGCCGGTCGTCGCCGCGGCGGTGGGCAAAATCACCGCGCGTGAGCTGCAGCAGGCGGGCGTCGGGCGTGTGGTGACCCCGCAGGAGGAACGCGTCGGCGCGATGTTTGTGGCGCTCGCCGAGTACTTTGGCGGGGGAGCGGATTAGAAGGCGGGGATTGGATTGGGCGCGTGGCGGGCGGATGTGACGGCGGGATTGAACGGCGGGATTGAACGGCGGGATTGAACGGCGGGATTGAACGGCGGGATTGAACGGCGGGATTGAACGGCGGGATTGAACGGCAGGATTGAACGGCGGGATTGAACGGCAGGATTGAACGGCAGGATTGAACGGCAGGATTGAACGCGTGGCGGGCGGATGTGACGGCGGGATTGGACGGCGGGATTGGACGGCGGGATTGGATGGCGGGATTGGATGGCGGGATTGGATGGCGGGATTGGATGGCGGGATTGGATGGCGGGATTGGATGGCGGGATTGGATGGCGGGATTGGATGGCGGGATTGGATGGCGGGATTGGGTACGTTTTCTACCTTATTCCCGCAAAAGGAGGATACCCCTCCCGGGGTATTTTCATCAAGTTTAGCCCATGAAATCCAAAATGTAGAAATTAAGCAGGCCCAAGGACATCCTGAGCCTGTTTGTGTAATCCATATATAGGGTATAAAGAATAATCATGGGTGTCCCATGCCGGGGCTGGGGGACGATAGGGAGCATTTCGTTCCCAATTTCGATCCCGATCGTTTCGGCTACCCCTCCCCCCCCCGGGCCAAGGCGTCTGAAACATAAGCGAGTGGTGCATGGGCTGAAAATGCCCTCCCCCTCCGCCGCCAAGGTGCTCCACGGATCTGTCGACGGCATCCATGCCATCCGTGCCGTCCAGTTCCTACTTCGCAGTCACGATCCGCTCGTAGGCCGGGCGGTCAAAGCCCAGCACCACTTCTTCGTCTGTGACGAGAACGGGGCGCTTCAGCAGTTTGCCGTCGGTCGACAAAAGGTCCAGCCACTCGGCCTCGCTCAACTGTTTGTCGGCCAGGTTCAGTTCGCGATATCGTGTGCCCTTCGTGTTGACGAATGGCAGGACACCCTCGTTACGTTTGGCGATCCACGCTTTCAGCTGCTCGACCGACGGCGGGTTCTGGACGAAGTCCTGAAAGGGCACGTCCACGCCGTGATCGGCCAAAAACTTGTGCGCGTTGCGACAGGTGGAGCACTTCTTGTATCCATAGAATTCCATGGGGCTGCCTCCTCGTGCTTCATCGCTTACTTTCTGCTGTCCATTTCTCGAACGTTCTCTAGAGAGAAAGTGGGCACGGCACCATCAGGGTGCTCGCTGAAGACAATATACCAAAGCCTCGCCTCTGAACTAAACCCCGCGCCGCGCTGTCCCGTGCGCATTGGAACCCTGCGCCGGCCGCGCCCCCATCCCGCACCGGGCCCGCATCCCGCACCGGGCCCCCATCCGGGCCCCCATCCGCGTCCCCATCCGCGCCCCCATCCCGCACCGGGCCCCCATCCGGGCCTGTCAAAACGCCGGGCCCGTGAACACCCGCCCCGTTACAATCCCGCATCGCGGACACCCTGCTGCAGGAGGTACATCTTGTGATACAGGCCGCCCGCCTGCAGCAGTTCCTGGTGTGTGCCGCGCTCCACAATCTCGCCCTGATGCAGCACGAGAATCAAGTCCGCGTCCTGAATGGTGGACAGCCGGTGGGCGATCGCGATGGTTGTCCGCCCCTTCCGCATCTTCGCGAGGGCCGACTGGATGGCTTCCTCCGTCTCCGTGTCCACGCTGGCGGTGGCTTCGTCGAGGACGAGGATGACGGGATCGATGGCCATTGTGCGCGCGAACGACAGGAGCTGGCGCTGGCCGGTCGACAACGTTGCGCCGCGTTCGCCAATCGGGGCATTGTATTGCCCGGGCAACTTGCGAATGAAGGTGTCCGCTTGGACAAACTCGGCCGCCCGCACCATGTCCTCGTCTGTGACAAAGTCGTTGCCCAGTTTGATGTTGGAGGCGATGGTCCCGACGAACAGGAACGGATCCTGCAGCACCAACCCAACCTTGCGCCGCAGTTCTCCATCACGATACGTCATCAGGTCCGCGCCATCGATGCGAATGTGACCGCGATCGACAGGGTAGAAGCGCATCAGCAGGTTGATGATGGAGCTCTTTCCGCTGCCTGTGTGGCCGACCAGGGCGACCGTCTGACCCGGTTCGGCCACGAACGAGATGTGCTTGAGCACATCGGTTTTGCCATCGTAGGAGAACGTCACATCATCGAATTCAACACGCCCTTGGGTAATGGTCGGAGCGTTCGGCGCCGCCTGGGCTGCTGCCAAATCCAGCGCGCGGGTCGCGGCCGTGCCGACCGCCGGACCCTCCGCCGCGTGCGCCTCCATCGGCCCCTCCTCCACCGGGCGCGGCGCAAGGGTGTCGTCGTCCAGGATGCGAAAAACGCGCTGTGCGGAGACCATCGCCTGCTGGAAGAAGTTCAGACGCATCAGCATCGCGTTGACGGGTTCAAAGAACCGGTCGAGGTAATTGACGAAGGCGTACAGCACGCCGATGTCGATGGCGTGGGCGAACGACCGAAACCCGAAAAACGCCATCACCAGCATCAGCGTGCCCATGTAGACGACGTCCATCAGCGGCCGCAGCAACAGGGCGTTCAATTGCATGTTGCGGTAGCGTGCGCGGCGGTAGGACTCGTTGACTTCGCCAAACTCCTGACGCAGGCGGCGCTGCTGCCGCATCGCCTGAATGACGTACATCCCCTGCAGTGATTCGTTCAACTTGGCGTTCAAGAATGACAGACGCTGCCGCGACAGGTGGAAGACCGGCGAGGTGACTTTGCGATACAGCCACATGATGCCGAGAATCACCGGCAAGAGCAGCAGACAGTACGTGGCCAGGCGCACGTTGAGGACGAACATCGACACCATGATGCCGATGAGCACCGCAATGTTCTGCACGAACGTTGAGAGTACGGTCATGAACATTTGCAGGATGGCTTCCGTGTCGTTGGTCACGCGCGACACCAGGACGCCGACCGGCGTTCGGTCGAAGAAGGCGAGCGCAAGGGTCTGCAGCTTGTCGAACAGTTCCACGCGCAGCCGCTGGATGATGTTCAAGGCCAGCGTCTGAAAGAGGAGCAGCTGCCCGACATTGAGCGCGGACGTGAGAAATATCAGCAGCACATAACCGACGCCCATCAGGAGCAGGGGCCCCTCCACAAAGTGGCGGGGAATCAAGTCGCGATCGAGAAATACCTTCACGAGAATCGGCTGCACGACGTCGGTAGCGGTCGCGAGGATGAGCAGGAGCAGCCCCAGGACAAGCTGCTTCCGATGCGGCAGCATGTAGCGAAGGAGGCGTGTCAAGGTGCCGCGATCGGTCTTTGGAATCACGGATTCAATCTCTACACTCAACCGGACACACCTCGCTCTACCAAGGCTTCTAACTGCTGCCGCCGGTACATATCGGCGTACCAGCCGTCCGCCGTCAGCAGCTGTGCGTGGGTCCCTTGTTCGACCACCCGGCCTTCGTCCAGGACGATGATTTGGTCGGCGTGTTCCACTGCGCTCAAGCGGTGGGTGGCAATCAGCGTGGTCCGATGGACTCGATTTCGCCGCAATTCGTCGAGGATGTGTGTCTCTGTGCGGGCGTCGACCGCGGACAAGGTGTCGTCCAAGAGCAGAATTTCTGCGTCGAGCAGGAGCGCCCGGGCGATGGAGATGCGCTGTTTCTGGCCGCCAGACAGCGTGACGCCGCGTTCGCCGACGACCGTGTCATACCCCTTGGCAAAGCGCAGGATATCGTCGTGGACACAGGCGATTTTCGCGACGCGCTCAATCTCCTCCCGCGTCGCACCCGGTTTGGCGAAGGCGATGTTGTCTGCGATGGACGCCGAGAACAAAAAGTCATCCTGCGGCGCATAGGCAATCGCCCCGCGCAGTGCGTGCAGTGTGACATCGTAAATGGACGTCCCGCCAATCCAGATGTCGCCGTCGGTTACGTCAAACTCCCGCAGCAGCAGCCGGAGCAAGGTGCTCTTGCCGCACCCGGTTCGGCCGACGATGCCCAGGGTCTGGCCCTGACGGATGGTCAGGTGTACGGCTTCCAGTGCGGACGCAGCGGCATCCGGGTACTGAAACCGGTGGACCGCAAAGACCACGTCACCGCTTGGCACGCGTTCAAGCGCACCCGCCCGGTCGTACACGTCCGCCTTCACGGCGAGCAGGGCTTGGATGCGTCCGTACGAGGCTCGTCCGCGCTCCACCGTGTTAAACAGAAAGCCGAGCGCCATCATCGGCCAGACCAGCTGTCCGATGTACATCGTAAAGGTGGTCAGCTGCCCAATGTTCAACTGGTGATGCACGACGAAGACCGCGCCAATCGCGATGGACAAAAAGTAGGACACGCCCACGATGGCGGACACGGTGGGGTCAAACAGTGCATCGATGCGCGCCACGGCGACGTTCTTGTCCACAACGTCCTGCGACAGCGCGACAAAGTTCTCCCGCTCCCACGCTTCCTGTCCAAACGCGCGCACCACGCGCACGCCTGTGATGTGCTCCTGCACGCGGTCGTTGATGTCCGAAAAGGCCGCCTGGGCTTTGAAAAACCGGTCATGCAGCAATTTTCCGTAGCGGCTGACCGTCAGGGCGATGACCGGCAACGGCAGCAACGCGAGCATCGTGAGTTTCCAGTTGATGACGATGGCCATCGTCGCGATCACGACGCCGCCCGTCGTAATGGAGTCGACCAGCGTGAGAATGCCGTCTCCAGCCGTTTCCTGGACGGCCTGAATGTCATTGGTCGCATGTGCCATCAAGTCGCCGATACGCTTTTGATGATAGAACTGCGGCGACATGTTGGTGAAGTGCTCATAGAGGGTGGCACGCAGGTCGGTCGCGAGCTGGATGGAGCCGCCGTACAAATACATGCGCCACCAGTAGCGAAGGACATACGTGGCCAGCGCAGTCGCAGCGATGGCCAGGATGCCCTGCCACAAGTGCGCGCGGGTCAGGGTGTGGCTGCCAAACTGGTTGACCAGGATGCCGACGACGCGCGGTGGGACGAGTCCAATGATGGAGACGAGCATGAGCAGCCCGACGCCGGTGATGTACCGCGTTCGATGTTTTTTGAAAAACCACATGAGGTCGAGAAAAACTCGCAACCCAATCGTCCTTTCCGAGAGACTCAGGAGAATCAGAAAAATTGAAATGCGTGCGGACGGGTGATGCAGCAGGGTGGGGCAGAGCAGGATGAAGGGCTCCGAACAAGGCGGCCCTGTGCGAATTGTGGGCAGCCTCGTTCGGACGCGCAGATTATTGTGGATCGGCGACTTTCACCAGCTGCTTCCCGATGTTTTCGCCGCGGAACAGACCGAGAAAAGCGTCCGGGACGTTCTCAAATCCTTCCACGATGGTCTCTTTGTACTTGAGTTGGCCGGCGCGTACCCAGCTTGCGAGATGCCGAATCGCATGGGGGAATCGAGGCTGGTAGTCTGTGACGATGAAGCCTTTCATCAGCGCTCGGTGCACCACCAGCTGCGACAGCAGCCGCGGCCCCATCTCAGGTTTTGCCAGGTTGTAGAGCGCAATCTGTCCGCAGACAGGAATTCGCGCATCGTCATTGATGCGAAGCAGTACCGCATCGGTCACGGTGCCGCCGACGTTGTCGAAGTACACGTCGACGCCGTTCGGGCATGCTTCCTTCAGGGCGGTGTGCAGGTTCTGGGTCTTGTAGTTGATGGCCGCGTCAAATCCGAGTTCTTGAACCAGGTACTCGGTTTTCGCGTCCGAGCCCGCAATGCCGACGACGCGGCACCCGCACAACTTCGCGATCTGACCCACGGTCATGCCGACAGCACCAGCCGCGCCCGAGACGACGACCGTTTCACCCGGCTTCGGCTGCCCGATGTCAAACAGGCCAAAGTACGCCGTAAGCCCCGTGGTGCCAAGCACGCTGAGGTAGGCGGTCATCGGCGCGATGGACAAATCAAGCTTGCGGATGCCGTGGCCGTCCGACAATCCGTAGCGTCGCCAGGGGAGGCGTCCGAACACAATGTCGCCAACGGCGTACCGGTCGTGACGGCTCTCGACCACTTGGGCAACCGCCTCGCCTTCGAAGGACTTCCCGACTTCAAACGGCGCAACGTACGATTTTGCGTCACTCATCCGCCCGCGCATGTAGGGGTCGACGGAAAGGTACAGCAGCTTCAGCACAACTTGTCCATCGCGCGGTGTCGGCATGTCGATGTCGACAAACTGAAACGTTTCCATCGTGGGCATGCCAATCGGGCGTGCGGATAGACGGATCTCGCTGTTCTGAATGGACATGGGAACCTCCTTCCGACCCTGCAGCAGGGTTGCTGCTGCGGCACAGTGTCCGCCGGTCCTGGGTCGACTCGATTCTTTCATCATACCGATTGTGGTGGGAAATTGTCTACCTTGATTTGACAGCGCGACGTCCGGAAATCTCCGCGCATGTACGTTGACGTCTGCCGCATTCGACGGTCAACGACGGGGCATACGATCGCATGACAGCCCGTGCGGTTGGCGGCGGTCGGCGGGGGAACTTGAAAGGATGTCAAGCGAAGGCACGACTGGAGAAGTGATACAACCTTCATCACTGTATGAAAACGACGCGCCATGTGTGACAAGTCTTTGCACTGGCAATCGCCGCGCCAACACCGCTGAGTCGTGCCGCGGGTATATCTCCTTTTCACTTCGTCCAATACTGTCTGAGAGACCAGATTTGCCCAGGGAGGACTGGTGGCTGTGCACACCCTAGAAATACGGTCAACGATCTCGTCCGCAGCACTCTCTCAGGTACTGATGAAAGATGGATTTGAAGTGACTGGGGTGGAGTCTGACAGCAAACGGCTGATTGTCGCCTGGGGACCTGACGGTGAGTCGCAGCTGGCGGCGTCCGTCGCGTCATTTTTGTTGCAGGATTGGCTGCATGGATGGATTCAACAACGGATGGAGGCGGCGTATTCGTTTTTGGATGAAGAGGAGCGCGAATATGTGTCCCTCCTCACCTTCCACGCGGTCCGCAAACATTGGAACGATGATGGCGATCTGCCGTCGCAGGAGACCATCGCGTCCCTCCTGTTGGAGGCTCTGACCAAGTCACTTTATCACGACGTGCCGCTGAACCTGGATGCGTTTGTGCGGTTTCGCATGCGGGATGCACAGAAAGAGATAGACGGCGCCATCCAGACGATGGTCGACCAGTTTCTAAACGACCGTGAATACGAGGAATTTGTCGCGATGCTGCGCTATATGCTGGATGCGCAGCCGAGGACGGAGCAAACCCTGCACCTGTTTTGCTCGGACGAACGCGTCTGGCTCTGCGACGCCAGCGGCGAGTTGATTCGCGATGCGGAAGTCACCACCGCCGCGTACACGGTATCAGAAGGGGAAGAGGTCAACAGCGAAGACCTCGCGATGAGCATCCTCATCATGCGTTCGCCGTGCAGCATCGTGATCCACGACATCACGTCGGCGGCGCCATGGCCGAGTTTCTCGGAGACGGTCGAGCGCGTGTTTCTGGACCGTGCGGCTCGCTGTGACCATTGTTCCACCTGTCAGGAATTGATGCGCGCCGCCCGCGCCGGGCACACCGGGCACACCGTGGAAGACGTTGACGCCTCTGACGTCCGAGGAGAGGCGGGTTCGGCGGGGGTTCCGCGGGGCGGTTCGCTCCCTTGACAAGCATCCTGGGACTTCGCTATAGTATCCGCTATAGTGTATCGGTTGTGAATTGAACAGCTTCAGCGTTGCGGAAAGACGCGCCCGGATGCGCGTTCGTGCCAGAGAGGAAGCGCCGTTGGCTGCAAGCGTTTCTCACGAATTCATCAGGGACACCACTTTCCAAGCTGCTGTCAGGAATCGCGTCCGTCCCAGTGCCCTTTGGGCATGCACAGCGGACTTCGCGTGAAATGACAGCCGGGGCGTACGTTATACGCGCATTGAGGGTCACGCCTGGCTGGTGTGCGCACGAAGAGCTGCCAGTGCCGGGGTGTGGTCGAATGTGGGTGGAACCACGGGAGCAGCGCCTCTCGTCCCAGTTGGGACGGGGGGCTTTCTGTTGTTCTGGCGCTGAAGTGTACAAGGACTCATAAAAGGGGACTGAAGAGCATGCAGGAAGTGAAGCAGCAAGTCAAAGCGAGACTCAAAGACGGGTCCGAGCGCATCTATGACGCAGGCACCACGTTCGCCGACATCGCCGCGTCCATCAGCGCCGGGCTGGCCCGCGAGGCAGTCGCGGCCAAAGTGAACGGAAAGGTCCTCGACTTGTCGCGCACGCTCGATGAGGATGCCGACGTCGAACTGCTGACCCTGCGCGACCCGGAAGGCGTGGATGTCATGCGCCACACCTGCGCGCACGTGATGGCACAGGCCGTTGCGCGGGTGTTTCCGGGCACCAAGTTTGCCATCGGGCCGGTGATTGAGAACGGCTTCTACTACGATTTTGCCGATCACGACTTTACACCGGACGACCTTCCGCGCATCGAAGCCGAGATGCAGAAGATAATTAAGGAAGACTTTCCGGTGATTCGCGAAGTCATCAGCAGGGACGAGGCCTTGGCGATGTTTCGGGCGCGGGAAGACCGGTTCAAGGTCGAGATCATCCAGGACCTGCCTGCGGCTGAAACCATCACCATCTACAAACAGGGCGAGTTCGTCGACCTCTGCCGCGGGCCGCACTTGCCGTCGACCGGGCGCATCAAGGCCTTCAAGCTGATGTCCATCGCGGGCGCCTATTGGCGCGGTGACGCCAGCCGTGAGATGTTGACCCGGCTGTACGCGGTGGCATTCGCGAAAAAGTCCGAGCTTGAGGAATACCTGAAGCGGCTGGAAGAGGCCAAACAGCGCGACCATCGGCGGCTTGGCAAGGAACTGGAACTGTTTATGTTCTCCGAAGAAGCGCCTGGCATGCCGTTTTATCTGCCAAACGGGCTCATCATCCGCAATCAGCTGGAGGCGTACGAGCGCTCCCTGCAGGTGGCCGCCGGCTACCAGGAGGTGCGCACACCCATCATCATGAACCAGCGGCTCTGGGAGCAGTCCGGTCACTGGGGACACTACCAGGAGAACATGTACGTGACGCGTGTCGACGAAGAACTGTTCGCGATGAAGCCGATGAACTGTCCGGGGCACATGTTGATCTTCAAGCACAAGCAGCGGTCATACCGTGATTTGCCGCTGCGCATCGCGGAGTATGGTCAGGTACACCGCCATGAGTTAAGCGGCACCTTGGGCGGGATGATGCGGGTGCGGACGTTTACCCAGGACGACGCCCACATCTTCTGCCGGCCGGACCAAATCGAATCGGAGATTCAGGGTGTCCTGAAGCTGGTCGAGACCATCTACGGCGTGTTCGGATTCTCCTACCATATGGAGTTGTCGACTCGGCCGGAGGATTCCATGGGTTCGGATGAACTGTGGGAACAGGCGGAGAGCGCCCTCAAGCGCGCACTGGAGGGGGCGGGTGTGGCGTACCGCATCAATCCGGGGGACGGCGCGTTTTACGGGCCGAAGATTGACTTCCACGTGCGGGACGCCATCGGCCGCACCTGGCAGTGTGCCACCGTTCAGTTGGATTTCCAGATGCCGGAGCGCTTCGACCTGAGTTACGTGGGCGCCGATAATGAGCGGTATCGTCCGGTCGTGATCCACCGTGCGATTTTCGGGTCCGTCGATCGGTTCATCGGCATTTTGACCGAGCACTTTGGGGGCGCGTTCCCGGCCTGGCTTGCGCCGGTGCAGGTGCGCGTGCTGCCCGTGGGTGCGGATTACGTCGACTATGCAGACAAAGTTGCGGGGACGCTGCGTGACGCAGGGTTTCGGGTCGAAGTGGATGCGCGCTCGGAGAAAATCGGCTACAAGATTCGCGAGGCGCAGGTGTTGAAGACCCCGTATACGCTGGTGGTCGGCGAACGCGAACAATCGGAAGGCAGCGTCAGCGTCCGCCGCTACGGCACAGGCGACCAGGGGCAGATACCGCTGGGCGACTTTGAAGCCCGGCTGCGCGACGAGGTCGACCGCAAGGCGCTCCTGGTGGGTTCGCAGATGCAGTGATCTATAGTGCTGAAATTTGAGCACAGGATGCCACAATGTTGCCGCTTGAGTCCGCTTGCCTTGACACACCGTTGTTTGTTCGTTACAATAGGCTGGAAATCGAGTGTAACGATATCCAAGTAGAAGCATCGCGCTTCTCACCTTGTGGGCTGACGCCGACGGGTTCATAATTCCAGTCAAGTGCGGGGCGTGTCGCGAGGCGGCGCCTTGTCGTGATGGATGCATGGGGCGCGAACTGAGTTCGCGCTTTTTTTGACCCTAGCGGAGGTTTTTGGACCATTTTTGGAGGTGACACGATATTAGCAAAGACGACTTTCAAGTGAATGACGGGATTCGCGCGCGGGAAGTTCGCGTCATTGACGAGGACGGAACGCAACTCGGCATCATGCAGCTGCGGGATGCGCGCCGAATTGCAGAAGAGAAGAACCTGGACCTGGTGAATGTCGCGCCGACCGCTCGACCGCCGGTTTGCCGGATTATGGACTACGGCAAATTCAAGTACGAGCAGAGCAAGAAGGAAAAGGAAGCTCGGAAGAACCAGAAGGTTGTGTTGTTGAAAGAAGTTCGGATGACGCCGAACATCGAAGAACACGACTTCCAGGTGAAACTCAAAAACGTCATGAAGTTCCTTGCTGAGGGAGATAAGGTAAAGGTCTCCGTTCGGTTCCGTGGACGTGAAATCACGCATTCGTCCATCGGCCAGCAGGTTTTGATGCGACTTGCCCAGGCAGCTTCAGAACAAGCCATCGTAGAGCGGTTTCCAAAGCTGGAAGGGCGCAGCATGGTCATGATTCTGGCTCCGAAGCAGCCCAGCGCGTAAACATCGTGATTCGCTTGGGAGCATCGCGCGGTGCCAGCGGGGCCCGCACACATCCGTGAACGTAGTGGACACATCACGAAATGGAGGACATTTCAATGCCAAAGATGAAGACACACAGCGGCCTGTCGAAGCGCGTGAAGAAGACAGCATCCGGCCAGTTGAAGCGCGCGCACGCGTTTGCCTACCATAAAGCTGCTGCCAAAACCCCGAAACGCAAGCGCCATCTGCGCGGCACCACATTGGTTTCGCGCGGCGATACCCGCCGCATCAAGCAGATGATTGCGTACGTGAAGTAATCCTGTACATCGGTGCAGGCAGACGGTCCGTCTGCTGCGCAACAACACCAGTGGCCGCTTCCCTGGCGGAGGACGAGCCCGCGTCGTGGATGAAAGATTCCGCTGCGCAGAAGGACAAAGGAGGATTTTACAATGGCACGTGTAAAAAGCGGCATGGTGACACGCCGTCGGCATAAACAAATTCTGAAACTCGCGAGGGGGTATCGCGGCTCCAAGCACCGGCTGTTCAGAACCGCCAAGCAGCAGGTCATGAAGTCCCTGATGTACGCGTACCGCGACCGTCGGGTCCGCAAGCGTGATTTCCGTCGGCTGTGGATTCAGCGCATCAACGCCGCTGCCCGCCTGAACGGCCTGTCCTACAGCCGGTTGATGTACGGACTGAAGCTGGCCGGAGTCGAAGTGAACCGCAAGATGCTGGCTGACCTGGCCGTTGCGGATTCCCAGGCATTCACCGAGCTGGTGAACGTCGCCCGTACCAAACTCGACGCCTGAGGACACGGTCCATGTGGTGGGGGTTCATCCACCGCTGCGAACGTCGCAGGCGGAGCCTGCGTCCTGGTCTGGTGTCGATTCATACAGGTTCAAACTCCCGGTTGCATTGCGGCCGGGGGTTTTCATACGCAGGAGGGCTCATGATTGTATCTCGAATCACCGCAAAACCCGAAAATTCACCGCTGGAGCCAGCTCAAAGCGAAAAAGGGCCGCCAGACCCACGGCGCCTTTCTCGTCGAGGGCAGCAGACTCGTGGAGGAGTGCCTTCGTTCTTCCTTTGAAGTCGAGGCGGTGCTGTGGGATGTGGGGACGGACGAACTGCCCGACCCGCTGACGGAGGCGGCCATGCAACGCGGTGTGCCCGTCATCGAAGTTGCGCCTCGTGCCTTCGCGGAAGTGTCCGACACCGTGACCTCGCAGGGTGTCATTGCGGTCGCCAAACTTCCAAACGCCGCCCTGCCGCCCGGGCAGGCGTCGTTCTGCGTGGCCCTCGATGGCGTTCGTGATCCGGGAAATGTCGGCACGCTCCTGCGCAGCGCCGATGCGTTCGGTGCAGATGCCGTCTACTGCGGCACAGGCACGGTCGATCCGTTTTCGCCAAAGGTCGTCCGGGCGTCCATGGGCGGGATTTTTCGGTTCCCGGTGCACCACGGCGACTCTGTGGCCCTGATTTCATCATGGCGACAGGCGTGGCCAGAGGGACAGGTGGCGCTCGCGGACGCGCACGCCGACATGGACTGTGACGCGCTCGACTTTTGCCGTCCGACACTCATCTTGGTCGGCGGGGAGGCGTTTGGCGCGTCGCCGGAAGCCGCGGCGCTGGCGACGGTCAAGATTCGCATCCCGATGACCGGCATGGCCGACAGCCTCAATGCGGCCATCGCTGGCTCGGTGCTGCTGTATGAGGCAAACCGTCAGCGGCGCGCACAGGCGTAGCCGCAGCCAGGCGTGAAATGCATCGTGCCGGTGCGGTATACTGCCGTAAGAGGAACTGTACGGATGCGGTTCGGAGGCCGGCCGCGTAACGAAGGCGGTCGCATCCGGATGACCATGATTCGGCCATCACGATTCGGCCCACGACTCTGACCACTGTGGAGGTGACAAGCGCGTGTTGCACGACACCATCCTGCCTGACCACATCGTCCTGCGGGACTCGTCCTACATCTGGATTGGCCCATTGGTGGCCATGGTCGTGGCGCAGATACTGAAGCCCATCATCATTATGATTCAACTTCGCCGCTTCGACTGGGCCCGCATGCGGCAGTCTGGGGGGATGCCGAGTTCTCACACAGCGCTTGTCGTCGCGCTCGTGACCGAGTTGTGGCTGCGTGCGGGCGGACGCAACCCCATTTTGGCGATCGCGATTTTCATCGCCCTCATCGTCATGTACGATGCGGCGGGGGTTCGGTGGCAAACCGGTCGTCAGGCCGCCGTGCTGAACCGCCTGCTGAACGACCTCCGAGGTCACGCACTGCGCACTGGAGAGATTCAGCAGCCTCAACACCGTGCAGACGGCGCCGCCGCGCCGCCCGCTGGACAACCCTCTGTGCCCCAGGGGCAAAACCTTGAATTGAATCCGATTGAGTCCCAGAGCAAGCTGAAGGGGCTGCAACCGATACCCGTCGTCAAGCTTCCTTGGTTTATGATTGACTGGCCGGTCTTGAATGAGCAAATTGGCCACAAACCCATTGAAGTCATCGGCGGGTGTGTCGTCGGCATCGGCGTGGCCCTGTACCTGCATTAGTCACCGCATCTCCTGCGTCGTCCCAGTTGTGACAACTGTTTCCCACGGATTGTCCCTGGCTTCTTGAACGCCATCCGGCTGCATACGGTGAGGGTAGAACCCGCTTCGTGATGTGAAGAAGGAGGGATTTCGCCCGATGGATCGCCAGTGGCGAGTCTATACGCCGTACCGGAGCCCCTTTGACCCCTGCCCGCCCTTGGAGCCCAAAATGTACATTGTGCCGCCCAACCAATTTATCGTGTACCAGCCAAAGAACCTGCGTCAATTTTCACCGCGCGAAGCGCTGCGCCGCGGCACCTTGTGGCCAGACCTATACAGCCCGTATGAGCGTCCCAGGCGGGAGCGGTCCAAGGATGGTGATGAGTCATGAGCCGAGTCGTTCCACGCGAGTACTATCAGTTGATGTCCGAGCTGCAGGCCATTGATTTTGTGTTGGTGGAATTGACGCTGTACCTCGACACCCACCCGGACGATACGCAGGCAATCGCCCAGTTTGCGCAATTCCAGCGAAGAAAGACGGCGCTGATGGCCCAGTTTGAGTCCGCATTTGGACCGATCCGCGGATTCGGCAACAGTCCGGTCGGCTCGCAGTGGACCTGGGCCGAAGGCCCTTGGCCTTGGCAAGTGTAGCCCATTGGCGAGCAGCTCGGCTTGGCAAGTGTCGTTCGTCGTTACATACCCGGTCTGAACGCAATTCATCGCTGGGGGTGGTCATCCCGTGTGGATCTACGAGAAAAAGCTGCAATATCCGGTTCGGGTCAGCAAGTGCGACCCGAAAATGGCGAAGTTTTTGATTGAGCAGTACGGCGGCGCAGATGGAGAACTGGCGGCTGCGCTGCGCTACTTGAATCAGCGTTACACCATCCCGGACAAGGTCATCGGCCTGTTGACGGACATCGGCACAGAAGAGTTCGCCCACCTGGAAATGATTGCAACGATGGTCTACAAACTCACCAAGGACGCCACGCCGGAGCAAATGAAAGCTGCAGGGCTCGGAGAACACTATGTCGATCACGACAAAGCCCTCTTTTACCACAACGCCGCTGGCGTTCCCTGGACAGCCGCGTACATTCAGGCGAAAGGTGACCCGATTGCGGATCTCCACGAAGACATCGCCGCAGAGGAGAAGGCGAGAGCGACTTACCAGTGGCTGATTGACATCACGGACGACGTGGACCTGCAGGACAGCTTGAAGTTCCTGCGTGAACGGGAGGTCGTGCATTCCATCCGATTCCGGGAAGCCGTGGAGATTTTGAAGGAGTACCAAGACGAGAAACGCGTCTTCTAAGCAGAAGTTGTGCACATCGCGGGCCAGCCGCCGTCCAGGGACGGTCGCTGGCCCTGTGCGCTGTGATCCACGTTCATCGGCAAATCTCCAGTCGCGACAAGCTCCATTCGCGATACAATGGGAGGTGAAAACACACCGCGTGTCTTACCACGGGGATGTGAGGGAGAGGGTGAGGCTGATGGACGCAAAAGAACTTGGCACACAGATTGACAAGTATGTACGACCAGACACGTTTCCGGTGGGCGTCAAAATCGTTTCGTCCGATTCTGATTTACCCGCAAAGGCGAAGCGTCCCGTCCGTGACTTCGGCGAGCACATCACCATTTGCCAGTCGATTGGTTTTTCGCGCCGTTATGGCTGGACCATCGCGATGAACGGGGAGGACCTTTCCTGCCCGATTGCAAAAGTCGCGTTCGGCTACAAGCCGGCACTGGACTACTACACGGATGGCAATCTCGTCTGCGGGATGTACACCGCCGACGAAGAGACAGCGAAGCGGACGGAGGCTGACGTGCCCAAGCTGACGGCTGAAGAAAGCGGATTCTTCGTGTCGTTTCCGCTCGAACGCGCGCCGTTCGATCCGGACGTTGTGGTCGTCTATGCGAACTCGGCGCAGGTCATGCGCCTGGTCGCGGCGGCGTTGTACTTGCGGGGCGGCAGCATTCCTTCGACCTTCTCTGCGCGGGCGGATTGTGCGGACATCGCCATTAAAACGCTTCGAACCGGGGAACCTCAGGTGATTTTGCCGTGTTATGGCGATCGCGTCTTTGCCCAGACACACGACCACGAAATGGCCTTCAGCTTTCCATTTTCGGCGGCGGACGACCTGGTTGCGGGGCTGGAAGGCACGAACCGCGGCGGGGTGCGTTACCCGATTCCGCAATTCCTGCGCTACACAGCGGAATTTCCGCCGACGTATCAGAAGCTGAATCAGCTACTGGATGAGGCCGCACCGTCAAAGTGACCGCAAGCGAAGTGACCGTGTGACAAAACAGGCGCTCCCGCATGAACGGGAGCGCCTTTGCGAGCGTTCGCGAGTCTTCGCAAGCCTGGTTTAGCGTCCGTGGACCTGGTCGAGTCGAATCGAGCGTCGGTGGACGGTATGGTACCAGCGACGGTTGTTGCGGGTGAAGTACGCGTAGAGGGTGACGGGGCCCCATGTCCACAAGAAAATGGGCGCTAAAATCAGCCCGAAGTACGCGCGCCAGTTCACGCGCTCGAGCAGCAGCGCGAGCGGCATTTCCAAGAACAGGACGGCGGAAATGACCACCCACACGTTCGGCGGGATGATTTGCGCGGGATGCGGGGCGCCCGTCATTGGAATCAGGAAGTTGACCAAGAACATCATGATGGACATCAGGAACACAATCAGGGACCGCATCGGCTGGAACAGGTAAACCGCGGTATCGAATTTGCTCATGCTGCGCTCCCGGATGCCGCCCTTGGCCAGCGGAACCATGTATTGCTTGGCGCAGTTAAAGTGACCTTGCTGCCACCGCAGCCGCTGGCGGAAGGAGGCCAGAATGGTCAATGGCTTCTCGTCGTAGACCTTGGCATCGTGGGCCCACACGGGGATGATGCCGCGCGCGACGCAGCGCACGCCGAACTCCAGGTCTTCGGTCAGTCCGGTCGCGTCCCAGCCCATTTCCTGCAGCAGCGCGTAGTCAATACAAAGTCCCGTGCCCCCAAGCGCGCAGGGCAGTCCAAGGTTGTAACGAGCGTTTTGCCACATCCGGTTGTCGTACCAATAGGAAATGGCCAGGGACACACTCACCCAGGTGTCAAACGGGTTCTTGACGCCAAGATAGCCCTGCACGACGCGATGACCGCGGCACAGTTTGTCGTTCATGATGGACAAGAACTTCGGGTCCACCAGGTTGTCAGCATCGAACATGATGATTGCGTCCGGGGTCTCACCGGACAGCTTCAACTGTTCGAGCATCCACTCGATGGCGAAGCCTTTGCCCCGCTTTTCTGTGTCCGTCCGTTCGTGGACGATGGCCCCGTGCTTACGGGCGACCTCGGCCGTATGGTCCGTACAGTTGTCCGCGATTAAATGAATGTCAAACAGTTCTCTCGGGTACTGCTGCGCCGCGAGGCTGTCAATGAGCGGTCCAATGACACGCTCTTCGTTGTGGGCCGGAATCAGCAGCGCAAACTGCTTTTGCGGCGGATGCGTAATGGCCTCCCTGCGGTGCACAAACCCGAAGAAGGACATGGCAAACTGATAGATGGCCACAACGCCGGTCAGGACCTGAACGATAAAATATACCGTGTTGAAAATGTCATATACCATGGGCATGAACAACCCTTTCCAAAAGTCGAGCACAAGACGGGCAGTGACCCCCCGCCTTGAGACACCCATTCAGTCAGCGGTCGACTGAGCCCCAACCGCCGGCGGGTTGTGGGTGTCGGGGTTGTCCAGCATCCGTCCCCACAACAACAGCAGTCCGGCCATCATGTAGTAGAGTAGCACAGTTGGGGCATACTCATACAGGTTCTCCACAAAACTATGCGCCAAAATCGCAACAATTCCAGCAAGTCCAGCCAACGCCACAATCCGGTCATATCCGCGCGCCGGGCGAACCACGGTTTGCATGATTTCCCACACCATCGCGATGTGCATGCTGCAGAACAGGACCAGGCCGACCAAGCCGGACTCACCCAGCACTTTGGCAAAGTAACTGTCCGAGTACAGGGACAAGTTGTGGGCCGCAGCAATCGCTCCCCCGAATTGCCCCAGCCCAGCACCAAACAGCGGGGCCGGCGTCATCGCCTCGAAGGCAGACTCCCAGCGGACGAGGCGGCCGCCCTGCGCCGACTTGATGGCGTACACGGGGCTGAACAAGTCCATGACGCGCTGGTGAATCGGCGGCACGAAAAACAGCACTGCACCTACGATGACGAGCACGAGCAGCAACCGTCGTTCATACACAACGGCGATGAACAAAAGCCCAACACAAAGCCCCAGCCACGCCCCCCGATTATATGTGAACAGCAGCGAACACAGACAGCATGCGCCGCCCATGGCGTAGAACCAGCGTCGAACGCGGTGTTTGTCGAGCATGAGCAGTGCGAATAACATCGGGATTGCCATTTCCATGTTGGCCCCGAATTCTGCCGGCGACCCAAACACGGAGAAGACGCGCGTTCGGACATGTTCGCCAACGTCTGACCAACTGTTTGGAACCGGCACCTTCGTGATGTACTGAAACACCCCGTCGATGCCAAGCAGGATGCTGGTGGCAACGATGGCATACAACAGCTTGGGCGAACGCTCCGGTTCCACGACAAATGGAATCAGCAGGCCAAAGACGATGTATTCAACATCCATACTAAATCCATCGAAAGCAATGCTTGTATTTGTGAGGGCCCCGACAAGCAGGAGTCCGACACAATATAGAATATACCAGCCAGCGAATCGGAACCAGCGAAAGCCTCGCGGGCGAATGCCATGGCGGTAGCGAATGTACGCGGCAAGCGCCAGAATCACCAGTACAATTCTATCCCAAATCTGACCGATGGAAGAAGCGAAAAGATTTCCAAGTATGTAATTGACGATTGGGAAGCCAGCCAGGATGTACATACACCCGTTGGCGGCCTGCGTGGCGAACCGAAGCATGCGGGTGTCCGCCGCAGGGTCCCGGCCACGAAGCACGGTCACTTGTGTCAACTCCTACGGTTGGCGCAGCGTTTTGGCAAGGTCATTCAAATGACGACCCGAATTGTAGTATAGCCGATTCTCCGCCGCTTGGCACGGCTTCTTTGCGGCTGCCTGCGGAATCGGCACACTGCCTTACTCGGACGTACCCCCGGTCGAACCGGTCCCGCCTGGTTGTGAGCTGCCAGATCCGCCGTACGCGTAGGTTCCGTTGGACTGCTGGTAGAAGTGACGGTAGGTGCCAATGCCGGCGGCCTGCCTCGGATGGATAAGGCCGGTGACCACCTGGGCCAGCACCAACAGCATGGCAATGCCGGCGAACACCTTGACCCACACCGGAGACGGAGCGGCGGAGGGCATCATCGCGATCGCGATGATCACACCGACGCAAATGAGGCTGATGATGCTGAGCCAGCTGGATGCCCCGAAGGCGCCGCCGAACATGGCGCGCGCACCACCGGCAGCTGATGCAAACCCGCCGCTCCCTGGCGTGAAGCCGCCGCCAAGTCCGTTTCGGGCGAAGGATGCGGCCCGAATTCTCGCCTCCACCTGCACGTACAGGGTGTACGCGGTCACGATGCAATACACGATGAGTGCGATGCCAAGAATGATTCGATTGCGCATAGATTCTCCTCCTAATAGCCACATCGTGGGCGGTTGTCATAGATGATTTCAATATGCGGGTGGAAGTTTGAAATTGGATTGAAGCGGGGGACGGCGCGGAACAAATGGCTGCGCCGGGGACATGCCAAAAAGCATCAACTCGCGGCCGTGCTGCCGCGAGCTGATGCTCTAGTGGATTCGATATCCAATCGCGATGCTTACTTATCGAGATTGTAGAGGGCGGTGGACAGATACCGTTCGCCAGTGTCAGGAAGAATCACCACGACGGTTTTGCCCTTGTTTTCCGGCCGGCTTGCAACCACTTTTGCGGCGTGAATCGCTGCACCAGAGGAAATGCCGACGAGCAGCCCTTCCGACGCGGCAACTGCGCGGGAAGCCGCAAACGCCTCGTCGTTGCTGACCTGAACCACTTCATCATAGACTTCGGTGTTCAACACGCCGGGCACAAATCCGGCACCGATGCCCTGAATTTTGTGAGGACCCGGGTTCCCGCCGGACAATACCGGGGAATCGGTCGGCTCCACCGCAATCACTTGGACGGTGTTCTTCTTGGACTTGAGCACCTCGCCAACGCCCGTAATCGTACCGCCGGTCCCAATGCCGCTGACGAACACATCCACAGCGCCGTCGGTGTCTTCCCAAATCTCGACGGCGGTCGTCTGGCGATGGATTTCCGGGTTGGCTGGGTTTTCAAACTGCTGCGGGATGAACGAGTTTTCGATTTCCTGCGCCAGTTCGTTGGCCCGGGCAATTGCGCCCTTCATGCCTTTGGCTCCTTCGGTCAGGACGACTTCCGCGCCCAGTGCCTTCAACAGGTTGCGGCGCTCCACGCTCATCGTCTCCGGCATGCACAGGATGCACCGATACCCCTTGGCAGCAGAGACGAATGCCAAAGCAATGCCCGTGTTGCCGCTCGTCGGCTCAATGATGGTGGTTTTTCCCGGCTGGATTTTTCCGGCCTTTTCGGCTGCGTCAATCATGGCAAACCCGATGCGGTCCTTGACACTTCCCAGCGGATTGAAGTACTCCAGTTTTGCGAGCACTTCTGCGCCCGTTTCTTCGCTGACCTTGTTCAGTCGAAGGAGCGGGGTTCTACCAATCAGTTCTGTAATGTTCTTCGCGACTTTTGGACGTGGATTCAACGTCATCGGCCTCCTCGTCTGCCGTTAAGGCAGGTATTCCGATATCCATACTGCGGTATTGATCGTATCCCATTCTTGTGCCTTTGTCCAGCAGCTTGACCGAAATCTTCTCAACCTATCCGACGCAGGCGCATCCGGCCGCAACCCTCCTGTTCTACATAAGATATGGGAATGCAGGCAATGCTCCCGCATAGTAGTGTTCTGCTGGCAAGGGGCGATCATTGTGCTGAAACTGAACCGACTGAATAGGCGGGACTATCGAGATATCCACTCTGACCGTCCAAAACCGAAGGTGCCGGATTACCGTGACGCGCCCAAGATGACGGCGAGCCTGCGTCATACGTTGAAGTACATCAGTGAAACGGCCGGAGAAAGCGATGACTTTGCCGTCCGGCGCACGGTCGTTCGAAACCAGGAAGCAGTGGTTGTGTACTATCAAACCATTGCCGACCAAAAACAAGTGGAAGATGTGATGCAGGCTCTCCAAGAACACTCGTACCCAGGGCGGCTGTCGATGAAAGAAATGCCGCTGTATTTGGCCCGGCGTGTCATTCCGCTTGGAAACGTCATTCTGATGGACAATTTTTGGGAGATTCGGGAGGCACTCTCCCGCGGCATTATTGTCTTGTTCGTGGACGGGCTCAATGTCGCCATTACGATGGGCGAGAAATCTCTGCCGCAGCGCCCAGTCGAACCGCCGCTGTTGGAGTCCAGCACCCGCGGGCCCCAAGTCGCGTTTATTGAAAACATCGATGTGAACATCGGGCTGGTGCGCGGGACCTTGACAAGTGATTCGCTGACCGTCAAAGAACTGCGCGTTGGGTACCGCAGCCGCAATCGAGTTGCTGTGCTTTATTTACATGATGTCGCCAATCCCAACCTGGTGGCGACCGTCATCAAGCGGATTCAGGCGGTGCACGTCGATAAGCTGACGGGCAGCGCGACGCTGGAGCAGCGCATCGTGGATAACCACTGGACGCTGTTTCCACAGACGCGTGCCACATCTCGAGTTGACAACTGTGTGAAAGAGGTCGGGCAGGGAAAGGTCCTCATTCTCGTCGACGGGGATTCGACGGCGTTGATTGCCCCTGGCACGGTCATCGACTTTTTTCAGACGATGGAGGATGACCAGCACAGTTGGTGGGAAGCGACATTTGTTCGCTGGCTGCGCATGCTGTCGTTTGTGCTCGCTTTTTATCTCCCGGCTTTATATATCTCCTTCGTCGACTTTAATCCGGAGTTGATGCCGCAGACGTTGGCCATGGCCATTGCCCGTTCTCGCGAAGGCGTGCCGTTCAACGCCGCGACCGAAGTGATGATGATGCAGCTGGTGATTGAAATCATCCGCGAAGCCGCGATGCGCATGCCGAAAGTCATGGGTCAAACCATCGGCATCGTCGGCGGCTTAGTGCTTGGGCAGGCGGCTGTAGAAGCCGGGCTGGTCAGCAACATCCTCATCGTCGTGATCGCGCTGACGGCAGTCTCCTTGTTTGTCTTGCCGAGCTACGAGTTTTCTACGGTACTGCGGCTGCTCAGTTGGCTCAATATCCTTGGTGCCTCGTTGTTTGGCTTTTACGGGGTCATGCTGGTGGTGATCCTCATTCTGTTTCACGTTGCCTCACTCAAGTCTTTTGGTATTTCGTACCTGGAGCCGCTCGCCGGGGAGCACTGGCGGGACTTGTTTCTCGATGGCGTCTTTCGCTTCCCGCTGCCGATGCTGGACAAACGTGCATCTCACTTGCATGACCAGGATCCGACAAGAGCATCCGACTACACGGACCCGGCACAGCATCCCATGTTGGAAGTGCCGCGGGGACCCAAGTTTCCGCGGAAACAGAAGCAAACATGAACAAGTGGGCACGACGATTGGCTGCTTTGTTCCTTCTGTGCGCGGGCCTGCTGTTTTTGCCAGGCTGCTGGGACTATGAAGCGATTAATACGAGAGCACCCGTGACAGGGTTAGGGATTGACCCAGCGCAGGACGACCCGAATAAGTTTTTGATCACGATTCAGTTTCCAATTTTGACACACACGAGCCAGGGCCAGCAGGGAGGCAACGACGGGGGCGGCCAGTCCACCGAGTTTCAAAACCTGTCGGTGGAAGCCTACTCTCTGCCGGAAGCCCTGAGAGCGATTCAACTCAGAATGTATCGCAAGGTGGACATTGCGGAACTGCGTGCGGCCATTATCAATGAAAATTTGTCGGGCGACCGGATGGATAGCCTGATTGCCCAACTGATGCGCTTGCCGGAGGTGAATCGTCTGGCACTCGTGCTCACGACACCGACTTCTGCGAAAGACGTGCTGAGCGTGAATGGGTTACCGAACACGCCTGCAGATTTTATCGACAAGGCGTTTAAAATTCGCCAAGAGGGCTTCGTCGTCAATCGGGAACTTTGGCAGTACTGGCGGGATACAACCCAAGTAGGTGTGGTCCCAATGATTCCCGTCGTGACGGTTGTTCCAAACGAGGATGAAAGCGGAAGCAGGCTGCAGTTTGGCGGAATGAAGGTCTACAAAGGGAACGCACCGGTGTTCGACTTGGACAAACAGCAAACATTTTATGTAAATCTGTTGACGGAACAAGCCCGCAGCATGGCCATCGATCTCCCGCTTCAGGACGGCCTCGTGTCACTCACGGACATCCGGTCCAGACACAAAATGAAGTGCGTCGTTCGCGGAAACAGCCTCGTACTGGTGGACCACGTGACGTTGGCATCCACCCTCGGGAAAGTCGCAGACCCGCGGCCGAAACCTTGGCCGCCGACACAGCTCAACGAACTAGAAGCCGAGACGTCACAATATATGACGAAGCAGGCGATTGCTGTCATGAAGGAGCTTCAGCAGCGACAGACAGATGTGTTCGGCTTTGGCAGACTATACTTTCAACGTCATCCGGAACAAGAGCAGAAAATGAAGGCGGAATGGGGGCAAATGTTTGAGCACGCAAAAGTGGATATCCAAGTGACCGTCTCCATTACCAACAAAGGGATGTTGATTTAATGTACAAGCTCTCCATGTATCAAGTCGTATGTATCTTATGTACGAGTTACTTGCCGCTCCTGTTTTGGATTTATCCGCGATATGCCGCCTACTACGGGGGCGTCGACGGCCAGTGGGCGCTGCTTGGCACATGCCTGGCCGCGATGTACAGTGCATGGATTCACGGGTTATTGAACACCCGTTTCAAAAACTATTCGGGCGTGGAGATGCTGACGTTGACGTTTGGGAAGGTCCTCGGTATCCCAACGGCGCTGATGTTCATTCCGGGCTACGTATTGTTTGTGGCCACGAGCCTGTACTCGTATTCCATCACGGTCAAGAGTATCTTGCCGAATACACCCAGTCTCGCGGCGAGCGGCGCGTTACTGCTCGTGGCGTTGGTCGGAGCCGCGTACGGCTTGGAGACGATTGCGCGTGTCGCGTCCATCGTATTTCCCGTGGTGATGTTTGTCCTCGGGACCTCGTTTCTCCTGGTGTTCTTTCGCGGTACGTGGGCTGGCGTGTTTTTCCATCCAGTCAGCCTGTCTCGTTCCATTTCTGTAGCCGGCATGTTGCTGCCCATCTTCTTTGGGTTCAACAATTTTCTCATGCTGTGTCCGTTCTATGACCACCGCAAGCGAAACTCGGTGTGGATTCCGTTCGTCTCTGTCGGTCTCGGGTCGTTCTTTGTCTTGAGTGTGTATCTCGTCACCATTCGCGTTGTTGGCTACGAGGGGCTCAGAGTTCTGTCCCACCCGGTTGACTTTGTTTTGCAGCTTGTCCAGTTGCAAGGTCTCATCATCCAGCGTTTCGGCGTCGGCCTCATCTTTATGTCGACGATGTTTGAAGCTGTCTTTTGCGCGAATCATATTTGGGCGCTGGGGGAACTCTCCATGCGGGTATTCGGCGCGCAGAGGAAGAAACACAAGTGGTTTGTCCTGTTTTACGCTGTGGTCATATTGACTGTCTTTCGACTCATCCCCGACCAGGAGGTGGGGGACTGGATTGTCATCAACATCCTGGTTCCACTGAGCTGGCTTTATCTCCTCGTTGAACCGACTATAAAATTGTTGGTATCTTACTTAAGGAGGCTTGATTACGCCTCGACCCAAAATGAGTCCCCCGCGTAGCCGGCGGCGCGTGCGCACGCCGCACGGTCGTGCACGCTGGGCCCTGCTTTGGGTCAGGATACATGCGTTGACCAGCGTCGTCTTGGAACTGCGTGTTTGACCCGCGTGGAAACGCCGGACGCTGGAATTGGACAGGAGGGGTTCAGGAATGGAAGCACGCATTGCAGAGAAGTCAGGCTCGTTCTCCATTGGCGGCAAACTGACCGTCAATCGCTTGGGTTACGGCGCCATGCAGTTGACAGGGCCGGGCGTCTGGGGAGACCCGAAAGACCCGGAAGAGGCGGTTCGAGTGCTGCGCCGCGCCGTCGAACTCGGTGTGACGTTCATCGATACGGCGGACTCGTACGGACCGTTTGTGTCCGAAATGTTGATAAAGAAGGCGTTGCACCCATATCCCAAAGACTTGGTCATCGCGACCAAAGCGGGTTTGACGCGTTCGGGTCCGAACATTTGGCTTCCGGTGGGGCGTCCGGAGTACCTGCGTCAGCAGGTGGAATTGAGCCTGCGGCACCTCGGACTGGAGCGGATTGATTTGCTCCAGTTGCATCGGATTGACCCAAAAGTGCCGCTGGCGGAGCAGGTTGGGGAACTGGGCCGGCTGCAACAGGAAGGGAAGATTCGCTTCATCGGACTCAGCGAAGTCTCCGTTGAGCAGATTGAAGAAGCGCGGAAGATCGTCGAGATTGTCACCGTGCAGAACTTGTACAACCTCGCGAAGCGCGACGCAGAGCCAGTGCTGGCGTACTGTGAGCAGCACAACATCGGTTTCATTCCGTGGTTCCCGCTCGCCACGGGTCAATTGGCCAAGGAAGGCGGGCCGCTGGATGAAATCTCGAAGCGTCTTGGCGCAAAGCCGTCCCAGCTGGCACTGGCCTGGCTGCTCAAGCGCTCGCCTGTGATGCTGCCGATTCCGGGCACGTCGTCGGTGGCGCATTTGGAAGAGAACATGGCCGCGGCGGGCATCGCCTTGAGTGACGCGGACTTTGAGGCGCTCTCGAATCTCCACGAGCGCGCATAACACGCATCAGCTGGCCCATTCCATCAACAGGCCCCCATCTGCCAAGGTTTTGGCGGAAGGGGGCCATTTGCTGCGGAGCGGAACGGGTGGCCCTGCAACGGAGCGCATGGCAGGTGCATCGCTCGTGCATGGCTGGGACAGGGCCCTTTCTTTCGATCGTATGGACGACAGGAGTAAGCGGGGGATACTAGCCTAGTTGTCGTCCGGCAAGGACGACAGGTTGATTTCGTTGGACAGGGCCGCGAGCTGGTCGAGCGTGTTCAGAAACACGTCGAGCTTGCGTGGTTCGATGCTGGACAGACACGCCTGTACGATTTGTCGGCGGGCGTGCAGCACCTTGCGGACCGTATCTTCCCCGCGGGGCGTCACTTGAACACGGACGACGCGGCGATCCGCTTCCTCCCGCGTGCGTACGATAAAGCCGGCCTGTTCAAGCCGGTCCAGCATCACCGTTACCGCGCTTGGTTTGACACGCATGCGTTTCGCAAGGGCGGACACGGTGTGCGATTCCTGTCGCACATAGTACAACAACAAGACTTGCCCAGGCGTGAGTTCGTGCTGGAGCCGCTGAATCAGTCCCGGACCGAGGTTCTTCAACAACGTGAAGAGCGCCTTGTCAAACTGCCTTGCTTGTTGCGCCGGGTGGTCATCAGGTTCGCAGCCAGTCGCTGTCATGCCGCTTCGCCTCATTTCTTATCTTGTTTTAATATTAAACGGCATTGTATTTATCTATCTAAACGTTTAAACTGTATAAGTAAATTTTCCGTGCGTCAAGTCAAGCTCAGATACCACTGGGAAGGGTGCTTTGCGAAACATGCGATTTTTAACCAGGTTCTCCTTGCGTAATCCGGTCGTGATTGTCATCCTGGTCATCCTTGTGCTGGTCGGAGGGGTACTGTCTGCGCTGGGTCTGCAGGAAGACCTCATGCCCGACTTGTCGGTGCCCATCATTTCGATTCAGACTACCTATCCAGGCGCTTCGCCGAGCCAGGTTGCGAACGACATTACCACGCCGCTCGAAAAAGCGCTCAATGGCACACAGGATGTCCAGACCATCACGAGTACATCGATTGCGAATGTATCGCAGATTGAACTCGAACTCGACATGAACGCCAACCTGAACACGGTGGAGCAAAACGTCGAACAGATTGTCAATCGGGTCAACCTGCCGTCGACCGCAGGCACGCCTTCCGTGAATTCCTTCTCCTTCAGCAACACGCCGGTGTTAGCCTTCACGGTCGGTTCCAAGCGTGTATCGACTCAGCAGCTGAAAACCCTGGTCAACCAAACCATCGTTCCAGACTTGCAGGGCGTCGCGGGTGTGGCGACGGTCAGTGCCGCCGGCGCGGACCCAGACAACGTCGTCATTCAGTTCGATGCGGCGAAGCTGCGCAAGTACAACTTGACGATGGAGCAAGTCCTGCAGGACCTGCAGGCTGACAATGTCTCCACGCCGCTTGGCACGGCAACCGCAGCGGGAAAAGTGCAGCCCGTACAGATGAACAGCACGTTTACTTCGCTCGCGGATATCCGCAATCTGCCCATTGCGATTCCTTCAAACCCATCCGCCAGCCTGCAGCAATCCCTCGGCAAGAGTCTCAACCAAATGGGACAATCCATCGGACAAGTTGCACAAGGCGAAAGCGCACTGGGGCAAAGTGTCGGGCAGCTGGGCCAGACGGTCGGACTCGTTCAGGCAGAGAATCAGCTGCTGTCGTCGCTGCAGCAAATTCAGGGCCAGCTGTTTGGTGCAGAGCTGGCGCTCAATCAGCAGCTCGCGCAGCCGAAGGACAGTCAGGACCCACAGTCCATCGCCAAGCTCCAGGGCGAGGTGAGCTCACTGGAAAGCGCGCAGAAGCAGCTCCAGGCCCAGTTGAGCGCGCTGCAGCAAAAGATGAAGGCCGCGGCGCCCGGTTCGACGACGGGCACCGGCAGCCGAGCTGCCGCTGGCAGTGATGCGGCGGCTGAAACCAGTCCATCGTCCGCCGGCGGCGCGGCGAACGCATCGAGTGCGTCGACCACGCTGCAGACCATCCCGCTGTCTGACGTGGCGACCGTCTCGATGCAGCCGCCGACCGGCAGTTCCATCAACCGCACCAACGGTGAACCGAGCATTTTGGTGACGGTGTCGAAGACGGAGAACGCCAACACCGTGGACGTCGCCAAGGCCATTCATAAGGAACTCGACAGCCTGCAAGGGCAGCTGCCCGCCGGTGTGCACATTGTGCCGCTGTTTGACTCGTCGCAGATGATTACCGCTTCCGTCAACGGTGTCTTGCGCGAAGCGGTACTGGGTGCCGTGTTTGCGGTCCTGGTGATTCTCCTCTTCCTGCGCAACTGGCGCACCACATTGGTCGCCATCGTTTCGATTCCGCTTTCCATTTTGACCTCGGTCATCTTGCTCGGACGGCTGGGCATCACGCTGAACATCATGACGCTGGGCGGCCTCGCGGTGGCCACAGGGCGGGTCGTGGACGACAGTATCGTCGTGATCGAGAACATATACCGCCTCTGGAGAAGCGGCATGGGGTTTGGCAAGAGACTGGTGCTGCACGCGACGGCTGAGGTGGGGAACGCGATTTTGTCGTCGACGCTGGCAACCATCGCAGTGTTCCTGCCGTTGGCAATGGTGGGTGGAATCGTTGGAAAGATTTTTGAGCCGTTTGCGCTGACGGTCGTCTGCTCGCTGGCGTCGTCACTGCTCGTCGCCTTGACCGTCGTCCCCATCCTGGCGTGGCTGTTCGTGGTGCGCAAACGGGCGAAGGGTGCCGAATACGATTGGCTGCTGGAGGATGCAGGCCGTGCGCCTGCAGATGGCGCGCTGCATCCTGTGTACGAGCACCCAGAACAAGCGGGAGTCTCGGGCCCCGCGGCCGCTGCGCCGCGCCGCTGGCAGCAACGATACCAATCCGTGCTCCGCTGGTGTCTCGACCACAAGGGCTGGGTGATTCTTGGGACGGCAATTGCCTTTGTCGCCTCCATCTTGGTGCTGCCGACCGTGGGCACCACGTTCATTCAAAACTCCATGCAGCAGTCGGCGACCATTTCCATCACGATGCCAGTCGGTACACCGCTTGATGTGACGAACAACAAGGCCAAACAGGTGGAAACGGCGCTGAAAAAAGACGCCAGCCAGATTCAGCAGGTCAACACCTCGGTGGGCGGCGGCAATGACTATGGGATGGGGCAGGGTTCGACCAACACCAATCAGGCCTCGCTGACCGTGGCCCTGAAGCCCCAAGCAGATGTCGACCAGTTCCTGGCGGCGGCGCGTAAGCAGACTGCACCCCTGGCGACCGACGGAACCACGATCCAGGTCGAGGGTCAATCGACGGGCGGCGGGGAGACCACGTTCGACATCGTCGTAAACGGTCCGAGCCAGGCCGCGATTGCGCAGGGCGCCAATGAAATTGTCGAACGTCTTCAGAATTTCCCAGGGCTGGCCAACGTGACGAGCAACCTCGGACAGACCCAGCCGGAGATTGAAGTCGTCCCGAATGCTGCACAGGCTGCTAAGTACGGGCTGACATCGCAGCAGATTGCCCAGACCGTCAGCGACTACCTGTCTTCGCAAAACCTCGGCACAGTCAGTGTGGACGGAACCACATACGATCTCGATGCCAAGCTGAACAGTGCCACGGATTTGAGCAGTTTGTCGGCGATTCGAGCACTGCCCGTCACCGCGTCGACCGGGCAGAACCTGAAACTTGGTGACGTGGCGACGGTGCGCAGCGTGCAAACTCCGACATCGGTATTGCATGAGAATGGACACGCCTACGCCGAGATCACGGCGGACTACACGGTGCAGAGCACGAGCAAGGTGCAAGCCGGCGCGATGAAGGCTATCCACGCCCTTCACTTGCCACAGGGCGTGACAGTGGGGCAGTCGTCCTCGGCATTGCAGCAGAGCCAGAGCTTCACGCAGTTGATTGAAGCCATCGTGATTGCGGTCGGTATTGTCTACATGGTGATGTTGATTCTCTTTGGCGAATGGTCGGCGCCGTTTGCGATTCTGTTCTCGATGCCCGTGGCGCTGATTGGGGCCTTCTTTGGCACGGTGATCGCACGCGAGCCGCTGAGTGTGTCGTCGCTGATTGGGATTTTGATGCTGATGGGAATTGTCGTCACCAACGCGATTGTCTTGATTCAACGCGTGGAGCAGCAGCGCCAGCGCGGCCTCACGATTCGGGACGCGCTGCTCGAAGCAGGCACCACGCGGCTTCGGCCGATTCTCATGACGGCGGTGGCAACCATCTGCGCGCTGCTCCCCTTGGCGGTCGGAGCATCCGAAGGCGTGCTGATTTCCCAGGGCCTGGCCATCGTTGTCATCGGCGGCCTCGTCACCTCGACGATTCTCACCCTCTGCATCGTGCCGCTGATGTATGAGCTGCTCCACCGGCGCACGCATCGCGCGCAGATGAAGCTGATTCAACAGGCGGAGTGAGAGCGCGCGCGGGTGTAGGGGGGGCGCGGTGCGCGTGGGCTGGGTGGTGCGGGGCGCGTGGGCTGTCGGGAGATAAGGCGTGATCCCTGCCTAAACGGGCCGTGGGCTGTCGTGATCCCGGCGTCGTAAGGCGGGTTTCCTGCCCTAAGAGGCCGTGCTGCGCGTGGGCTGCCGGGGATAAGGCGTGATTCCTGCCTAAACGGGCCGTGGGCTGGCGTGATCCCGGCCCCCTAAGGCGGGTTTCCTGCCCTATGAGGCCGGGTTGCGCGTGGGCTGTCGGGAGATAAGGCGTGATTCCTGCCTAAACGGGCCGTGGGCTGGCGTGATCCCGGCCCCCTAAGGCGTCAATTCCCGCCTAAACGGGTGCACGGTCGGCGTGAACCCGGCCCTGTAAGGCGGGTTTCCTGCCCTATGAGGCCGGGCTGCGCGTGGGGTGCCGGAGGATAAGGCGTGATTCCCGCCTAAACGAGCCGTGGGCTGGCGTGATCCCGGCCCCTTAAGGCGGGTTTCCTGCCCTATGAGGCCGGGCTGCGCGTGGGCTGTCGGGAGATAAGGCGTGATTCCTGCCTAAACGGGCCGTGGGCTGTCGTGATCCCGGCCCCTTAAGGCGGGTTTCCTGCCCTATGAGGCCGGGCTGCGCGTGGGCTGTCGGGAGATAAGGCGTGATTCCTGCCTAAACGGGTGCACGGTCGGCGTGAACCCGGCGTCGTAAGGCGGGTTTCCTGCCCTATGAGGCCGGGCTGCGCGGAGGCTGTCGGGAGATAAGGCGTGATCCCTGCCTAAACGGGCCGTGGGCTGTCGTGATCCCGGCTCTGTAAGGCGTGATTCCTGCCTAAACGGGGCCCCCGGCCCTCGCCCAACCCCCCGGCCCTCGCCCTCGCCTCGCCCAACCCCCCCCCCGCCCCCGCCTCCATCCCGCTAGAAATGCGCCTTCATCCAGCGGTGCACTTCGGGCACGCGCGTGCGGTACAGGGTGAGATGGCCGTCCGTGTCGGAGATGTGGATGTCGGCCTGTGGAATGTGCTGTGCCAGCCACTGGCCGTGGCTGCACGGAACCATGAGGTCTTGTGTGCCCTGCCAGATTTGCAGGGGGACGCGAATTTGGGCGGCATCGAATCCCCAGGGCTTGGTGAAGGCGAGGTCGTCGTCCAGCCAACCGTAGATGCCGTCGGCGATGGCTTGCTGCATGAGGCCTGCCATTTCGGCGCCGAATGCGTCCGTGAAGACGGCCTTGTCTGGGCCGCCGAGGAGGCTGTTCATGTGGGCTGCCATTTCTGCGGGTGTGCTGGCGAGCAGCGCGGGCACCTGGGTGCTCAGATAGTCGGCGAGGGTCTTCTCTCCCTCGAGTGCGGCGCCAAACTCCGCGATGTTGTCTTCCCCCATGCCGGCCATGAAGTCGAGCCCCTCTGCGTCATAGGGTGCGACGCCGGCGAGACTTGCGGCGGCCACCACGCGGTCGGGTAAGAGCGCTGCACATGCGAGGGCATGCGGTCCGCCGCCGGAGATGCCCCAGGTGGCAAAGCGCTCGATTGACAGGAGGTCTGCCAGTTCTGCCGTGTCCTTGGCGGCATCCGCAACCGACCGCCCCGGTTGGCGTGTCGACGCTTGATAGCCCGGCCGTGCGTAACTGATGAGGCGAAGCCCCAACGCCGCGGCGTCTTCGATGTTTTCGGTGAGCAGTCCGGCACCCGAGGGCGTGCCGTTGTGAACGATGACCGCCAAATCCCGTTCGTTCCCCGCCTCCATGACGCTGAGTGTCCGTCCATCGGATAATGTGACGGTGTACGCCTTGCGCTCTGTCATTTTGACCCCTTCCTTCCCGTGACCCGTGCTTCTTTGTAACTCTCTGAATCTTACCAGACGGCCCGTGAATTGATATACTGTTTTAAAATCATGTGAGCATCTTTTCAAATCCTTCGAGTCTCGTCCTCGTCGCTGGAGGCGCGCCATGAAGTCGCATCGCAGAATGGTTGTGAAAGTAGGTTCCAGTTCCCTGGTTGACGACGCAGGTCGACTGTCGGTGGAGAAGCTGCGCCGCATTGTGCATCAAATCGTTGAACTTCAGCAATCGCGGCAGTGGCAGGTCGTGTTGGTGTCATCAGGATCGATCGCGGCGGGCGTCAGTCACCTTGGCTGGCGGCGCGCCAGCATCACGCTGCCGGAAAAGCAGGCGGCTGCGGCGGTTGGGCAGACGTTGTTGATGGAGACGTATCAGCACCTGTTCAACGAGTGCAGCCTGGCGGTCGGCCAAGTGCTGCTGACGCGCGCGGACATCGAGGACCGTAAGCGATTTGTCCACATTCGCAACACCATGCTGACCTTGATGCGCAACGGCATCATCCCGATTGTCAACGAAAATGACACGGTCGCGGTGGAAGAGATTCGATTCGGAGACAACGATACACTCGCCAGTTTGACCGCGCTGGTCACCGAAGCGGACAAACTGGTGCTCCTGACGGACATTGATGGTCTGTACACCGCAGACCCGCGTGCGCGCCCCGACGCAGCGCGCATTTCCGATGTCTGGGAAATTACCGAAGACATCGAACGCCTCGCCGGAGGTGCAGGCAGCAGTGTGGGGACCGGGGGCATGCAGACCAAAGTTGCGGCGGCCAAAATCGCGGTGCAGGCGGGGACCGACGTGATTGTCACGTCCAGCCGGATCGACCAGGTGCTGCTGCAAATCGCGGCGGACACGGCCGTCGGCACGGTGTTTCACGCGCGTCCCGAGCCATGGCGTTTGCGGCAGTCGTGGCTGGCGCACGGACCGCATCCAGAAGGGGTCATCGACATCGATGACGGCGCGGCACACGCCCTGCGAACCCGCCCGAGCAGCCTGCTGCTGCCCGGTGTGGTTTGGGTGGAAGGTGACTTTCAGGAGGGTGCCGTCGTCGAGTTGACCGTGCGGGGACACGTGCTGGGCAAGGGTATCACCAATTTTTCCGCGCGGGATTTGCAGATGCTGCTGGAACGGCGGCAGCAGGGCGAGCGGTTCTACAACCTGCACGAAGTGATTCACCGCAACGATTTGGTACTCATCGAGGGGGGGCGCTAGCATGGCGCAAACAGAGAACGGGTGGAGCGGTGCGGCGGTTTCGGACGGTTTGCCGGAAGCTGCCGAGGACACCCTGCGGACCTACGTCATGGAACGGCTGGAGGCCGCCAAGCGAGTGACGTCCATCCTGGGTATGGCGGCGACCGATCAAAAAAACCGCGCCCTGGAAGCGATGGCCGACGCGTTGTGGGCAGAACGCAAGGCGATTCTCGCCGCCAACGCCTCGGATGTCCGGGATGCAGAGGCGGCGGGGCAGGCACCGGCCAGAATCGACCGGCTGATGCTGAACGAGTCGCGGATGGAGCAGGCGGCCGACGGACTGCGGCAAATCGTGTCATTGCCGGATCCAATCGGTGAAGTGGTGGAATCCTTCGAGCGGCCGAACGGCCTGTCCATCGAGCGGGTGCGGGTGCCGATGGGGGTCATCGCGATGATCTACGAATCCCGTCCGAATGTGACCGTCGATGCGGCCGGCCTGTGCGTCAAAACGGGCAACGTCGCGGTATTGCGCGGCAGCCGCGAGTCGCTGCGCTCGAACATCGCCCTCTTGCATGCGCTCCGCCGCGGGCTGGAGGCGGCTGGACTGCCTGCAGATGCTCTCCAGCTCATCGAACGCGCGGAACGCGCCACGGTGGACCTGTTGATTCGCGCGCGCGGCCTTGTGGACCTGGCGATTCCGCGCGGCGGGCCGAGCCTGATTTCGCGGGTGGTGGAAGAGGCTCGTGTCCCCGTCATTGAAACGGGCGTGGGCAACTGCCACGTGTATGTGGATAGCGCCGCCAACCTGGAGATGGCGACGGACATCGTGATCAACGCGAAAACGCAGCGGCCGTCGGTCTGTAACGCTGCAGAGACCCTGCTGGTGCATGAGGGCGTGGCGGAGACGTGGCTGCCGACTGCGGCGCGCGCGCTCCTCGCGCGCGGCGTGGAGCTTCGCGGCTGCGAGCGAACACGGCAGATTCTCGACGCGAATGGCATCACGTCTGTCGTGCCAGCCATCGAAGAGGACTGGGAGACGGAGTTCCTGGCGCTGACGCTGGCGGTGAAGGTCGTCGCCAATCTCGACGCTGCCCTCGCCCACATCGACCGTTACGGCACCAAGCATTCCGAGGTCATCGTCACAGAGGACCCGGCGGCCGCAGCGCGGTTTTTGGCGCGTGTGGATGCGGCGGCTGTCTACCACAACGCGTCGTCGCGGTTTACCGACGGATTTGAGTTCGGGTTTGGGGCAGAAATCGGGATCTCGACGCAAAAATTGCACGCCCGCGGGCCCATGGGGCTCCGGGAAATCACGAGCTGCAAGTATGTGGTCCGGGGGAACGGTCAGGTGCGCGGGTGAGCCTGTGGCGCTGCTTCGCCTTGGTCGAGGAACCGCGCCTGGAGCTGCGGCGTCGGCATCCAGCAGGTCGCTCGTTTGCCGAACCACTGGTAGCGGCGGCGGGCGACGACGTCGTAGAGCAAGTCCCGCAGCGGGCGTGGAATGAGGATGAACGCGAAGGCGAGCTGGGTCCAGCCGCCCAGGTCTTTGGCGATGTAGAGGGCTGCCGTTGAACGCGTGAACGAGCGTGATCCGCGCAGGTAGACGAGGGACTCTGGGTCTGGTGCTTTGGACGAGGGACCGAACCCCAGCTCGCGGGCCAGGTTCGATTGCAGCGAGGCGAATCGAAACTGGCCGGTTCGGTCGCGGCGGATGATCCACTGGACTGCGGCGCTGCACAGGTTGCAGACGCCGTCAAACAGCACAATCTGTCGCATCGTCAGTCCCCCCAACGGCATTGTACCGCGGTTAGCGGCTCCGCCAAACGTGTTTGTTGGTATGGCGGTTGTAGAAGTAGCCGGTGACCCAGATGGCCGCGATGGCGGTGCCTCCGACGGCGAGCCAAACCATGTATTTTTTGGATATCCCCAGGAAGACGAGGCCTGCCCCGGTATAATAGGGGATGCCCCCGACGGCCGTCGTCCAAATAAACGTCCACAGTGGAATGGAGCGTACAATGCCTGCCGTGTAGTTGACCACGATAAAGGGCAGCGGAATGATGCGAACCAACAAGAGTCCGACGATGCCGCGCCGCCGAACCCAGGTTGCGACCTTGTCCATCTGCGCTTCGGAAATCAAGTGCTTGAGCAAATTGGGCGCGGCGTACCTGGCCAGGAGAAACACGGCGATGCTGCCGAGGATGGACCCGCCCCAGCTGTACAACGCGCCCCACCACGCGCCGTACACTCTCATGTCCAGTAGAATCAGGAACTCGGATGGCACGGGAATCACGCAGAACAGCGCCATCAGCACGACGGACAGGAGAATGCCCCAGCCGCCGGTGGACTGAATCAAACGGCTGATTTGGTTGTTGCGGTCGAAGTAGAGGAACGCGGCGACCAGGACGACGCACACCCCCATCACAACCGCGGACCACAACAGGCTCGTCGAGGATGCACGTTTTCCATGTTGATTCGTTTCGAACCGGGACGGCTGTCGGGTGCGGTGGGCAAACATGGCGACCTCCAGAACACTGTCATCTACATAAGAGTATGGCCCTTTTTCGGTCAAGCTCCAACCGGAGGGAGGACCTTCACGGGCTGAACACGCGCTTCCACCCATCGGACGGGCGCAGCGTTCTGCAGCTCATCAAGTCTAACCCCGGACAAACTGGCATACCCATGAAATGATGACTTGTCCCTGGGGGTGCCTGTCTTGATTGATTTCATCTGGCTGCTGTTGTTTCTCGGAGGAATCGGCACCGCGATGGTCACCGGGCACATGGATAAAATCGCACAGGCCATCCTGGACGGTGCCAAGCACGGGGTGGAACTGGCGTTTGCACTGATTGCCATCATTGCACTGTGGATGGGGCTCATGCAAATCGCCGAACGCGCAGGCATGGTCCGCTGGCTGTCGCGCCTGCTGCGTCCCGTCGGCCGCTGGCTGTACCCGTCTGTGCCGCCCGATTCCCCGGCGATGGGCGCGATCCTCGCGAATATGAGCGCGAACCTGCTAGGCATCGGCAACGCGGCGACGCCCCTCGGGCTTCAAGCGATGAAGGAACTGCAGGCCATCAACCCCATCAAAGATCGCGCCAGTGACGCGATGTGTACGCTCTTGGCGGTGAACACGGCCAGCATCACCATCATTCCGACGACGGTGATCGCGGTGCGTTTGCAATACGGGTCGCAGCACCCCACAGAGGTGGTCGGCACGACCATCGTCGCGACCGTCATCGGCACGGGGGTCGCCATTGTGCTGGACCGGCTGTTTCGGAAGCTGTCGAAACGGAAGGAGGCCTCCTGATGCAGTCGGTCATCGAGGTCGCTTCCACGTGGATTTTGCCGCTGGTCATCGCCGGGATTTTGGTGGCAGGTGCCGTTCGGCGCATCCCGCTTTATAACACCTTCGTCGATGGGGCCAAGGGTGGATTCGGCACATCCGTTCGCCTCATTCCGCACGTCGTCGCGATGATGGTGGCGGTCTCGGTCTTTCGGGCCTCGGGCGCGATGGACTTGATTGTCAACTGGGTGCACCCGGTTGCCGCGTGGTTCCATATTCCCAGTCAGGTGGTGCCGATGGCGCTGCTGCGGCCGATTTCCAACGCGGGTTCCTTGGCACTTTTGACGGATTTGTTTCAGCAGCCGCACCACGGGCCTGACTCCTTCGCCGGGCTGCTTGCGTCGACGATGCAAGCCAGTACCGATACCACGCTGTACATCATCACGGTGTACTTCGGCAGTGTGGGGATTGAGCGGTTTCGCTATGCACTGACGGTTGGGCTCTTGTCCGACTTGGCCAGCGTGGTCGGCAGTGTGGTTGCCGTGTGGTTGCTGCACCCTTCGCTGTTTTAAATCCACTGCCACAAACAAGCACACCCACGCATGTGGACGGCGGGCGTTGGAAACCTATCCACAGGAGGGGGCGTTCGGACCCTTCTGGAAGGAGATCACGGTGAATCGACGCGCAGGAACAATACGGCTTTACAGGTGGCTGGTGGCAGCGCTTTGCCTCGGGACCCTTTGTACGGGGACGGCAGCAACTGGGCGGACGGCATGGGCAGGCACGGGGGTGCACACGGGGCGTTTGGGGCATGCCCCATCGGTGACGCTGGTGGATACGGCAGGCGGCGGCGCGAAAGCAGCGGATGCGGGGCACGAGAGGCGAGACATCACGGGGGACCGCCTGAAACTCCCGCACCCGGTGAATCCGGCGCTGCCACCGGTGGGACAAGCACTCGCCAAGGCGCACGGGATGAAGTACCTGCTGGCGCAGCGGACGACCGACTATAACCACGCAAGTCTGTCCCAAACCAAGAACATTGAGCTGGTGGGCCGGCGTTTGAACGGCATTGTGGTGGGACCGGGAGAGACGTTTTCGTACGCAAAGCACCTGGGGCCCTACACTGCGGAAAATGGGTACCACTGGGGACGCGCGTTTTCCGGAGACCGCATTGTCCCATCCATGGGGGGCGGCGTCTGCCAGGGTGCCAGTACGTTGTATTCAGCGCTGCTTCGAACGGGTCTGCAGATTGTCGAGCGGCACCCGCATTCCCTCACGGTTCCTTACTTGCCGCCGGGCGAAGACGCGACGGTGGCGTACGGGTATTTGGATTTCAAGTTTCGAAACAACCGAGACACACCTGTCCTGATTGCCGCCCAAACCGACCCATCCAAGCGTTACTTGACGGTGGCGGTTTGGGGCCAGACCAAAGCACCGAACATCACCGTGCACCATGAAGTGCTTGCCAAGTATCCGTACCGCGTGGTCAAGCGTTGTGTCGCACAGGCACACGCGGAGGAACGGGTTGTCGTGCTGGCGCCGGGGCAGCCGGGCGTGAAAGTTCGCAGCTGGCTGGAAACCGAAACCCCAGCGGGGATGCAGCGCAAGTCCCTGGGCACGGATACCTACAAGGCAAGCCCGCGCATCCTTGATGTTGCGCGCGGCACGCGCGGCTGCGCTTCATAGGGGTACATCCGGCGCTGGGGAGCAGGGCAGCGCTGGCTCGGCGCCGCACGACGGAGGTTACAGAACAATCTCGTGCGCGAGCGTCATGGCGACAATCTCATCCGTCACTTGCGCCGCCACGCGGCTGCCCATGGCTGCGACGTCGGAATCGGACGGCATCAGGCACTGCCACGCGAAGGACTGACCCAGTTTGTTCAGCGCTTCGGCCCGGCTGTCTGCTTTGGCGGCCTCTGTGTACGTTTGTAAGCGCAGGTTCAGGAAATCCATCGAAATGCCGGACGCATTGACGAGATCCCAGAAGTGGTCCATCATGGGTTGCCGGTTTGGCGACGACTGCATGACCAGGTAAACGCCAAGGTCAATGAGAAAGATGGAGAAGTACACCAGTTCGTTGCTGACGCGGTCGCGTTTTTCCGGTGGAATCGCCGCGCCTTCGGGAAGGTCGGTGCGGATTTTGGAGAACAGTTGTTTCGCGAATGCTTCCGCAGAAATTCTGGTTTGCCTTGGCATCGAAAGGGTCTCCTCCTGGACAAGTCGGTTTGCACCCTGCATTCTCCAGAAATGTTCACCAAATTGCAACCCTTGCCCGTCACGTACATGAACGGCGCCGGGAGAAGGCGTACGAGCGGGAAAATGGGCGCATAACGTATCCTGTGTTCGTGGTTGCGATTTTTTGCGCAATGTAAGCGTAGTCATGGCAGACATTCGGAGTTGCAATCTAGTACTTGTGTTGTAGAATGACTCTGTTTTATGAAATCATGAACGGTTTGGATTGCGACGAACGCCGAATTCCCGAAAGGGGAGCGGGGGACCCGAGTTTGATGGGGTGAATCGACCATTACGGCTGACCGTGGTGATGGTTGACGGGTGGAGCCTCTCACCCGAACCCGACAGCTAACCTCGCAGGCGCACAGGAGAGGTTTCACGACCCCTCTGGGTCGTTTTGTTTTACAGGAGGTCATTTGCTTGAGCGGTGGTTATCGTCTAAAGCCTGCGCAACGGATTGCGGGTGGATACGCGGTCGTCGCGGTGGTGGGTGGATTGTTGTTGATGCTGCCCATTTGCCACCGGGTTCCCGTCAGCTTCACAGATGCCGTCTTCACCTCGGCCAGCGCAGGGTTCGTCACGGGGCTGTCGACCGTGACGACGGCGACGACATGGACGCCGGTTGGCGATGTGGTGATTGCCGCGTTAATGCAGGTCGGCGGCTGGGGCATCACATTGGTGACGACCTTGGTATATCTGGCGCTGGGGCGCAAGATTTCCATCGGCGAGCGCCGTTTCATGGCAGAAGATAAGAACAGCGGGGTCCGCGGGATTGTTCGGTTGATTAAAAGCATCCTGTACTTCAGTGTGAGCATTGAAGGGGCCGCGGTTTTGATTTTCTCGCTGTATTTTCACTTTCATTATCATTATCTGTGGTCACGGGCACTCGGGATTTCAGCGTTTCATGCCATTTCTGCGTTTAACAACGCCGGGTTCGATTTGTGGGGGAACAACCTGGAGGGGTTTACGAGAGATCCACTCGTCCTGATTCTGACCAGCTTTTTGATTATCCTCGGCGGGCTCGGCTTTGTGGTCTTGGTGGAGTTGTACTCCTGGCCGAAGCACCGTTCGCTGTCCCTGCACGCGCGAATCGTTCTGAAGATGACCGCCATTCTCCTGGCGGCGGGTACGCTGCTGACCCTCTTGTTTGAGGCCAATCACTCGATGGCTCAGTTGTCGTGGCCGTATAAAATTCTGAACGCATGGTTTTCATCCGTAACGACACGCACAGCTGGTTTCGACTCCGTGCCCATCGGGAACATGCGGGACGTAACCTGGTTCATTTATATCGTGCTGATGTTCATCGGTGCCTCGCCCGGGTCGACGGGCGGCGGCATCAAGACCACGACGTTTTATCTGATGTTGAAAACCACCATGGCGACCATTCGCGGCCGCGCCGACATCATCGCTCGGGAGCGAACCATTCCATGGGACCTCGCGACGAAGTCGATGGTCATTTTTATGTTGTCCATGGCCGTCATCTTTGTCGGCACGCTGGTGAACGCGGTTGTCGAGCCGCACATTGCGTTCATGCGGCTGTTGTTTGAGGAAGTTTCCGCGTTTGGTACTGTCGGGCTCACCACCGGCATCACCGGAATCATCGGGGGGCCGATGAAGTGGGTGCTGATTTGTACCATGTATATTGGGCGCATCGGGATTTTGACCTTCCTGGTCAGTCTCGCTTCTCAAAAACATACACACGCCAAGTATTTGCCGGAACGAATTCTAATTGGATGAGAGGGAACCCAGGATGGCGAAGAACGCAATGGCGAAGCGGCCAAAGACGATTGGCATTATTGGTGCAGGCAGGTTCGGGACGGGGGCAGCGCGCGAATTGCTGCGCCTTGGGCACGAAGTCATCGTCGTGGATTGTGATGCGCAGGCGCTGGAGTTGCTGCCGGATGCGTGCCATACGGCCATTGGGAATGCGGAGAGCAGCGAGTTCCTGGCGGAGGTTGGCTTCAAGAACGTGGATGCCGTCATCGTCGCCATTGGCGACAATGAGAGTGCTTCCAACCACGCAACCATCAATTGCAAGGACTTCGGGCTGTATGTGGTGGCGAAGGCGCTGAACAAGACGCACGGAAAGATTTTGGACCGGCTGGGCGCAGACCGCATCATCTTTCCGGAGTACGATTCCGGCGTTCGCCTGGCCCGGCTGCTGACGCGCACTGCCATCCTGGAAATGGTGGAACTGTACGAGGAGATTTTCATGATGGAAATGCAGGCGGGCGGCCCGGTCGTCGACCACACGCTGATGGAATTGAATCTGCCGCAGCGGTTTGGTGTGCAAGTGGTGCTCATTCGGAGAGGCAAAAAGGTCAAGTTTCCGGTGGCCGCGTCCGATCGCATCCTGGATGAGGATGTCCTGGTCTGCATTGGAACTGCGGACGCACTGACCGAATTGGCGAAGCGAATGGACCGCTAGCGCGGCAAAGGAGGGCGAGCGTTTCTTGTTACATATGGACACCTGGGCCCACGCTTGGTCGGTCCTCATTGTCATTTTTGCAGGGGGCCTGATCGTCGGCAAGCTGTGTGAGAAGCCGCGCATCCCGGACGTGGCGGGGTATTTGGTGTACGGCATCTTGATTGGGCCTGCGCTTTTGAACTGGGTCAGCGAGCCCAGCCAGTCCAATGTGAATCAATTTTTGCTGAACTTTGGGGCTTCACTCATCCTGTTCGAAGGCGGGCGCGGGGTGGAACTCGGCGTGCTGAAAAAGGTCTGGGTGAGTGTGTCCCTGCTGGCGACCCTGGGTGTGTTTGTTACAGCCTTTGTCGTCGGGTTGACGGTGCATTTCGTACTGGGTGCACCCTGGTTATTTTCCTTCCTGGCTGGGGCTGTCATTGCCTCGACGGACCCCGCCACGTTGATCCCGGTGTTCAAGCGCGTGGCAATTGTGTCGTGCCTGCGGCAGACGGTGGAGTCCGAATCCGCGTTCAACGATGCAACCGCTACCGTGCTGGTGGCCACGCTGCTCGCCGCCAGCACGGCCGGCGGGGCCATCCACATCGGGCACGCCGTGCTGACGTTTGTCCAATCGGCTGGCATTGGCATCGTGATCGGCCTGGTCTTTGGCACGGCGGCGCTGGTGCTGGTGTCGACGAAGGCGTGGGGGATTTTCCACGAGTTTGGCTCCTTCGTCATGCTGATCGCCGCCATCGCCGCTTACCAAGTGGCGGTGCTGCTGGACGCGAGCGGGTTTATGGCCACGTTCGTCGCTGGTGTGATCGCGGGCAACGCGCACGTGTTCGGCTGGAAGCTGCAGCAGCACACACAAGACAACATCCATCACTTTGAAAGCTCGATGACCTTGATGCTGCGGATGATGATATTTGTTCTGCTGGGGACGCAGGTGGACTTCGGGATGGTGTCCAAGTACCTGTGGTCGGGCCTCGTCATCGTGGCGGTATTTATGCTCATCGCAAGGCCGCTGACGGTGTTTTCGTCCGTCTGGGTCGATCGCAGGGCGAAGTGGCAGGGCAGGGAGATGGCGTTCATGTGCTGGGTGCGGGAGACCGGCGTGATTCCGGCGGCGCTCTCCGGCATGCTGGTCGCGCAAGGGTTTCCAGACGCGGACGTGATTGCGTCCATCACCTTCATGGCCATTCTGCTCACCATTGTCATTCAGGCCAGTACCACGGGCCTGGTTGCAAAACGCCTCGGCGTGCTGGTGCCGGCCGGACCGGAAGAGGAGATTTAAGGCGGGCACGGCGTGAGGTTGGCACGGCGTGAGGCGGGCAGGGTGGCGGGCGTACACCCGCCAGCAGCTCAGCCTATACCCCGCGCGTGGCACGCCCGGTCTATCCCATCACGCGGTCTGTACCTTCGTTCCGCCTGGTGCTGCGACCGGCTGCAGGCGCGGGTCAATCCTCGGTGTACAACGACATCGCTTCCGGGCCGGCCCCGCAGGCGGGGCATTGCGGCGGAATCCCGCTGTTGCGGTACAGCCATTCACCACAGTCGGTGCACTTGTAAATGAAGTGCATCGACACCGTGCGCGCCTCCAGCCGGTTTCTTGGGTACCCGCTCTGCGTCTTGGCTTCGTCCACCGCCCAGTGGACGTGGGGAATCACGCCGCGAAACTGGCGGTTGTCATCCACCACAACGATGGTCTGGTGGGGCACCGGCGACTGCGCATCGTGGGCAAGCTCCTCCAGCGCGAAGTCCGGGCTGCACACGATGGCGTCCGCACAGCAGATGTCCACGACCGAGCGGTCCTTGTTCTGCAGGTTGTCGACGAGGGCCGCCTTGGAGATGGCGCCGTGGTAGATCCCGTTGCTGTCCACCACCGGCACGATGTCCAGCGTCTGGCGGCTGGCCCGTTCGGCGGCCTCGGGGATGAGCATATCCGGCGGCACGACCACCGGGCTTTCCAGCATGATTTCGCTTGCGTTCATGGGCATGCCTCCGTTGTCGCGTCTCGTCACTTTGGTTGCAATGACAGCATGCCACGGCGGGCCGAACCTATGCATGACAAGCCTACGTTGCTGACTCGAATTTGATATGATGGAAGCTGTGAGTGCGCCGACCCGAATCCTTGGCCCGATGTGTTGCCGTACATTTGCCGATATATAAGGAGTGATGGTGTTGACCAGGAGACCTGTTTCGTTGGAGGATTTACATCGCTTTGAACTCGTGGCGAACCCGTCGCTGTCACCCGATGGCACGCGCGTGGTGTTTGAACAGACGGTTGTCGATGTCAAAGGGGATGGGTATATTACCCAGCTCATGCTGGCGAACGCGGATGGTTCGAATCTGCGCCCCCTCACGACCCTTGGGAAGCACAACGGAGGCGCCGCTTGGTCGCCGGACGGCCGGCACATCGCGTTTGTGTCCGATCGCGCCTTTCAATCCCAGGTCTGGGTGCTGCCGACCGATGGCGGCGAGGCGCGGCGTGTTACCCGGCTCCAACACGGCGTGAGTTCCCTGTGCTGGTCACCGGACGGAACCACCCTGTACGGCCTGACCGCTGTTGACCGCGGCGGAACGGTGGCGGTGTACGAGCCAGACTTGTCCGAAGAAGAAGCGGAGAAACAGGCCAAGGAAGCAGCCGACAAGTGGCGCGACGAACCGAAGCGCTATGACCGTCTGCGCTACAAGCTGGACGGCGCCGGGCTGTCCAAACACCGGTTCCAGCAGCTCATCGCGATCGACGTGCAAACGGGGGATGTGCGGCAGCTGACGGACGGGCCGTACGACGTGCATGCGCCAGCGGTATCGCCGGACGGTCAGTACATCGCATTTCTTTCCAACCGCCGCGCCGACCCGGACATCGAGTGGTGGGTGGCGGACGTGTACCGGGTCGCGGCTGCGGGCGGAGCGTTGACGCTGCTCGCGAAGGACCTCTCCGGCAACGCATTGTCGTATTCTCCGGACGGCACCAAGCTGGCGGTGTTCGGCAACGGGCCGGCGTTGTTCGAGTATTGGTCGGCGGCGCACAACCACCTCTTCGTCCTGCCCAGTGACGGCGGCGAAGCCGTCTGGGTGACGCGTGATTTTCCAGACACGCTGGGCGACACCACCCTTACAGATTTGCGGGCGAACGCGCGGGAGATGCCGCCGGTGTGGTCGCCGGACAGCCGCGCTGTCTTTGCGCAGAGCAGCCGCGAAGGCGCGTGCGAGGTGGTGCGCTTCGCCGCCGATGGCACGGGTGACGCGGACATCATCATTGGCGGGTCCCGCGACATCTACGGATTTGACACCGTCGACGGTCAGCGCTTTGTCATCGCGTACGCGACGTCGACGCATCCGGGGCAAATCGCGGCGGTCGATACGTCAGGCGTGCCTGCACGAAAGCGGATACCGCGCGCCGTGACGGAGCCGATGACGGAGACGCGGACGGCGTTCTTCCCCGAACGGGAGCAGCGGCTGGATGCTGCCAACGCGTTTTTGGACGAGGTCGCGCTGGTCGAACCGGAGCCATTCTGGTACACCTCGCAGGATGACTGGCGCGTGCAAGGATGGGTGATGAAGCCAGCCAATTATGAAGCGGGCAGGAAGTACCCCGTCGTGCTGGAAATCCACGGGGGGCCGCAGCTCAATTACGGCTGCGCGCCGTTTCATGAGATGCAGTGGATCGCGGCGCAGGGTTACGCCGTGGTGTTCACGAACCCGCGCGGCGGCATGAGCTACGGGCAGGCGTTTGTCAACGCGGTGCGCCATCACTACGGCGAGGGCGACGCGGCGGATGTGCTGAACGGGCTGGATGCGGCCCTTGCGCAGTTCGATTTTCTGGATGAAACGCGGGTCGCGGTGACAGGCGGAAGCTACGGCGGCTTCATGACCAACTGGCTGGTGGGCCATACCGATCGCTTCTTCGCGGCGGTGTCGCAGCGCTCCATCAGCAACTGGGTCTCGTTCTACGGCGCTTCCGACGTCGGTCCGCTGTTCTGCGAAGCGCAGCACGGCACCACCCCGTTCGACGACATGGATGAGTTGTGGCAGCGCTCTCCGCTGGCCTACGTGAAAAACGTGAAGACGCCGCTGTTGCTCATTCACTCGGAAAACGACCTGCGCTGCCCGATGGAGCAGGCGGAGCAGTTTTACACCGCCATCAAGCGGCTGGGTGGGGAAGTGGCGCTGTTGCGCATTCCGAACGCGAGCCACGGGCTTTCCCGCAACGGTAAGCCGAAGCTGCGCGCAGCGCGCCTGAACGCGATTTTCGAGTTCATCCACGAACACTTGCCGCAGACGAAGTGAGTGAGGTGAGGACAAGTGGCAATTGCCGCCGCAAACCGGGAGACACACCAGCGCCGCGCACACGGTTCACGCTCGGCGGGCTGGGGAAGGGTGCTGGTCGGCTGTACCAGGAGCGCGATTGGCAGGAGGCCACGTTTGCGGCAAATCAAGAACTCGTGCAAATGAAGGGCTTGTCTGTGCTGGGGCTTGCTGACGAGGGGCTGCCTGGTCTGTTTGCGCTTCCATCGTTTCCCGATAGCTTCGCCAGGAAGCTGGCCTGTATACTAGGAAGGTCCCCTTCGTACAAATCTGGTTTGAATCAAAATCTCCCGCAGCGAATGACAAGGACACCGTAGATGGGGGGTTCAACATGGAAAAAGGACTAAGAAAACAAATGGGCACTTTCGCCCTCACCATGACGGGCGTGGGCTCGATTATCGGGTCCGGCTGGCTGTTTGGCGCCTGGAAGGCAGCCAAAGTAGCAGGGCCGGCTGCGATTCTGGCTTGGGTCATTGGCATGGGCGCCATTATGCTGTTGGCACTGACGTTCGCGGAACTTGGCGCGACGTTTCCGAAATCAGGCGGTGCAGTCCGCTACGCGCACTACTCGCATGGTCCGCTCGCGGGGTTTATTGCCGGTTGGGCGAACTGGATCTCGATTGTCTCTGTGATTCCGATTGAAGCGGAAGCTTCCATTCAATACATGAGTTCGTGGCCGTGGCACTGGGTCCCCGCGTGGATTCACAACCTGTATAACGGCACGTCGCTGACGCCGGTTGGACTTGGATTCTCTGCGATTTTGGTCGTGATTTACTTCTTAATCAACTACTGGACGGTTGGGTTGTTTGCGCGGGTCAACAGTTCCATCACGATTGTCAAGCTGGTCATTCCTGCATTGACCGCTGTCGGCCTGATTGTGAGCGGGTTTCATCCCGGTAACTTTACGCACGTCGCGGGCGGGTTCATGCCGTACGGCGGGGCGAGCGTGCTGACGGCCATCGCCACGTCCGGCATCGTGTTTGCCTTCAACGGCTTTCAGAGCCCGGTGAATTTTGCGGGAGAGACGCGGGACCCCAACAAGTCCGTCGCCCGCGCGGTGGTGGGTTCGATTCTGATTTCGGGCGTCATCTACCTGCTGCTGCAGACGGCGTTTATTGGTGCGCTCGGTCCCTCCTTGCTGGGACACGGCTGGGGCGGCATCAACCTGAGCTCGCCGTTCGCGGACCTGGCCTTATCAGTGGGATTGAACTGGCTGGCGATTATCCTGTTCGCCGACGCCTTTGTGTCGCCATCGGGTACGGGCATCACGTACACGGCTTCGACGGCACGCATGCTGTTCGGCATGAGTGAAAACGGTTGGTTCCCACGGGTGTTTGGCACGGTGCATCCGTTCTACAAGGTGCCGCGCAGGGCGATGTGGCTGAACCTCGGACTTGCGTTTTTGTTCCTCGCGCTGTTCCGCGGCTGGGGACAGTTGTCCGGGGTAATTTCGGTCGCGACCCTCGTCTCCTACGTCACAGGCCCTGTCGCGGTGGTGTCCCTCCGTCGAACGGCCGCCCGCTTACCTCGTCCGGTCCGTATCGGCTGGATGAAAGTGGTCGCGCCAGCGGCGTTCATGCTGGCGTCGCTCATTCTGTACTGGGCCACGTGGCCGTTGACCGGTGAGGTCATCCTGGTCATGGTGGTGGGTGTGCCGATGTTCTTGTACTACCAGGGAAAAGGCGGCTGGAGAGACTTCGGGCGGACCATGAAAGCCGGGGTCTGGCTCATCGTGTACCTGCTGTATATGATGGCGGTGTCTTATCTCGGCAGCTCGAAGTTCGGTGGAACCAACCTGATTCCGTACGGCTGGGATATGCTCCTGGTGGCTGTTTCCTCGCTCTTGTTTTATGCCTGGGGTGTGCACAGCGGCTGGCGTACGCGCGATGTCGCCGAGCTGGAAGATGAAGCGGTGCAAGCATTGGCAGCAGAAGAAGGTGCTGCCTCCAATGATGCGTTGGCGTAAGGCCAGCGCGGGAGCCCCTTTTACCCGGTCCTGCCGGGTGAAAGGGGCTTTTGACGTACCAGACGCGCGGTGTGCGCCGACGCGACAAGCGCTGTCAGTCAGCGGGAAGTTCGGAGGTGCAGTGTGGGCAGCGGGTCGCCTGAAGCGGAATCTCCGTGGCACAAAACGGGCAGGTTCTCGCTGGTGCAGGCGGGGCTTCCTCGTGATGCGGCGCGAACCGATTGATTTGTCGAATCACCAGAAAGACCACCACCGCGATGATAAGAAAGTCGATCACGTTGTTGATAAAGCTCCCGTAATTAATCGTCGGGGCTCCCGCAGCCTCCGCAGCGGACAGACTTGGATAGTGTTTATCGGACAGATTGATGTAGAGCTGGCTGAAATCGACGTGCTTGAGCAGCAGCCCGATGGGCGGCATCACGATATCATTCACAAGGGATGAGACGATTTTATTGAACGCGCTCCCGATGATGATGCCGATGGCCAGGTCAATGACGTTGCCTCTCGCAATAAATGCCTTGAATTCACGGAACATCCAATCCCTCTCTTCCAATTCGAAAGTGGACATGCAGCGGTTACTATAGGATACGAGCAAGTATAGCGCAACTTGACGCCGTGTTTTGCCGCCGCTTCGTGATATGATGGAAGGGAATGAAGGGTGCGCTGGCACGGCCACAGCGCGCATGTACAGTGCGCGGAACCGGGAGGGAGAACCCTATGGAATTTGAATACTCGGACAAGGTCAAACAGTTGATGGCGAAACTGCAAGAATTTATGGAAGAAGTCGTCTACCCTGGCGAACAGGTCTATCACCAACAACTCGCCGCCTCCGGAAATCGCTGGCAAATTCCGCCCATCATGGAGGAAATGAAGGCAAAGGCGAAGGCGGCTGGGTTGTGGAACCTGTTTCTGCCTGAAAGCGAATACGGTGCCGGCCTGACCAACCTGGAGTACGCGCCCTTGTGCGAAATCATGGGGCGCAGTGCGATTGGCCCCGAAGTGTTCAACTGCAACGCGCCCGATACGGGCAACATGGAGGTGCTGGCGCGCTACGGCAGCAAAGAACAGCAGGAACAATGGCTGAAGCCGCTGTTGAACGGCGAGATCCGCTCGTGTTTCTCCATGACCGAGCCGGATGTGGCTTCGTCGGATGCCACCAACATCCAGGCGACCATTGAACGCGACGGCGATGAATACGTCATCACCGGGCGCAAGTGGTGGTCGTCCGGTGCGGGCGACCCGCGGTGTAAAATCGCGATCGTCATGGGGAAGACGGACCCGAACGCGCCGCGCCATGAGCAGCAGTCGATGATTCTCGTGCCGCTCGACACGCCGGGTGTGCACATTGAGCGCGTGCTGCCGGTCTTTGGGTACGATGACGCGCCGCATGGGCACGCGGAAATTTTCTACGATCACGTCCGGGTTCCCGCGTCCAATATCATCTGGGGCGAGGGCAAGGGGTTTGCGATTGCGCAGGGTCGGCTCGGCCCAGGACGCATCCACCACTGTATGCGCTTGATTGGCGCGGCGGAGCGTGCGCTGGAGTTGATGGTCAAGCGCGCGAAGGAACGTACGGCATTTGGCAAACCGCTGTCGGAGCAAGGGGTCGTGCGCGAGTGGATTGCCGATTCGCGCATTGAAATTGAGCAGGCCCGCCTGCTTGTGCTCAAGGCTGCCTACATGATGGATACGGTCGGAAACAAGGGGGCCCGCAAGGAAATCGCCATGATTAAAGTGGTTGCCCCGAACATGGCGTTGAAGGTGATGGACCGGGCGATTCAGGTGCATGGCGCGGCAGGGGTCAGCGACGACTTCCCGCTGGCCAAGATGTGGGCGAGCGCCAGGACACTGCGGCTGGCGGACGGCCCCGATGAAGTGCACCGCCGAGATGTGGCGCGGCTGGAACTCGGCCGGTAACTTCCGGACCGTGTCGCGGGCAGGGTGGCCGCGCAGCCTTCGGCCTTGTCATGGGCAGGGTGGCCGTGCGGTCGGTTGCACAGGTGCAGTCGGTCGTATATACTCTAAGGCATCTGTTTGGAGTGTCGACGACTTACGGATACATCGTAGATGCAATGACAGGGAGAGTAACGATTGCTGCCCTTCGCAGGGAGGCACCGCCTGAGACTGAAAGCGGGCCATGCGGCGGCAGTCGCGAAGTTCACCCTGAAGCAGCGCTGTGGAACGGCACCGGGATCGCTCGCTTCGCGCGACAGCCCTGGGCTCAGTAGACGGCGCCGGGCAGCCTCCGTTACCGGGCGTTGAGTGGGCTGGTGTTTCTGCTGGTGTCGTCGTGGAGCGGCAAATCGTTCCGTCGGCGAAGGCACGGAACATCGCCAATGAGGGTGGTACCGCGAGCAGGCTCGTCCCTTTCTGGGAGAACCTGCTCTTTTGTTTGAGCAGGGGCAGCAACCTGTCGGACACACAGAGTTGGGAGGACAATCACGATGGATGATGTGCTTCGCATTCAATCACAGCTGGAGGGCGTGAAAGAGGAGGCCCTGCGAGCGCTCGAGCCGCTGACGGACGTGCGTGCGCTGGACGAGTGGCGCGTGCAGTACCTCGGGAAGAAGAGTCCAGTCACGCAGATTTCGCGGCAGATGGGGTCCTTGACTGCCGAACAGCGGCCGGTCGTGGGCGGCTGGGTCAACGACGTTCGGGCTGCGCTGCAGGCTGCGTTTGAGGCTCGTAAGCAGGAAGTGGAGGCGCTGCTGCTCCAGGCTCGCTTTGCGGCGGAGACGATTGATATTTCACTGCCGGGCCGGCGCCGTAAGCGGGGTGCTGTGCATCCCCTGATGAAGGTCATCGAGGAGATTGAAGACGTGTTTTTGGGCATGGGGTTCCAGATTGCCGAGGGGCCCGAAGTCGAAACTGACACGTACAACTTCGAGATGTTGAACATCCCCAAGGACCATCCCGCGCGCGACATGCAGGACACGTTCTACCTGACGGAGGAACTGCTGCTCCGGACGCACACTTCGCCGATGCAAGTGCGCACGATGGAACGGATGCGTCCCAACGCGCCAGTCAAGGTGATTGTGCCGGGGCGCGTCTACCGGCGTGATGAAGACGACGCGACACACTCGCACGCGTTTACGCAAATTGAGGGCCTCGTGGTCGACGAAGGCATTCGGCTGAGCGACCTGAAGGGCGTTCTGTTGGAATTTGCGCGCGCCATTTTCGGGCCGGACCAGGAGGTTCGGCTGCGGCCCAGTTTCTTCCCGTTTACGGAGCCCAGCGCGGAGGTGGACGTGCGCTGCATCAACTGCGGCGGGTCGGGCTGCCGCATCTGCAAGGACACAGGGTGGATTGAGATTCTCGGATCCGGCATGGTGCATCCGCGGGTGCTCGATGGCGCGGGCTACGACAGCAAGCGGTTCAGCGGGTTTGCCTTCGGCATGGGTCCCGAACGCATCGCGATGCTCAAATACGGCATCGACGACATTCGTTTGCTGTACCAGAACGACCTGCGTCTGCTTTGTCAGTTTAACCGCGTGATGTAACGGCACGCGTGATGTGACAGGAGGATACTGAAGTGAAACTTTCCTACCAGTGGCTGAACGAATACGTGGATATCCGAGACATCGCTCCGAGTAACCTCGCCGAACGGCTGACCAACGCAGGGTTGGCCGTGGACGCGGTGACGCCCCGAAATCAAGGCGTGCAGGGCGTCGTCGTGGGGGAAGTCTTGACCTGCGAGCCGCATCCAAACGCGGACCGGCTGCGCGTGTGTACGGTGAACCTTGGGGCGGCAGCGCCGAGTACGATTGTCTGCGGCGCGAAAAACGTGGCGGCTGGGCAGCGCGTGCCTGTGGCCGTGCCGGGCAGTGTGCTCCCGGGGGGGCCGATTGGCGTCGCCAAGCTGCGCGGCATTGAATCGCAGGGCATGATTTGCTCCGCGAAAGAACTGGGCATGGAAGTTCGATTGCTGCCGAAAGAGCAGACTGAGGGCATTTACGTGTTACCGCCTGATGCGCCGATTGGACAGGACGTCGTGGAACTGCTCCACTTGGACGATGTGGTGCTGGAAATTGACTTGACTCCAAACCGCAGTGACTGTCTGTCGCTGCGGGGGCTTGCTTACGAAGTGGCGGCGCTGCTCGACCGGCCGGTGCACTTTCCCGAGCACATCACATCCGGCAGTGCGGCGGCGGACGGCGCGGTCCGGATTCAACTTTTGACCGACCGCTGCCCGCGGTACGAGGCGCAGGTCGTGCGCGGCGTGCAGTCTGTGCCGTCTCCGCTGTGGATGCAGGCGCGGCTTTTGGCGGCGGGCGTGCGTCCCATCAATCTGATTGTGGATGTCACCAACTACGTCATGCTGGAGTGGGGACAGCCGCTGCATGCCTTTGACCTGGATGAAGTCCACGACCATACGATTGTGGTCCGCCAGGCGCAGCCGGACGAGACCCTGGTCACCTTGGATGGCGAAACCCGGCAGCTGAACGCGGATACGATTGTCATTGCCGATGTCGATCGCGCCATTGGCATCGCCGGCGTGATGGGCGGGCAAAACTCTGAAATCACAGCGAAGACCGCGCAGATTATCATCGAATCGGCCGTGTTTGATGCAGCCAGTGTTCGCCGTGCCGGCCAGCGCCTGGGGCTTCGTTCGGAAGCGCAGCAGCGCTTCGAGAAGGGCGTCGACGCGGCTGCCGTCCGCGGTGCGCTGGTGCGCGCAACGGCGCTGCTGCAGACGCTGGCGGGGGCGGAGTTGGTCGGCAGTGTGGTCGCCGCCGGGGCAGAACCAGCCGCAGCCTTCACGTCCGTGCCATTTTCACCAGAACGGTGCAATCGGCTGCTCGGCACAGCGATTCCTGCAACGGAGATGAAGGACATCTTCCGGCGTCTTGGCTTTGGCATTTCCGAAGGTCCGGCGGCGGACGCTGCGGGTTCCGCGGCGCCCTCAGGCGGCGCGGTCACGCAGTGGGTCGTGCAGGTGCCCACGCGGCGTCCAGACATCACGCTGGAAGCGGACTTGGTGGAGGAAATTGGGCGCCTGTACGGCCTGGATGCGGTACCGGCCACGCTGCCCGTGGGTCCGACCACCGCCGGCGTCCGCGACCGCCATCAACGGCTGCAAAAGGCGACGCGGGACATCCTCACTGGGTGCGGTCTCACGGAGGTCTTCACCTACACCTTCAGCCATCCGGACGCCTTGAAGCCGCTGCGGCTGGACCAGTCGTCCCCATATTGGCAGATGATCCCGCTGCTTCGTCCGATGTCGGAAGAACGGATTGCGCTTCGCACCCACTTGCTGCCCGGGTTGGCGCAGGTGGCCAGCTACAACCTGGCCCGCGGCGTGAACGGGGGCGAGATTTTTGAAATCGGCCGGGTGTACTGGCCGGAGGGCTTGCCCTTGACCAAGCAGCCGTGTGAGCGGATGCAGTGGGCCGGGCTGTGGTTCGGTGTCACCGAGCCGGCCCTCGGCGAGCGCCCGCGACGGTACGACTTTTACGACGCGAAGGGCGTGATCGAAACCTGGCTGGAGGGCTTAGGACTGGCGGGCCGCACCAGCTTCCAGCCGGCGCAGACGAGTTGGCTCCACCCGGGCCGTGCGGCGGTTGTGCTGGTGGACGGCGAGCAGCTTGGGACGTTTGGGGAGCTGCACCCGGAGACGGCGAATGCCCTGGAACTTGGAACCGCGATGTACGCGGAGTTTGATTTAGATCTCGTGCTGGCCTTGCAGGTGGAGAAGCTTCGTGTCAAGAGCCTGCCGAAATTCCCGGCCGCCCGGCGCGATTTGGCCGTAGTGGTGAAACGGGACGTGCCGGCACAGGAACTCATCACCTTGGCCATCCAGACGGCTGCGGCGGCGGACAACATCCTCGAGAACTGCGCTGTGTTTGACGTTTACACCGGGCCGGGTGTGGCAAAGGGGCACAAGAGTGTCGCGCTGGCACTGACCTATCGCGCGGACGATCGGACGCTCACCGACGAAGAAATGGAGGCGCTCGAACAGAAGATTCTGGAGCGCTGGAAGCAGGTGCTGGGCGCCACCCTCAGGACGGCGTAATTCGACGTGCTTCGGCAGGAGATTGCCTGGTGTAAAACGAATACCTTGGCACGGTAGACAGGCCAGGGAGGGACAGACTTGTGGAAGGAAGCGGCGTCAATCGGGTACGCGTCGAGATTCTTGGCACCCAGTACACCCTGCGTGGCAAGGAATCGGAGGAACATATGAAACAAGTCGCAAAGCTGGTCGATGAATTGATGCGGCAGCTCAGCGAATCTCATTCCTATTTGGATTTGAAGCGAATTGCCGTGCTGACGGCGCTCAACGTGGCGGATGAGCTGGTGACACTGCGCGAGAAGTACGAGGAATTGACCGCGTTGCTTGATGAAACCACCCGGTCCGAACCAAGTTAGGGGGTGCGCCCATGAACGGCGTAGACATCGTGATTGTCATCATTGTTGCGCTGGGGGCCCTGAACGGGTATCGCACTGGTTTTGTCCGCCAAATCACGAGGCTGTTTGGGGCAGTCATTGCCTATTTTTTGTCGGTGTGGCTGCGCCCCTATGTGGCGCCTGCCATTGAGCCTTTTGTCCGGCAAATGCACGTCCCGTCCGCGGGTGCCTTGGGGTTCTGGCTCGGCGACTGGTCTGGCGTCATTGCCTTCGCCCTGGTATTCGTCGTGACATTTTTTCTGCTGCGCTTCGCATCCGGTTTGATTGACGCGCTGTTCAGTCTGCCGGTGCTGTCCACGCTCAACCGCCTGGCTGGTTTGGCGGCGGGGCTGGTGTTAGCGCTGCTGTTTGTCTATGTGGCCATCCTGGTCGTTCAGTATGTCAATGCGCCGAAACTGCAGGCGGCGCTGCACCAATCGTCCATCGTGCAATGGATGAACGTGGAAAGCAAACAGCTGTGGACCTCTGCCAAGGTACCGCATGCCGATATGGGTGGCCACACGGGAAATCTGACCTGAACTGTCCGACGGACATCACGAGACTCGCCCACAAACCTCTTGTGGGCGAGTTCGATCGTGAATCACACGCGCTGATTGGGGAAGGCATCAAACACGCCGCGCGGTTAGTCTGCTCGACGACTGCCCCGCATCTCAGTGGGGATGAACAGGTCAATAATCCCAATCACCAAGGACGCCAAGAGTGCGCCGAGGACTGTGACCCGCATCCCAGGAACAAACAACTGTGCAACATACAGCACGACTGCACCGGAAATAAAGCCGACTAAGCCTCGTCCATACGGAGAAATACGACGCCCAAACAATGCCTCAATAGCCCACCCCAACAGCGCGATCACAACCGCTGCAAGAAGTGCTGTCCAGAAGTTCAGGACGGCAAAGCCTGGAACGAGGAAGCCGACAAACATCAAGACCAGCGCTGACACGACAAATCGCACAACGGTGCCTAGAATGTTCATTTTGCTCCTCCTTTCGCGTTAAACCTAGCTTGCCCGCATCGCGCGGGTTCATGTGGTACAATCGGATGGGATTTTTTTCGGCACGTCAGGATTGATTTTTTGAATAGGAGCTGCGTGAACTTCCATGGACCGTGCACTCAAGATCCTTGAGTTTGACCGCATAAAATCAGAAATCCAGTCGTATGCCGCCTGTCGTCTGGGACGGGAGAAACTGGATGAACTCAAACCGTGCACATCGCTGGAGGACGCCCATCGTGAACTGTCCGCAGTGGATGAAGCGCTTCAGTTTGATCTCCGCTTTGGCAGCCTGCCGTTTGGCGGCGTGACCGACGTGCGTCCGATGTTGAAAAAGGCAGCCATCGGCGGCACGTTATCTGCTTCCGACCTGCTGGCCATTGCCAACTTGATTCACGGAGGACGCATGATTCGACAGGCACTGGAAGCGCATACGGATGAACTGGAGATGCCGCATTTGACCGCCAAGGCGGCTGGATTGTTTGACGCGCGGCAAACGGAAGTGGAAATTCGCGACAAAGTGCAGGACGACGCGACCATCGCCGACCGTGCGAGCCCCGTCTTGCAGCGCCTCCGCCAGGAACGGCGGCACATGGAAAGCCGCGTCCGACAGGTGTTGGAAGACGTCATGCGCCGTCATCAACGGATGCTGCAGGAACCTGTCATTGCCCTGCGCGGAAACAGTTTCTGCCTGCCCGTGCGGGTGGAGTTCAAGAACCAGATTCCCGGCGTCGTCCATGATGTGTCGTCTTCCGGGGCCACCGTTTTCATTGAACCGCAGGCGGCCGTGGAGGCCAGCCATCGGGTGCAGGCGATTATGGCCGAGGAAGAGCGCGAGATTGAACGCATTCTGTCGGCGTTGTCAGGGGTCGTGGCGGGCGTCGCGGATGCGCTGGAAGCGAACGCGGACATCCTGGCTTGCCTCGATGCCTGGTTTGCGAAGGCGGCACACGCAAATGCCCATGAATGGACCCGTCCGACCCTGCGTGACGACGGGGTGTGGAAACTGCGTCAAGCCTGGCACCCCTTGCTTGACAAGGCGCAAGCCGTGCCGCTCGACCTGACACTCGGCGAGACCTTTACCATGCTCCTCATCACGGGTCCCAATACGGGCGGAAAAACCGTGACGCTGAAAACAGTGGGGCTCTTGACCTTGCTGGCGATGTCCGGCTGCTTCGTGCCCGCCAGACGAGCGAGCGAAATCGCCTGGTGCGACGAAGTGTACGTCGACATTGGCGACGAACAGAGTATTGAGCAGAGCTTGTCGACCTTCTCCTCCCATCTGCGAAACATCGTTCCTTTGTTTTCCCGCGTGACCTCAAGAAGTCTTGTCTTGCTGGATGAGCTCGGTGCCGGGACTGACCCGACCGAAGGCGCGAGTTTGGCGATGGCCATCCTGGACGAATTGAACGCCAGAGGGTGCCGTGTGGCGGTCACCACTCATTACCCGGAGCTGAAGGCGTACGCCTTCCGTGAGCCAAACGCGGTGAACGCCAGCATGGAGTTTGACGTGGAAACCCTGCGCCCCACGTATCGGCTCGTGATTGGCGTGCCGGGGCGGTCAAACGCGCTGGCGATTGCTGAGCGGCTGGGGCTGCCACGGTCTGTGTTGGAACGGGCGAGATCGATGTTGAGCACGGAAGATGTTCGCGTGGAGGACTTAATCGCCCAGATGGAGCGCGCCCGCCGGGAGGCCGAACGCGCCGCGCAGGAAGCGCTGGAGGAGCAAAGGGCCGCCGAGCAACTGCGGCTGACGTGGGAAGCGCAAAAAAAGGCGCTCGACGCGGAGGCCGAGCGCATCCGCAGGGAAGCGGCCGAGCAGGCCCGCCGCGCCGTGGAGCGCGCGCAGGCCGAGGCGGAACGCATCATCGCAGAACTTCGGAAGATGCGGACCGATCACGGCGTGAAAGACCATGAACTGGTCGCCCTCCGCAAGCAGCTGGAAGGCGCACTGCCTGAACAGCCCAAACGTGGGGCGGGCGCGTCCAGGGCGGGCGGTTCGGGTTCGGGCTCGGGGGGCGTCGTCATTCGGCCCGGCGCCGTGGTTCGCGTGTTGACGCTGGGGCAGAAGGGTGAGGTCCTGGAGGTGGATGGGGAGACACTGACGGTGCAGATGGGCGCACTTCGGACCAAGGTGCGGCCGGCGGATGTCGAGTTGCTGCAGAATCGACCCGCACCTGTGCAGGCGCCCCCGTCGCGCCGCGGACTGCCAAAGGACGTGAAACTGGAGCTCGATGTCCGAGGAGAACTCGTGGAAGACGCCATTGCGCGCGTGGAAAAGTACCTGGATGACGCGGTGTTGAGCGGGTTGCAGCGCGTGGCCGTGATCCACGGAAAAGGGACGGGCGCCCTGCGTGACGCGATTCGCCGCTATCTTGCCGGCCATCGTCACGTTTCCACGTGGGCGCCGGGTGGCCCCGGCGAAGGCGGCGACGGCGTGACCGTGGTGACGCTGAAGTAGTGTGGCGGGGGAGTAATCGGCGGCCGGACCGGTTGCGGTGCGGCTTTGGGGCGGGGGTGCCGGGTGGCTGCGTTAAGGCGTGTTTTTTGCCCTATGGCGACCGGACCGGTTGCCGGGTGGCTGCATTAAGGCGTGTTTTCTGCCCTATGGCGGCCGGACAAGTTGCCGGTTGGCTGCATTAAGGCGTGTTTTCTGCCCTATGGCGACCGGATCGGTTGCCGGTTGGCTGCATTAAGGCGTGTTTTCTGCCCTATGGCGGCCGGACAAGTTGCGGTGCGGCTGCGTTAAGGCGTGGTTTCTGCCCTATGGCGGCCGGGCAGGTTGCCGGGTGGCTGCATTAAGGCGTGTTTTCTGCCCTATGGCGGCCGGACAAGTTGCGGTGCGGCTGCGTTAAGGCGTGTTTTCTACCTTATGGCGGCCGGACCGGTTGCCGGGTGGCTGCGTTAAGGCGCGGTTTCTGCCCTATGGCGGCCCGTGCGCCCACCGCCCGGCCGAGTTAAGGCGTGTTTTCTACCTTATGACGACCCTCCCCAAACACCGCGCCATGTACCGCAAGCCCCATGCAGATCATCGCACCTGTCGATCTGGTCAGCCCATGCACGCCCCCCGTCGCCCCCACCACATTCTCGCTTTCTGCCGTACGCGACAGGGGCCGCCCCCAGGCCACTGAGTGCCTGCTGGGACAGCCCCTGTTTTACCTTCCTGCCGTTTCCGCTGCCTCGCAGTCTTTCATCCTTTCATCCTTTCATCCTTTCATCCTTTCATCCTTTCATCCTTTCATCCTTTCATCCTTTCATCCTTTCATCCTTTCAGCCATTCGATTCCGAACGTTACCCCTTCTTGGGCCGCCCAGAACCCACCGAACCCGCCGAACCGCCAGAACTTCCAGTGGCACCCGTATCGGTGTCAGGTTTGTTGGCGGCTCCGGTGAAGTTCCCGACGCCAGGCAGGTTGGTCGATCCCGACCCCGCCCCGGCGCCCGGTCCCGACCCATTTCCAGGTCCCGTGCCCCCGGACCCGCCGGACCCGCCTGCGTTCGGGAGGACCACCTCCACGACGGCCGATGGGTTTGACAGGCCGGCGGACGACACGGCGTACACCTCATAGTAGAGCGTCGACGCATTCGCGGGCAGTTGGCTGTCCGTAAACGACGTCTGCGTGACTGGGCCGGCCACGGTGACGTACGGCCCGCTGCCCGATGTGGCGCGGGTCACCATGTACCCGGAGGCGCCCTGTACTGCGTTCCAGGTCAATTGCACACTCGTCCCGTCCGGCGCAGCGACGGCCTTGACGTTCGCAGGCGGGCTGACGGTGGTCGGGCTCTGGCCGTTGGCCGGCGCCTTCAGCACAATGCCGCCGCGTGGATCCGGCTGCGTCGGCACATACGTGCCGCTGTCCAGCGTCGTCACGCCCGGCGGGAGCGTGTATGGGGGTTTGATGAAAATTCCGGTCCGAATCTCGTTCGGCGGCGTCATGGTCGTCGCCAGGTACTTCTTGCCGTTGTAAATCGTGTATTCGACCAGCACGTGCATATTGTCCGGCTGCGTCGGCTGCGTTCCCTGAATGAAGTACTCGTCGTAGACCGCGTTGTCCTGCTTGCACAAGTTGGTCGGCAGCATGCCGGAATCCTCGCAGACAGCTGCCTGAACGATGCCGGACGGTTCCGGCCACGGTTTGGTGGGCTGCTCCTTCTGCAGCAGCGGCTGCATAATGTCGCTCCACAGGGTGAACTTCAGGTTATAGGCACTGTTTGAGATTTTCTGGTGGTGGTTGTAGCCCATCCACAGGCCGGCCGTGTACTGCTGCGTATAGCCGACAAACCAGCCATCCTCCTGGCTGTCGGTTGTCCCGGTTTTGCCCGAGATGTAATAGCCAGGAAAGCGTGCACCGATGGCATCCGCGGTGCCGCCCGGCTGGTACAGCACGCCGTGGAGGATGTTCGTCATAATCCACGCGGTCTGCGGACTGAATACCTGATTGACCTGCTGATGGAACTGGTACAGCGTATTGCCGTTTCGGTCCGCAATCTTCGATACCAGGAACGACTGCTTCCAGGTCCCCTGGTTGGCAAACGTGGTGTAGGCGCTCGTCACCTGCTGCACCGTCAGCCCATGCGCCATACCGCCGATGGCGGTCGGTAGCTGCTCTGTATCGCTCTGCACCAGGGTCGGCTGGCCGTTGAGGGTCGTGGCGCCCACCGGGATCCCCATCTTCGCCAGGTAACTGGTCCCCACTTCGGGCGTCAGCATGTCCAGCGTGCGGATGGCGGGGACGTTGATGGACTTCACCAGTGCCGTGCGGACGCTGACCAGGCCCGAATAATACCCTTCCGCGTCAGTCGGGGTCCACGGGCCGGCCGGTCCGCCCGGGTAGGTCGTCGGAATATCCGCCAGGTACGTGGCCGCCGTCTCCTTGTGCAGGTCGATGGCGGGACCATAGTCAATCAAGGGTTTAATGGACGATCCCGGCTGACGCGCGATGTCCGAGTGGTCGATTTGGTCCTTCTGATAATCGGCCGCTGAGTCCCGGCCGCCGCCGATGGCGACAATGCCGCCGGTTTGGTTGTTGATGATGGTCACGCCAGCGTTGTAGATGTCGACGCCGTGCTGCCCCGTTTGCGGGTCGGACCACGACGCGTCGGTGTTGCCGAACAGCTGGTCATCCGCCAGGACGCTGTCCACATGGTTTTGTACGTTCAGGTCGATAGACGTGTAAATTTTATATCCGGCCGTCGGCAGTGCATCGTACGCCTGCTGCGCCGTCGAGTACAGGCCTTCCTTGACGAGGTCCTGACATACCGTCGGCGTGATGTTGTCAAGCATCAGGAACGGATACTGGGTCGTCGAAGAAGCGGTTGGTTTGTGAATGTCCTTCAACACGTTGTAGGACATTGCGGATTCGTACTGCTGCTGTGTGATGAAGTGGTTGCGCAGCATTTGATTCAACACGTAGTGTTGGCGGTCGACCGCCCGACTGGGGTACTGGTACGGCGAGAAATAGGACGGGTTATTGATAATCCCGGCCAGGAGGGCAGCTTGCGGGATGTTGAGGTCGCGCGGATCCTTGTGGAACAGAATCTGAGACGCCGTTTTCACCCCGTAAATTGGCGTGTCGCCCATGTCACCCATATATACCCAATTCATATAATCGGTTAGGATTTCATCTTTCGTAAGCATGTGATTGAGTTCGAGTGCGAGTGCGATTTCTTGGATTTTCCGTTTGAGGGTCCGCTGCTGCTCTGGGAACACCGCCAGCTTCACGGTTTCCTGTGTGATGGTGCTGGCGCCGCTCTGGATGTGGTGGCCGATGACGTCCTCCACAAAGGCTCGGCACATGGCCAACGGGTTGATCCCGATGTTCGTCCGAAACGTCTTGTCCTCTGCCGCAATGAGTGCGTTGCTGAGGTATGGAGAGACCTGGTTTACGGACGTGATGGGCTGCCGGTCGCCGCTGGTCGTGTAGCGCCCGATGACTTTGCCATTCACGTCGTACACCGTCGAAGCTTCACTTTCGTTCGTGAACGTGCTGGCCGAGATTGTCGGCAGCCCCTTTAACATGGAAGCGGCGTACCCGATGCCCACTCCCACACCGATCACGATGATTCCCCCAACACCCAGACCAAGCACCTTGAAGGCGGTCCGAATGGGATGACGCCGCTCCTTGCGCGCGGCGTTCGCCCGCTGCTGTTTCTGCTTGTCCTTCGTGCTGGAGCCGTGAACCGGTGGCTTGGTGCCTTTCGCCATTCATGCTCCTCCTCCCGTTAGGACGATTATATTGTTTGTCGGAGAGGTGGTCAAAGCAGGAATTGTCAGGATTCGAGCGGAATCGCGCCCATTCGAGCCGGTTCGCGCGAGGCCGCGCCGCCGATGGAGAAACGAACCGGCTCGAAATCCTTCGTTCGTTCAGCGTGTTACATGATGCTAACTATTGAAATTAGTAAGACCTAATGATATTGTTTAACCGTTACTAACCGAGTCATTGGCTCGGCTGGAACGAATGGCTGTGACGTGTGTTTGTCTGATCTGAACCTGGGGCCGTCTCAGGCATGTCGGTTTCGAGTGAGGAAGCACACGGCAAGGGGGTGAACCAATGACACGGTTGACGACCGAAAAACTGTCCGCTGGTTACGGAGAACACTTGATTGTGAAGGATTTGAACTTGGCGCTGCCAGACGGCCGCATCACCGCTCTTGTGGGGGCGAATGGGTCGGGTAAATCCACCATTTTAAAGACCATCGGGCGATTGCTCAGACCCCGAACGGGCGAAGTATACCTGGACGGGAAAGTCATCGCACGTATGTCCGCCAAGGAAATTGCGCGGCAGCTTGCGATTCTGCCGCAAAATCCGACGTCGCCGGAAGGGCTCACCGTGCGCGAACTTGTGTCCTATGGGCGTTTTCCGCATCAGAGCGGGTTTCACGCAGAGACACGAGAAGACCGCCGCATGGTCGAATGGGCGCTGGCTGCGACGGGCATGACTGCGTTTGCCGATCGTCCTGTTGGACAAATGTCGGGTGGTCAGCGGCAGCGGGCATGGATCGCCATGGCGTTGGCGCAGGGGACGGACATTTTGCTGCTCGATGAGCCGACCACCTATCTGGACATGGCTCATCAGCTGGAAGTCCTGAATTTGTTGGAGCGGCTGAATCGGGACACGGGACGGACCATCGTGATGGTCGTGCATGATTTGAATCAAGCTGCGCGGTTCGCCCATTACGTCGTTGCCATTCAGCACGGTTCGGCTACATATCAAGGGTCCCCGCGGGAAGTCATTCATGCTGACATGCTCCGCGAGGTGTTCGGGGTGCTGGCAGACGTCGTCGCGGATCCGCGAACGGGTGCACCGCTTTGCATTCCCTATGGACTCGTGGAGGCGTCGGAGGTACGTGATGTCGTCGTGTGATCCGTGCGCGGACGGTTCCAATCCGGTGGATGAAACAAGTCGAACGTTCACAGACCGCCATGCGTTCCACTGACCATCCGCTCAATTCATACACGGGAGGGCTTATGAGCGTGAAACTGAAGCGAAAGTCATGGCTGGTGACGGGGGTCATGCTCGTTTTCATGGCTGCAGTCACAGCCTGCGGCACGGGTCCGGCCTCTGACACAGCGCAGGGCAATCAGACAGCAGCGGACAGCGCAGTGCGTCGTCCGCTCACGATGACAGACGGGATGGGGCACAAGGTGAAAGTGCCCGCCAACCCGCAGCGGATTTGGGCGCCGGCCCTGGAGGACCCCATTGTGGCGCTGGGGGACGCGGACCGGCTGGTCGGACAATACTCCAGCGGTAATGTGGTGGATGGCTATCTGCAAAAGTGGCTGAAAGGGAAGCCGCATATCGACTTGACCGGGAATGGGTTAGATCCGGAGACCGTGCTCTCCATGAACCCAGACCTCATCATCCTCTTCGCTGCGGGACTCGCCGAAAACGGAAAGTACGCGCAATATTCGAGAATCGCTCCGACGTATGTCTTTAACGTCAAAAGCGGGTCTCAGGCCGCATGGCGTCAGGAATTGCTGACGCTGGGTACGATGTTGCACCAGTCCGACCGGGCAAAGCAATTGCTTGCGAATTACGACAAAAAGGTCGCCGCTGCCAAGCAGAAGCTGAAGTACACGGTTGGTGACAAAACCGTCGCGATCATTGAACCGTCCGGCAAACAGCTGTTTCTCATCGGCCCCGGTACGTTCGCTGGCCAGGAGGTGTACGGCGACCTCGGCCTCAAGGCACCGAAACTCGCAAAAGGCTGGGGGACCCTGTCGTTCGAGGCGTTACCGAACTTACAAGCCGACTACATTTTCGTGGTCGTTGGCAACGACAGCACGTCCGAGCTCCAACAGTTGACCAGCAGCCCGGTGTGGAAGAACCTGCCCGCGGTCAAAGCTCGACACGTCTATCAAGTCAGTTATGGGAATTGGATCAACAATGGCGTCATCGCGAATGAAGTCACCATCGACGATGTGCTGAAACACATCGCGAAGGACTGAGGCGGTCGTCGTACACCAAGGGGTAGATCAAATATGCCAATGGGACTTGACGACATCGAGCGTTCCTTCAGAATCTCTTTCAATAAAAGGGAAGATGCCTTGTTCTCGATGTCCATGGCGGGGTTTCTCGAACGCGACAGACTGTTGTCCATCTTGTGTGCATATCGGGATTCACTTCAGGCGTCCGATTTGGCTGTGGCGGCCGTCTCCTTTTCAAGATGGTTTGCGTTTCTCGCTGCAGGTATGCACTATTTCCTGTCTGTTCACAATGTGGCCATCGACCTGTCGCTGTCGAATCTTCATGTGGAGGCCGTTCCCGCCGAGCAAGGTTACGGGTTTTATTTCCCGCTGAACGCGTGGTCGGACGAGGCCGCTCCGACCGTGGCGTCTTTGCGAAACGCTTGGCGTCGGCGTGTGCTTCGTACCTTCTACGGCAACACGGTCCGGCCCGTGCTGGATACCTTGGCGACGCATGCCGGGATTCGTGTGGGCCCGTTGTGGGGGCAGATTCCGTCGCGATTGATTTGGTTCGTTGGAAAATTCGCCGAGGGTCAAAACGCATTGGTTCAAACGCGGGTAAAGGCGGATTTCGAGTGTCTAAAGACGGAACTTGCGCCTGAAGTGTTTGGACGGAAGCAGAATCCGTTCGCCTTGCGCCTGCGGTGGGTTGAAAGTTTGGAAGGCGCGGGGGAAAAGGTTTATGTGTTTCCTGCCTGTTGCTTGAATTACGCCAGGGAGCAGGGCGTGCACTGCTACGCGTGTCCACGCTTGACCGAAGCGCAGCGCGCGGCGATGCGGGCCGAATTTCGGGCATCACGGCATTGACGGAACAGGGTGGTAGCTTCGATGCATGCATACTCAGACGCGGTGGTGCGTTCGCAGGGGAAACGACGCCACAGGGCATTTGCGGCGACATGGGTCATCGCTGGCGGGCTGGCGGCGCTTACACTGAGCGTGGCGCTGTCGATTTCGGTGGGGGCCGACCATGTGCCGCTTCCGGCAGTCTGGAACGCGGTGTTTCATTTCAATGCCAAACAAACCTCTGACCAAGTCATACACACCATTCGTCTGCCTCGGGCGGCGGCCGCGCTGCTCGTGGGAGCTGCGTTCGCCGTTGCGGGCTCGCTGATGCAAGGGATGACTCGAAATCCCTTGGCTGACCCTGGCTTGTTGGGGATTAACAGTGGTTCGGAATTCGTGCTTGCCGTATGTATGGCTTCCGACCCTCATATGCCCTTTTTCGGACTGCTCATGCTGTCCTTTTGCGGCGCAGGGCTGGGTGCGGCACTCGTGTATGGGATGGGTTCACTGTCCAAGGGTGGTTTGACACCGGTTCGCCTGACCTTGTCCGGGGCCGCGGTCAGCGCGCTCTTGGTCGCGCTCAGTCAGGGCATCGCACTGTACTTCGGGCTGAGTCAAGACCTGAGCTACTGGCTGGCTGGTGGATTATCGAACACGACCTGGCTGCAAGTCCACCTCATGTTTCCATGGGTGGCCGCGGGCCTCATCGCGGCGCTCTTGCTGTCCAAGCCATTGACCGTCCTCAGCCTCGGCGAGGACGTGGCTGGGTCACTTGGACAGCGGCCTGGACTGATTCAGGCAGCGGCAGCAGCGACGGTTCTGGTGCTGGCCGGGTCTGCGGTTTCGGTGGCGGGTCCAATCGGATTCGTGGGACTGGTGATTCCGCACCTTGCACGCTTTGCCGTTGGTGTCGATTATCGGTTGGTCATTCCTTGTTCAGCCGTGCTTGGCGGTCTGCTGCTGGTCCTGTCTGACCTTGGAGCGCGCATGATTCACCCGCCATACGAGACACCGATAGGCGCGGTCATCGCGCTCGTGGGCGTTCCCTTTTTTCTCTACCTGACACGCAGAAGCCGGAGGGGATTGTGATGGGGCAGACGCGTCCGTTCAGTGCCCAGCGGCTTGACCGACCGCACGCAAACCGCACGGGCCGCGGCAAAACGCTGGTCGTTTTCGTGACGCTGGCGGCACTCATCTTTCTGGTATTTATGATCAGTCTGGACACAGGCGTCATCCGGCTGTCTCCATCTGATGTTGTCAAGACGCTGTTTGGTGTTGGAACGTCCAGGAGCTATCTGATTTTGTTCGAATTTCGATTGCCTCGAATCGTCATTTCCGTGCTGGTCGGCACTGGATTGGCACTGTCCGGCTGCATCCTCCAGAGCGTGACGCGAAATCCTCTCGCTGACCCGGGGATTCTCGGCGTCAATGCAGGTGCCGGCTTGATTGTCCTGGTGTCTGCGGCGCTTTTTCCCAGTTTGATGGGCTCCCTCGCAATGCCCTGTCTTGCGTTCGCTGGCGCGGCGCTGACCGCCCTGCTGATTTACGTGCTGGCCTACAAGCGGCATGAGGGGGTCGTGCCGACTCGCCTGGTCCTGGTTGGGATCTCCATCGCAGCCGCGATCGACGCTGCCATCCTGGTATTGGAACTGATGCTCGACCCGGACAACTTTCAATTTGTGGTGACGTGGATGGCGGGAAGCATTGTTGGGACCGACTGGAACTACGTGTTGTCACTGCTGCCGTGGCTCCTGGTCATCGTGCCCTTTGTCTGCTGCAAAGTGCGTGTGATGAACGTGTTGAACCTCGGAGATGCTGTGGCGGCGGGGTTAGGGGCGTCCGTGGAACGAGAACGCATTTGGCTGCTCGGCGCTGCCGTGGCACTGGCCGGATCGTGTGTGGCGGTAGGCGGCGGCATTTCATTCGTTGGCCTCATCGGACCGCACTTGGCGCGGCGGCTGGTGGGTGCCCGTCACGAACGACTGATTCCGGCTGCGGCCCTGACCGGTGCATTGTTGCTCATTTCTGCTGACACCCTGGCCCGGTGCATCATCCAGTCGACCGAGCTTCCGACCGGGCTGGTGGTCGCGGTGATTGGGGCCCCGTACTTTCTTTACTTGCTGGCGCGGCACGAATCATGAATGACCTTGCTCGCGTATACATGGACGAGGAGGGGGTCGCGATGGCTGCTGGACGTTTTCGCGCCGCGCGCAGGGGTGTGCGCATCAGGGTTTCGGGGAGTTGGTCCATGGCCGCGTGTCTGCTGGGGCTCCTTGCCCTCGCGGTGCACATGATGGAGGTCAAGGTACGGCCGATTGTGGCTGGAACCGCACAGGCGATTGCGTCGCGGGCGGCAACGGAAGCTTTGAACGGGGCCCTGACGGAAGATGTCGCGGCGTTCGCCGACACCGACAAGTTCATTCATATCGAGCGTGACCAAAGCGGGCGGATGGAGGTCGCGACGTTTGATTTTGCCGCCGTCACCAAGCTTCAGTCCGCCGCGACCGCGCATGCCCAGGAGGCGCTGCGGCAGCTGCAGCATGAATCCTTCGCGCTGCCGATGGGAGATATGTTCGGCAGCTCGCTGTTGTCTGCCGCCGGCCCGAAGCTCCCTGTCCGGTTCACGTTGATGGGCAGCGCACACTCGTCCGTGATCACCGAATCCCGCACGGTCGGCATCAATCAGACCGTGCACACCATGTACCTCGAATTGACCGCTCGCGTCAACGTCATCACGCCGTTTTCAGCCACGCCAACCACGGTGGAATCCAAGATGCCCATTGCGTATGTGGTGTTCGGCGGTGAAGTGCCGCACACCTACCTGCAAGGGAACGGCACGTTTCCCGCGCCCCTCGACTGAATACTGTACGGTCGCGAACACACGACGGACACCTGCCCAAATTCGGCTTGCATATCCTGGGACACTGGGCACCAGCCAGGTAGGCGCATATACTGTGTCAGCAAGTGCCTCACCAAGCATCGGTGGGCGAAGGAGGCTGACGGATGAAAAAATACATCGTTCGCGAAGGAGACACGATGTGGACGGTCAGCAAGGCGACCGGCGTGCGGTTGAACTTGCTGATGGCGGCCAATCCACAGGTTCGCGATCCGAATGAATTGACACCTGGGTCGGTCTTATCCATTCCGGAACTTGGCAAAGAAGCGACGGCGGGTCCCGCCGGCGATACAACGGCAGGGTCTCCCGCTGCTGCTGTGCACCCGCCCGTGCCGGTGGGGCGGACGGAGACAACCGGCGCTGCACCGGGCGCACCTGGGGCGCCGGGGTCAGGACAGCCCGGCGGGCCGGCGGGGGCTGCGAGCGGCGGCGTGACCGGGCCGGAAACGGTGCCGTACTTCGGGTTTGTCTGGCCGCATGTTGTCAAGCGCGGCGAGACGTGGGAGCGCATCGCGCGCTTATACCACGTACCGGTGGATACCCTCAAGCGCATGAACACTGGGCACACCGAGCCGCTCCAGCCTGGCGACATCGTGTATGTGCCGGGCACCGCTGGGCAGGTCCCGGGCCTGCCAGGGCAGTCAGGCGGGTGGCAGCCTGAAGCGGCCGGCCACGCGGCGGCCGGCCAGCCGGCGGGCCCGATCCCGGCGCCTCTGCCGCAAGCTGCCGCCGATACCGGCGGAACCCCCGTGTCGCCGAACGGGTATGGGCCCCACACGCATGTGCCCTACCGTCCCTATCATCCTCAACCGATGTACTTTGCACCGTACGGCGCGCGCGGCCCGTGGGGTTATGCGCCCTACGGCTTTGGGCCGGGTGCGTACCCAGCCTATCCGCCGGCCGGTTACCCCGCTGGTTATCCGGGCGCCTGCCCCGGTGGTTTTCCTGGCGGGGCGCCTGGCGGGTACGCTGCGGTGTACCCGCCGCATGGGGTGTGGCAGCAAAGCCCTGGCGCGGGCCTGCCGCCTGAAGCAGGGTATCGGATGTGGGCGGCGTCCCAGTACGCACCCACGGCTTGGATGACGGACTGGGATGAAAGCTCGTCCGAGTCTGACTGGAGTTCGACGTTCTCCGTGTCCCGGCAGGACGGGTCCGACGGCGAACCGCCGTACGGGCCGGAATCCCCGTGATTCGCGGTGCGCCCACGCTCTCCGAGGCCCTGTACGCCGCGTTTGGCGTGGAAGTGGACGCCATCGTAACGCTCAAGACGGTCACCGGCGTGGTGGGTAAAGACGGGATGCGCTACATCTGGAAACCGGCACGTCCCAGGGACACGGAACGCCGGCTGGCCGTCGTGGCTCGTATTGCGGAAGCGATGTCGGCGGACGGACTGCCAGCAGCCGGGCCGCTGGCATCGAGGCATGGTGAGCGGCTGATTGAAACGGACAGCGGCCCAGGTTATTTGCAGCCGTGGCTGCCCGGCCGCCACGTGCGGCTTTCGGACGCCGAGGAGCGGTTGACCGCAGTCTGCACGGTCGCGCAGGTCCACCGCTGGTCAAGGCGCGTGCCATTCCTCGCGGATCCCCACCTTGGCGGCCCGGAGTGGCAGAACGTGACTGGCGGTGTGCTGCCCGTCAAGCTGAGGTCCAAGCTGCAGGCGCTCCATGGTGTGTGGGGTCCCGCCAAGGATGCCTGTCCCGAGTTGGCGGCCGTGGAGAAGGACGTGTTTCGCGTCTCGGAAGAAGTCGTGGCAGCGGTGGAGAAGGCTTGGCAGGCGCACGGCGGGACCTGCCGCACCCTGTGCCACCGTGACTTGGCGCCGCACAATCTGTTGTGGATGACCCGGGCGTGGCCGGTTTCATTGATTGATTTCGATCACGCCGGTTTGGACGACCCTTTCCTGGATTTCATGCAGTTGCTGAACCACACGTTTTATCTCGGCGATCCGGGCCCGCGCCCGTTTTTGACCCTGGTGGAGGCTTGTGTCCGTGTCGAGGGGCGGCCGATTTGGCGGGAGGAACTGTTGTGGCAAGTGCTGCGCTTTCCGGACCTGTTGATTCGGGCTATGGTGGAGTGGGTCAAAGCAGGCTCGGCACCAGATGGGAAGCAGTCCCTCATTGGTGTTATTTATAAGGAAAGAACCCGCTGGCAGCGGTGGGCACAAGACGTGCACAGCCGCTTCGGGTAAGGCGTTGCAAGGGCCGCGGCTTCCGTGCGGCCCTTTGATTTCGTGTTCGCCAAGGGTATACTAGGTTCGGAACTTTGGACACAACAGAAACGGAGCGTGGCAGGTTGACGCAGTACATCAAAGTCGCTTTGGCGCAACTCCGGCCCGCCTTGGGAGACCTGGCGGGCAACCGGGACAAGCACCTGACATACATCGCGAAGGCGCGCCGTGCGGGTGCGAATCTCATCGTCTTTCCGGAACTGGGGCTGACGGGCTATCAGCTTCAGGACTTGACGCTGGACGTCGCGCGTCCGCTGTCAGACCCGGACATCGCCTCGCTGGTCGCGGAAAGCCGGGACATCGACATCGTGTTCAGCTTTGTCGAAGAGTCCCCTGCGCATGCGTTCTACATCACCGCCGCGTACGCGTCCAAGGGCCAATTGGTACATAGGCACCGCAAAGTCTATCTGCCAACGTACGGCATGTTCGACGAGGGCCGTTATTTTGCCGCCGGAGACACGTTCCGTACTTTTTCAACGCAGTTTGGAACGGCTGGCATGCTGATTTGCGAAGATGCCTGGCATGTCACGAGTCCCTACTTGTTGACGGCGGGGGGCGCGAATCTGCTGATTCTCCCGTCCAACAGCCCGGCGCGAAGCGTGACCGATATCGACCACTTTGGCTCACAGGCGTTTTGGAGAAAACTGATTCAAGTCTACGCGCAGTTGTTCAGCGTGAACATGATTTTCGTCAACCGCGTCGGGTTTGAGGATGGGGTGAGTTTCTTCGGGGGTTCCGGCGTCGTATCCGCCAGCGGAGAATGGGTGGCGGAGGCGCCGACGCTGGAGGAAGCCCTCGTGTTCGCCGAGGTGGATGTGCAGGCCGTCCGGCGCGCGCGGTTTATCAGCGGTGTCGCCCGTGACGAGAAACCAGGCCTCGTTCTCAACGAACTGCAGCGGTTGCAGGATGAATGGCGACGGGAGGCAGCGCGATGAGGGAAGACTTGGCGCAGCGCCTGCACGTCAACGAGGCGCTGACCATCCAGGCGTTGACGGGGTTTATTCGGGAAGAGGTTGAAAAGGCCGGGTTTCAATCTGTCGTCTTGGGTCTGTCCGGCGGCATTGATTCGGCGCTGGTCGCATACCTTGCGACGCGGGCGCTCGGGCGTGAGCGCGTGCACGCGGTGCTGATGCCGTACAAGTCCAGCAGTGCGTCCAGTCTTTCGGATGCGCGGGCCGTCGTGGCAGATTTGAATCTGAATGCACTGGAAATACCGATTACCGGACCGGTCGATGCCTACTTTGAACAGATGGACGCCTTGCTCGGCGAACCGGCGCCGCCCCTGCGCCGCGGCAACCGGATGGCGCGCGAGCGGATGGCAACGTTGTTTGACCTGTCGGCACACTTCGGGGCGCTGGTGCTGGGTACGAGCAACAAGACGGAGCTGCTGCTCGGATACGGGACCCAATTTGGCGACCTGGCCAGCGCCTTGAATCCCATTGGCGACCTCTACAAGTGCCAGATTCGGCAGTTGTCTGCGGCGGTTGGCGTGCCGCAAAGCATTCTGGCCAAACCGCCGAGCGCTGACCTGTGGGCGGACCAGACGGACGAGAAGGAACTTGGATTCACCTATGACGAAGCAGACGAGGTGCTGTATCAGCTGGTGGACTTGCGGCTGACCCCCGACGAGGTGGTCGCGAACGGGGCGCGGCAAGACGTGGTGCGGACGGTGGTGCGGCGCATCACCCGCAACCAGTACAAGCGCAAGCCGCCCATCATTGCGAAGGTATCGACGCGGACCATCGGGATCGACTTCCGCTACTTGCGGGACTGGGGATTGTGAGTCGCTGAAAGGTTCTGGAGAAACGGGGGAGGAATCGACATGTCGGGTCACTCAAAGTGGCACAACATCCAGCGGCGGAAGGGAAAACAGGATGCTGTGCGCGGGCAGTTGTTCACCAAACTCTCGCGTGATATCTACAACGCTGCCAAAGAGGGGGGCGGGAACCCCGACACCAACTTCCGGTTGAAGGTCGCCATTGAGAAGGCGAAACAAAACAACCTGCCGGCGGACACGATTGCGCGCACCATCGCGAAGGCGACGGGCACGCTGCAGGGGGTCACGTACGAAGAACTGCTGTACGAGGGATATGGCCCAGGCGGCGTGGCCATCATGCTGGAAATCGTGACCGACAACCGCAACCGGACAGCGGCGGACGTGCGGCACATTTTTGCGAAGCGCGGCGGCAACCTCGGCGAGACGGGCTGTGTATCATGGATGTTTCAGCGCATCGGCCGCATCGAAATCGCCAGGGAAGGCTGCCCGCTGTCCTACGACGACCTGATGCTGACGGCGGTCGAGGCGGGCGCGGACGACCTTCGGGAAGAGGACGATGTCTACGTGCTCACGACGTCCGTTGAGCAGTTTTCGGCGGTGCGGGACGCGCTCGAAGCAGCCGGGCTGACGCTCGAAGATGCAGAATTGACCTTTGAACCGACGACGACGATTGAACTGTCGGAGGACAAGGCAGAACCGGTTCTGGACCTGGTGGAGGCGTTGGAAAACAACGATGACGTCCAGAACGTTTACGCAAATTTCACTGTCTCAGAAGAATAATTCCATGCTCGTTACGCAACCTATCACTGAGGTGATCAGCATGCGCATGTGCCATCGGCAGGAACGAACGAGCTGGAACTTGAAACTGACATTGGCGGCAGCGGGGTTTGTACTTGGCTCGCTTTCCATCGCCGGACATGCGCACGTCGCGCTTGCGGATACGCCGGCCGTGACGGACTTTGGGCAGGAGATCGCGCAAGCGGCGATGGTGAGCGGGGAGGGTGCGCCACAAGCCCTGTTTGTCACGCGTTATGCAGACGGGCACGAGCACATGGAGGTTCACGCCGTACGTGGCGACAGCGTGGTCGCGTTCGCGGGTGAGCATCCGGGATGGTATCTCGATCGCGCCATGACCTATCTGCTGCACATGCCCGTGTACGTGCGAGCGGTCCCCAGCCCGGCGGCCGATTCGGGACATACCGCCGTCTGACCTTCGATGCAAGTAGGAGAAATGCAGATGAATCGCGAATCACACGCCATGGCGATGAATAGGAGTGTTGATTACGCGGATACTGGGAATTGATCCGGGCATTGCCCGCATGGGATACGGGGTCATTGAACGAGCGGGTCACAGCCTTGCGGCGGTGGCCTTTGGGTGCATTGAAACCCCTGCACACACCTCCGATGCGACGCGCCTCTTGCAAATCTACCAGGAATTAAAGCAGTGCATTGATACCTACCAACCCGACGTGATGGCGCTGGAACAGTTGTTTTTCAACCGCAATACGACGACCGCGTTCATTGTAGGACAGGCCCGGGGCGTGGCCATGCTGACGGCGGCGCAGGCAGGGCTGTTGACGGCGGAATACACGCCCATGCAGGTGAAGCTTGCCGTGGTCGGCTACGGAAAAGCGGACAAGGCCCAAGTGCAGGAGATGGTCAAGCTCCTCCTCGGCCTCTCGGAACGTCCGAAGCCTGACGATACCGCGGATGCGCTGGCGGTGGCCATTACGCATGCGCACACAGCCCCGGCAGCTTCGCTGGAGGCACAGGCGTCTCGTCCCCGTTCCGTCGGTGAGGCGCGCACTTGGCGCGTACAAAGGGGGGTTCGACCGTGATCTCATTTCTTCGGGGGTCCGTGCATCAGTGTGGACAGGGCTATGTCGAGTTGGACGTCGCGGGTGTCGGCTACCGTGTGTGGATGCCGGAGCGTATGGTGCGGGAACTGGAGGCCGTTCCGCTCGGGCAGAACGTGATGGTGTACACGCACTACCATGTACGCGAGGATGCCGCGATGCTGTTCGGGTTTTTGACGCAGCAAGACCGCGACTGGTTTGAATTGTTGATTGGCGTGTCCGGCATCGGTCCGAAGGTCGCGCTGCAGCTGATGTCCGGCACCGAGGCAGATGCCTTTGCCGAGGCGGTCCAAGCGGATGACATTTCGTCCCTGTGCGCGCTGCCCGGCATTGGCAAAAAGACTGCGCAGCGGCTGGTCTTGGAGCTGCGCGACAAGCTCGATGTGCTGAGTCTGGGTGCCGCGGGAGGGGTCAAACTCGGCAGAACCGCTGCGGCTCGCAGCAACGGGACAGGTCAGCCGCTTGGCGCGGTCGAGAAAGACATCATTGAGGCCCTCGTGGTGCTCGGCTATAATGAGAAGCATGCAGGAGAAGTTTTGGCTTCCTTGTTGGCGGAGAACGAAATCGACTCCGTCGAAGAAGGATTGAAGTTGGCCTTGCAGCAGCTGGCGCCATAGCGGAAGTTGCGGAAGTGTAAAACGACCGGGCTGGCACAGAACGAGCAGCGAGGGCTGCGAGGAGGTGGGGGAGTGTCCGAACGCATCATTTCTGCCGAATGGAACGCGGAAGACGGGACGTTCGAATCATTCCGCCCACGGTATTTGGATGACTACATCGGGCAAACGGCGGTCAAGGAAAATCTTCGCGTGTTTATTCAGGCGGCGAAGGAACGCGCCGAATCGCTCGATCACGTCCTGTTGTACGGACCCCCTGGGCTTGGCAAAACGTCGTTGTCGATGATCATCGCCAATGAGCTTGGCGTACATATTCGGGTGACCTCCGGTCCTGCGATTGAACGCCCCGGAGATTTGGCGGCCTTGCTCACGAATTTGCAGGCCGGCGATGTGTTATTTATTGATGAAATTCATAGACTGTCAAAGTCCGTGGAAGAAGTGCTGTACCCGGCCATGGAAGATTATGCGATTGATATTATGATTGGGAAAGGTCCCAGCGCTCGTTCCGTGCGGCTCGACCTGCCGCCGTTTACACTCGTTGGCGCCACGACGCGGGCAGGTTTGCTGTCGGCGCCGTTTCGCGACCGATTCGGCGTGATCGCCCACTTGGATTATTACACCGTCGCCGACCTGACGGCCATCGTGCTGCGGACGTCCAGTATCCTTCGTCTGCCGGTTGAGGCAGATGCGGCGGAAGAAATCGCGCGCCGCGCCCGGGGCACACCGCGTGTGGCAAACCGGCTGCTCAAGCGGGTCCGCGATTTCGCGCAAGTCGCAGGGGCCTCGGTGGTCACCAAGCCCATTGCTGAGCAGGCGCTCAGCCGATTGAACGTCGACCGGCTCGGGCTGGATGAACTGGATTACAAAATGCTGGACGCCATCATCACGAAATTCGGGGGCGGTCCGGTGGGGCTCGAGACACTGGCTGCAACAGTGGGAGAAGAGTCCGGTACGCTTGAAGATGTCTATGAACCCTATCTGTTGCAAATGGGCCTCATTCAGAGAACCCCGCGCGGACGAATTGCCACGGCCGGCGCTTACCGTCACTTGGGGGTGCAAAGTCCGTCGACAACCTGACGATCCCTTCCTTGTCCAACAAATCCTTGAAATTGCATTGAATTTCTCCGGAACGCGCTTTTGGGCTGAAATCACCCCCAAGTTCCCGCAGTGTGTCAACGAATCTTTGTAGAGCGAGGTGGCAAGAGTGGGCGGATTGCCCTTTCGCCGAAAAAAATCGGAAGAAACCAGTCAGCTCTACTCGATGCTGGCACTCGCACAAGCAGGGGATGAAACGGCGCGCAATGACTTGATCGAGAGCTACACTCCGTTTATCCTGCGCACGGCATCACAGGCGTCGAGGCGCTACATTGACCGCGGTCAGGATGACGAGTTCAGCATCGCGTTGATGGCCATGAATGAAGCCATTGACCGGTTCGACGGATCCAAGAAGTCAAGCTTTCTGGGCTTTGCGGAAACCATCATCCGCCGCCGTTTGATTGACTATTACCGCTCTCAGAAGTCGCAGAACCGAAGTGTACCATGGACAGAGTTCGATGTTTCGGATGACGAGGACAATGTCATCAACTATGTCGAAGTCAAAACGTCCATCGACGCGTATGAGATGGCGGAAGAGCAGGAAGCCCGCCGTTCCGACATCGAGGCGTACGCACAGGCGCTGCGGCACTATGGGCTGACGTTCAGCGATCTCGTTGAACTCTCGCCCAAACACGCGGATGCGCGGCAAAGCGCGATTCAAGTCGCTAAAATTGTCGCGTCCGACGAGGCCATGCGTGCGTATGTCCACGAGCGCAAGGCGCTGCCGTTAAAGCTGCTGGAGGACAAGGTGAATGTGTCCCGCAAAACACTCGAACGGCAGCGAAAATATATTTTAGCAGTCGTCATTTTGCTCAGTGGCGAGTTCCAACACTTGCAGGCTTATATCTCGTAAGTTGGAAAGGGGTGACGGAATATGCAGAGACGTGGAATCGTCATGGAGGTTGGCGATGGACACGCGATCGTGATGACTCCTGACGGCCAGTTCTGCAGGATTCCGCACTCAGGCGCCGGATCGATTGGTGCAGAAGTGGTGTGGACAGAGACACCCGTTGCTGCACCAGCCCCACGGAAACGCAGGAGTGGTCCGACGACTTGGATGCGCTGGAGTGCAGCCGCGACGGCGGCGTGCATTGCACTTGCAGTCGGAGTTTGGCAAGGATTGGGCGGGTTTGGCGGTCCGCCCACGGCGTACGCGATGGTGTCGCTGGATATTCATCCCTCGATGACGATGCAGGTGGATAAGCACTTGAAGGTCCTGCAGGTCACGCCGACGGATGCCGACGGTCAGCGTGTGGTTCGGGAATTGCCGAAACTGCAGGGAGAACCAATGCAGCAGGCGATCTCGCAGGTGGTCAAACAAGCCTTGTCCGATCACCTCGTTCCTGCGGACGACAGCATCATCGTGGCCGCAGCGCCGACACAGTCGGGATCGTCCGCGGACTTACCGTCCATTACGAACTCCGCGCAACAGGCGGTTGAACAGGCGTTGAAGTCCACAGGCGCGAGCCAGACCTTGCAGCCGAGTGTCTACACGGTCACTGTGCCAAAGAACGTGTTTGATGCGGCGAACCAGGCGGACATCGCACCGGGTCAGCTTGCCACGTACCTCATGGCACTCAATCAGGGCGTCCCGGTGACGAATCTGAATTCGAACACCATCAGCCAGGTGTTTGGCGCCAGCCATTCGGCATCGCTCATGAAGGTGCTCGGGTCGGCAAGCACCGCCCAGATCTCGACGATTGTCAAGAAGCTGCAGTCGGTCGGTTTGTTGACGGGGCTCGGGGGGCAGCCAGCGACACCCTCCGGCGGCAGCAGCAGCAAAGCAAACGCACCGGGCGGCGGTGCGGCCGCGAAGGGACAGGGCAGCGGGCATCGGTCGTCCAACGCGGGGAATTCCCAGGCCTTCGGGGGCGCGACCGATCCGGTGAACCGCATCCTCGGCGAAATCAATAACACGGTGAGCGGGCTCGGACCTGCACCCCCGGGCGGCGGCGGTTCGCGTCCCGGCGGCGGCGGTTCCGGCGGGGGATCCAGCGGCGGCGGTTCCGGCGGAAATCCGGTGCCGCCCATTGTGAACTCAGTCGGCAATCTGGCGAATTCAGTGACAGGTGGGCTGCAAAACGCCTTGGGCGGCAGCCCTGGTGCCGTCTTAGGCGGGAACGCCGGACACTCCTCCTCGCCGGGGAGGTCCGGCGTTAGGATGAACACGAACAAAGGGTCCGAACGTCCATCCAGCCAGGGGGCCGGCAGTGGGTCAGGCAAGGGTGGTGCGGCGGACAAGTCGGCCGCGGCAGGCGGATCCAAAGGCGCCCCAGGGCAGTCCGGGACAAGCTCGCAGGCGGGACCGTCCGCAGGCGGTGGACTGCTGGGTGCGTTGGGGAACCTGCTCGGCTTCAAATAAGACGGACCGCACGAGGTGTCGGTCTCGTGCAAGGCGCCTCGAGAGGGGCTTGCAGTTTCAGTGCCGCACGGGCGAACCGTGCGGCTTTTTCATGAGGGGGCTGGCCTGGTGCGCGTGCAGCGCGTTTGATTCAGGAAACCGAAACTTTTACAATTGGGACAAGTCGTTGTGAAGGAGAACACAGCATTGGATGTAAACGCGTTTGACTATGACCTGCCCGAGGAACTGATTGCGCAGACACCGCTCCCAGACCGCAGCCAATCGCGGTTGATGGTGGTCGATCCGGTCACGGGCTCGGTGTCGCACGCCCGTTTCGCGGAAATTCTGGCGTACTTGCGGCCAGGCGATGTGCTGTTGTTAAACAATTCCAAGGTGATTCCTGCGCGCTTGTTCGGCACGAAGGCGGACACGGGGGCGCGCATTGAGCTCTTGCTGACGCAGCAGCGGTCGGAAACCGAGTGGGAAGTCCTCGCGAAGCCGGCGAAGCGCTTGCGCGTTGGGACACGCATCTACTTCCCGAGCCCCGATGCGCAGCCCACCGATGCTCCGCCGTACGCAGAGGTGATTGGCGAGCAGGAGGGCGGCATTCGTCATGTCCGGTTCACGCTGGATGAGCCGATGTTCAGCTTTCTCGACCGAGTGGGTGTGATGCCGCTGCCGCCTTACATTCACGAGCCGCTTGCCGACCGTGATCGGTATCAGACGGTGTATGCCAGTCCGCCAGGTTCGGTGGCGGCGCCCACTGCGGGGCTGCACTTTACGCCCGCACTCTTGGAAGAAATCCAGCGTGCCGGCGTCGAGATTTACTACCTCACCCTTCATGTGGGAATTGGCACCTTCCGCCCGGTGACCGTGGACAAAGTCGAAGCGCACCAGATGCATTCGGAGTGGTATGAAGTGCCGCCGGAGACAGCGGCGGCGGTGAATCGCGCCAAGCGGGAGGGACGCCGCGTGATCGCGGTCGGTACGACGGCCATGCGCACGCTCGAAAGTGCGGGCGCGTCCGGTGAAGTGAAGGGGGGCGCCGATGACACCGACATTTTTATCTACCCTGGCTACAAATTTCGCATTGTCGACGCACTCATCACGAACTTTCATCTGCCGAAATCGACCTTGCTCATGCTGGTCGCCGCGATGATGGGACTGGATTTCACGAAGCGCGTGTACGAAACCGCGGTGGCGGAGCGGTATCGCTTTTTCAGTTTCGGTGATGCCATGTTCATTACGAGGAGGTGCGAGACTTGACGGTGCCCGTGCGCTACGAACTGTTGAAACGATGCAGTCACACCCTCGCGAGACGCGGCGTGGTCCACACCCCGCACGGGTCCATCCAGACACCGGTGTTCATGCCGGTGGGCACGCAGGCCACCGTCAAAACGTTGTCCCCGTTTGAACTGCGGGAAATGGGCGCGGGCATCATCTTGTCCAATACCTATCACTTGCACCTCCGACCCGGTGAGGACCTGGTGGCCGAGGCCGGGGGACTGCACGGGTTTATGCACTGGGATGGCGCCATTCTCACCGACAGCGGCGGATTTCAGGTATTCAGTCTGGCGGATTTGCGGAAGATTACGGATGAAGGCGTTCAGTTCCGGTCACACATCGACGGCAGTCCGCGGTTCTTTTCGCCCGAGTCGGTGATGGCGATTGAGAATCAGCTTGGTGCCGACATCATTATGGCGTTTGACGAATGTCCGCCGTATCCGGCGTCGCGCGACTATCTCGAGACATCGCTGCGGCGGACGCTCGACTGGGCGAAGCGGTGCAAGCAGGCGCACGGGCGGCCAGATGAACAGGCACTGTTCGGGATCGTGCAAGGCGGTGCAGAACTGGACTTGCGCAAGGCGGCTGCAGAAGCGCTGGTGGAGATGGATTTTCCAGGCTATGCGGTCGGCGGACTGAGTGTCGGCGAACCGAAGCCTGTCATGTACGATGTGCTCGCTTTCACGACCCCGCTGCTGCCGGCCGACAAGCCGCGGTATCTGATGGGCGTGGGGTCGCCGGATGACCTGTTTGAAGGCGTGGAGCGCGGGATCGACATGTTCGACTGTGTGCTTCCCACGCGGATTGCGCGAAATGGAACCGTGTTGACCAGCCGCGGCAAGCTCGTGTTGAAAAACGCGCAGTACGCCCGCGATTTCTCGCCGCTGGACGAAGACTGTTCGTGCATGGTGTGCCGGTCGTTCACCCGCGCGTATCTCCGGCACCTGCTGAAGGCGGGGGAAGTGCTGGGGATTCGCCTCACGTCGTATCACAATGTGTGGTTCCTGCTGCGCGTGATGGAAGGCATCCGGAAGGCGATTGAAAATGATCAATTTCTCGCGTACAAGCGCGAATTCTACGATCGTTTCGGTTATAATGACGATACCGCGGTGCAGACAAGCACCGCAGGAGAGGACGTGTCTGATTGAAGAGCCAGAGCATTATTTTCATTGTGCTGATTCTCGCGGTATTTTACATGTTGTTCATCGTACCGCAGCGTCGGCAGCAAAAGAACCGTCAAAATATGATGAACCAGCTCGGACCTGGTGCGAAAGTCCTGACCTCCGGCGGGATCTACGGAATCGTCACGGCGGTTCAGGGGGATGTGCTGCACGTATCCATCGCGCCGGATGTCGAGATTGAGATGGATCAACGCGCCATCATCCGTGTGGTCGAAGCAGCGAACTCGGTCGGCGATGACGTCGATGAAGTGGATGAGGACGATGAGCTTGACGAGGGACAGGATGCGTCTACCTTCGACACCTCGGACCGGTTTGCATCGCATGAGACCGATGAGGAAGAGGAAGACGAGGACGTGGTCGACGAGCAGGATGCTGCTGGCGGCGCGGACGCGGAGCAGAAATCAACGAATGCTTGATTGCGGTGAACAGCGCGGACGCCGCCGGCGTTCGCAGTTCACGGGACGTCGGGCCGAACAGGCGTTGGCGCGCTCGGCCCATTTTGAATCCGCAAAGCGAAGGCGCCATGCCGCGAAAGGGTATGGCGCCTTCTTCCGTGTGCCCGGCGTGCTCTCACAGGCTGCGCGTGCTGCCGGTATTCACGCCGATGATGCCGCCGAACGCGCCGATGAGGGCCATGAGCAGCACGCGGAACAATCCGCCTGCGTCGAGTGAGAACGTGTTGTAGGCGAACAGCCCAATGCAAATCATCACGATGGCATAAAACAGGCCGGACATCCCGCCGTAATACCAACCGCGTTCCTGTGCTGCCCGGCTGCCTGCGATGGCACCGAGGAGGACGGCGGCGCAGTGAATTATGTACGCTGCCATGACCAGGGTTTTGGGGGACATCGGGTGGACATGTGCCCACAGCGACACAAGCAGGATGCCGATGACAGCGTAAAACAGTGACCATGCCAGTCCGTAGAGAATCGGAAACTTGCGAAGCGAACGTATTGAACCGTTCAAATGCGTCACCTTCCCTGGGTTTCGTGCAAATTCGGCACTTATGAAATCTACTTTTATTTCTATTCGCTTTGTCCATTGTCTATGAAAGATGTGCTACAATACTTGAAAAGATTTTAATCGTGCTTTGATTGACTCTCCTTTCGATTTTCTCCTCGCACGTTGGAAGGGGCAGGGTGAAAAACAGTTGAATCCCCAGAGAGAAATTTGGATTCGGATCTGCGAACTGTTGGTTGGCATTGCCGGTGTGGGCATTGCCTTTCTGTATGTACCGGAACTGTTTCATCAGAACATTTTGCTCACTGTCCTCGTCATGGCACTGGCGGTCGCCCTGGAATCTATTCCTGTGCCCTTGGGCCGTGTGATTAGTTCACTGCTGTACGCGCTGCCCATCGGGGCGCTGGCGGTGTATGGCACTTCAGAAGCGGTCTGGCTGATGATCGCTGCGGCTGTGCTGTCGCCGTTCATTACGCGGCGGCGGACGCGCTGGACAACGATCCTTTTCAACGCTGGGCAGTATACGATCAGCGTGGTGGCGATGTCCTTTGCGTATCGAATGATTGTGCCGCAAGCCTATCACCACATGTTGTCTTGGAATATGTTTTTGGGCGCGATTGTCGGTGCCGCTGTCTTTCTCTGCGTCAACCACCTGCTGATCAACGCGATTCAATTTGTTGAGGGCACCTTTGTCGTTCGCGAGTCCTGGACGGTGGTGACAGCCGACAGTTTGTATGTCCTTCTCTCGCTGCCGTTCGCATTGTTGATGATTGGCCTGAGCCCCAATGGGCCATTGCTGGCGCTTGTCGCCATCCTGCCCCTGGTGCTGCTGGGCCAGATGATGCGCATGTACCGCCGCACTTCCTTCATTCAACAGATCCACAACGCCACGACCAAGCTGACGTCCGAGTTCGATGTGGAACGGATTTATCAAGAAGCTGCGCAGGTGGCGGCTCGGTTGACGTACGCGGATGCTGTCATCGTGCACATCTTGGATGAATCTCGAGAAGTGCTCGTCCCGGGTACCGTGTACCCGTTGGAGGCTGCACAGGACTTTAATCTCAATGGCGTCACAAGAAGCGGCGGCGGTGTCATCTGGGATGTGGTGTCGCGAGGAGCCGGCTGGGCCTATATTCCGGATATCCGCAAAGACGAGCGCGTGCGCTTCGACGGCGTGGACGCCCGAAGGCCGCACCTGTCCATGGCGATTTTTCCAATGCGCGCACACGGCGAACTGCAAGGCGCCATTGTCTGCTACTCTTGCTACGCATATGGATTTGGAGAGTTAACAGAGGAATTGCGGATTCTTGCGGCACAGGTTGCTGTGCTGATTGAAAATGCGAAGCTGTATCAGGAACTGCAGCGTCAGTCGTGGCGCGACGGAGCCACGGGGTTGTACAACTACCGTTATTTCTATGAAGCGTTGGCGGACCGCGTGCAGCAGGCGCGCATGACCAACTCGGAAATGTCTGTCGTTATCATGGATGTCGATTACTTTAAGAAATTTAATGATACATACGGCCACCTGGCGGGGGATGCGGTCCTCAAGTCGATTGGTCAATTGCTCCAGTCCGAGGCAGGACCGGAGGCGGTGACAGCCAGGTATGGCGGTGAGGAGTTCGGGATCATCCTGCCCTATAGTCCCAAGCAGGCATTTGCCATGGCGGAGCGGTTCCGCAAGGCCGTCAGTTCGTTGGTGGTGAACTTTGAGGGCCATGAACTGCAGGGCATCACGGTCAGTGTTGGCATTGCCGGATTTCCGTCGGATGGAGATTCCGACAGGGACGTGCTGCTCAAGGCGGACTCAGCCATGTACTGGGGGTCGAAACAGCGCGGACGAAACAAAACGTCGCTGTATTCACCGGAGTTCGACGCACAGCTGTTTGTGGACGGGCTGACCGGACTGTACACCTACCACTTCGTTACGATTCGTTTCCGGGAAGCCCTTGCTGCGGGTTCTGAAAACTGGGGCGCCGTGTGTATTGATTTGGCGCGGTTTTCAGACGTTAACGCCACCTTCGGCTTTGCCATCGGAAACCGGGTGCTTCAGGAAGCCAGTGCGGTGATTCGGGAGTGCATTCGCCAAAATGAGTTGGCTTGTCGGTTTAGTGGAGACGATTTTCTGATTCTTCTCCAAAACGTGACGCGTGAGGAACTTGAGGCGATTGGGAATCGTGTTGACCGCATGCTGGCGAGCCACCGTTTTGAGTGCTTGAACAACGTGGTGCTGTCACTGCGCGCGCACTACGCCACCTATTCGTTCCAGGACGTCGAAAGTGTGGAGACGGTGTTTGAGCAAATCGGGAAGGTCTTTTCCACGCTCAACGCCAGGGACGACGAATCATCCGCCTGAACTGACACAAAACGGATACCTGCCCCACATTCACCACCCGATGGTATAAGTCGACCGCCGCGGCGCGGGACCGATCCGCCGCTTTTCACCACTTCCGTCAGACGCGCGTAACGAGCCCTTTTTCGGTGATACTACCCCCGAAGGAGGGCTGCGACTTGATGGGGGATATCGGATTACTCCACTTCATCTGGCGCGTCATTATTCTGTATGTCCTGGTCATGGTGGCCCTGCGGGTGATGGGGAAACGGGAGATTGGCCAATTGTCGGTGTTCGACTTTGTGGTCTCCGTCATGTTGGCGGAGCTCTCCACGCTGCCCATGGAAGACACCAAAGTGTCGCTGTGGCGGTCGGTCTTGTCCATTTCCATGCTCGTCTTGCTGCAAATCATTGTGGCGTTGATTCAGTTAAAGAGTCACCGCTTCCGCCACTGGGTGGACGGCGAACCTTCCGTTTTGATTGAGCATGGAAACATCAAGGACCGCGAGATGAAAAAGACCCGCTACACGATGCATGACCTGTTGATGCAGCTGCGTGACAAAGGCATCGCCAACGTCGCCGATGTGGAGTTCGCCATCCTGGAAACGTCTGGTCAATTGAGCGTGTTTCCCAAGGCGGAAAAGCGTCCGCTTACACCTGAGGACCTGAACCGCGCCGTGATCCACGAGACCATCCCGCTGCCGGTCATTGTGGACGGCGCGCCGGTTCAGAAGACCCTGGAGGTGCTGGGGAAAACACAGAGCTGGCTTGAGCAGGAGCTGGAGCGGCGCGGCTATGGAACGATGCAGGACGTGTTTTATGCCGCTGTCGACCAGAATGGGCAGCTGCACATCGATGCACGGGACAAGCCGCAGAAGCTGCAACCGCAGCAAAAGACTCAGTCTCAGACGGACAGCCCGTCGCCATCGGACGGCGCATCATCATCAGACGGCGCAGCGCAATCGGAGAGCGCAGCGCAAGACCCATTGCCGGGACAGCACGTGCAAAACCCCAACGTGTCCAAACCGGAAGTGCGGTCCGGCCAGGCGCAACAGGGCCCGTTCTCCAAACCATAGTCCGCGGTCCCCTGGCGGCTGCGCCTCACACCGCGAAAGGAATCGCGCTGACGATGGTCGCCAGGATGCGTCCGACGCGCGGAACGCGCCGGACGTTCTGCGTCGTCAGCACCCGGAAGGCGCAAAGCAGGAAGAAGTCAAGCAAAATCGCGAACACGATCGCGGCCAGCAGATGCAGCCCGGCGATGTGTGCGTGGTCCCGGATCATGACCGTGAGGGCCAGCAGGCAGGCGAGCGCGGCTGCGGCAATTTTTGCCGTGTCCCACAAGCGAATCGGAAACCCGACAAAGTGCACGATGCACATGAACTGGAGCGCCGTGGTGACACAGAACGAGACAGTCGTCGCGAGCGCCACGCCATAGATGCCGAGACTCGGTCTGGACGCGAGTACATAAATCAGAACGAGCCGCAGCAGTCCCCCTGCGATGGAGTTCATCATCGCCAGCCCCGCTTTGTTCAGGCCCTGGAGCACGCCCGCCAGGGGCGCCTGCAAATACAAGAGAAAGCCCGCCGGTGCCATGATGGCCAAGATGCGTCCGACCGCAGGCTCGTGATAAATGGCCGCGCACAGTGGCGTTGCGAGCAGTGAGAGAATCACCGTGGCCGGAAATCCCACCAGGGCGGTCACGCGCCAGCTTTGTGCCACACGCAGCCGCACCCGGCGGTCGTCCCGCGTTTCCCCTGCCATGGCTTCGGACACGGAGGGCACGAGGTTGACCGCGAGCGACCCGGTGATCACGGTGGGAAACACGAGCAGCGGCAGCGCCATGCCGCCGTACTGCCCATATAACGCGGTCGCGGCGTGCTTGCCAATCCCGGCCATCCACAGGGAGCGCGCGACCAGTACGGGTTCAATCGCGTAAATGAGCGACCAGATGAGCCTGCTCAGCGTCACAGGGCCGGCGATGTCGACAATCGCCCGCAGGGTTTGACGCACCGTCTCCAGGCTGCGCATGGGCGCATTCGGCAGCACCATCGACAGGCGCCCACGCCGCCGGTACGAGACAACGAGAAACAGCATGCCGGATAGTTCTCCGAGCAGCATGCCAATCATCGCACCCGCTGCCGCGTAGGCGAGGCTGAATTGGACAAAGTAGGCGGCGAGAATCCATACGCTGGCGATGCGCACGGTCTGTTCGACAATGGATGCCCAGGCTGGCGGCGCCATGTCCTGCAGGCCCTGGAAGTAGCCGCGAAAAATACTGGACACGGCGATGACCGCGACGATGGGAATCATGGCCAGGTACGTCGGGTAGGCACGCGGATCGGTGAGCCAGTGGGTTCGGACAAAGCCGCGCAGCACCCACATCAGGACGGTGAATACCACCGCCATCGTGCCGATGACAGCCGTGCTCACGCGGAGGATGCGCTGGACACGGACGCGATCGTTCTGGACAATGGCTTCCGCAACCAATTTGGAAATGGCGACAGGCAGACCGGCCGTGACAAACGTCAGCACTAAACTCAGGAGCGGAAACACGATTTGAAACAGTCCCATCCCCTGTGCGCCGATGATACGGGTCAGAAAGATGCGGTAGATGAAGCCCATGATTCGGGTCGTGAGGCTGGCGGCCATCAGGACGACCGCACCTCGAAGAAAGGAACGTTGGGTCACAGATACCGCTCCTTTGCTGAAGTTCAACAGAGCCTGTGTTCAAGCCTATGCGGCTTGTACGCCGGATAGTCCAGGCCAGGGAAGGAAAGCGGACAGGGCATCGCGAATGGAATAGGGCGGAAAGAGGTGGGACCTGTGGATGACATGGAGCAGGAGATGAACAGGGAAGGAACCTTTGCGGGGAATGCGGGCGCTGACACGGAGGCCGCCGCCGGGACGCCTGCGCCAGCTGCCGGCGCCGGGGAACTGGAAGACGGTCACAGCGCTCCCGCGGCCGAGGTGCAAAGCGCTCCTCGCTGGCAGGACTATGAAGCGGACATCTTGGAGCTGTGTCAAGCCAAGGCGGAAGAGTTCCATCTGCTGGGCTACGAAGAAGTGACGGCTGCACAGGTGTGGGACTGTGTCCTTGCCTTGACCAAAGGGAAGGGTGCGCTGCACGAGATGGTCGCGGCCGTGCTCGGATTGCAAGCAGGCAAGTTTATGAACCATCTCACCATGAATGCGTTCAAGGGGGTTTTCGATGACTCCCCGTTTGACGCTGGAAAGCGCGCTTGATTATACTAGTGTGAGCATGTCGAATGGGCGCGAAGAAATGGGCGCTTCGAAGTACGTGATTTTGAGGTTCGTGATTTCCGTTCGATGAGTTTCTGGAGGAGGACAAGCAGCATGAAGTGGGGCCGATTTGCGGCGTTCATCGCCTTGGTCCTGGTGGTGGTGGGCCTCACGGTGGGCACCTCCCAACAACTGTGGAAATCAATTCGCCTTGGCTTGGACTTGCAGGGCGGATTTGAACTGCTATACCAGGTCGAGCCGAATACACCGGGCGGTACGGTATCAGCGCAAGGCGTACAAGCTGCCCTGCAGGCCGTGACCACGCGCGTGAACTCGCTGGGTGTCGCATCGCCGGTCATTCAGTTGGAGAACAAGAACCAGATTCGGGTCGATCTCGCCGGGACGTTCAGTCAGGCGCAGGCCGAAGCGTACATTGGCCAGACGGCGGATCTAAAGATTTACGGGAAGGCGACGTATAACGCCAAGACCAAGACATGGGTTCCGGACCCAAAGACGCTTTTGATTACCGGGAATGACATCAAGCCGGACGCCGCGGCGGGGCAAAACCCGAACACCGGGCAGTATGAAGTGGACGTGACGTTCAAGAACGCGAAACGCTGGCAGCAAATTACACAGCAGTACCTCGGCAAGCCGTTGTACACCTTCCTGAACGGGCAGATGATTACCGACCCGGCGCCGAGCGAAGTCATTTACAACGGCCAAACGGCCATCAGCGGCGGCGACTTGACGACCCTGCAGGCCTGTCAGACGCTTGCCCAGGAACTGAACAGCGGCGCGCTGCCGTATCCGCTGAAGCTGGTGAGTTCGACGAGCGTCGGGCCGTCTCTCGGCGCAGCGTCGCTGAAAGCCACGATGTGGGCCGGACTCGGGGCTGTCGCGTTGATTTTCCTGTTCATGCTCCTGTTGTACCGCGCGGCTGGCTTTATCGCGGACATCGCGCTGGTTGCGTACGCGTACCTGTTGCTGCTGACGTTTGCGGGCCTTCACGTTGTGCTCACGCTGCCAGGGCTGGCGGCGCTGGTGCTCGGCATCGGCATGGCGGTGGACGCGAACATCATTACGTATGAACGGATTAAGGACGAACTTCGCAACGGCCGCAGCCTGCAGTCGAGTGTCATCGCGGGCAACAAGCGCGCACTGCGCACCATCATCGACGCCAACGCGACGACGTTCATCGCCGGGGCCGTCATGTACTGGTTCGGGCAAGGTGACATTCGCGGCTTTGCCGTGTCGCTGATGCTCAGTATCGTCGTGAGCCTCATCACGGCCGTGCTGCTCAGCCGTGCGATGCTTCTCTTGTATACGCGTTCGAACGTGGTGAAGCGGCCCTGGTGGTTCGGGTACCGCGCAAGAAAGGCGGTGGAGTCATGAAGGCACGCTTCAATCTCGTTCGCAACCGAAAATGGTTCTTCATGTTGTCTGGGGCCATCACAGTGGCAGGTCTCATCGTGTTTTTGGTTTCCGGTTTTAACCTTGGCACGGATTTCGTCGCTGGGTCCCGTGTGCAGCTGCAGTTGAACCAACCGGTGAACACGGCGAAGGTTCAGCAGTTGTTTCAGGAAGCGGGCATTCCTCTCGACGAGGGCGCCATTACAACGGCAGGCGGGCCTGGAAAGCAGGCCGCCGTCGTTCGATTGACGGAGGTTCTGACCCCGGCTCAAGTGAACCAAATCAAGACACTTGAGGCGAAAATGTTCCCGAAGTCGCAGAGCGCAGACATCAGCACCGTGGACCCGCTGGTCGCGAAGCAGACTTCGCAGAAAGCGGTTTGGGCTGTGCTCATCGCTTCGCTGTTCATCGTGATTTACGTGGCGATTCGTTTTGAGTACCGGTTTGCGATTTCCGGCATTGTCGCCCTGCTGCATGACGCGTTCATCGTCATGTCGGCGTTCGCGCTGCTTCGGCTGGAAGTCGACTTGACGTTCGTGGCGGCGATTTTGACGATTGTGGGGTACTCCATCAACGACACGATTGTCATCTTCGACCGCATCCGCGAGAACCTCAAGGGCAAGCCGCCGGCGTCCATGGAGGAACTGGAAGAGGTCGTCAACCGCAGTTTGTGGCAGACGATGACGCGGTCCATCAACACCGTGGCCACCGTCCTCATCGCGGCGCTCATGCTGTACTTCTTTGGCGGTACGTCGATCCGCACATTCACATTTGCGCTGATTGTCGGTTTGGTCAGCGGGGCGTACAGCTCTATCTTCATCGCAAGCCCCCTCTGGGTCACCTGGCGCGGCCGACAGTTTCGAAAGCAGAAGCCTTCTGGCGAGGTGCCGCAGGCAAACTGAGCATCATGTCAGCGTCCGGACAGGCGCCCCTTCGGGGGCGCTTCGATTTCCGGCGCTTTGCTGACGACGAAGGCGATGGATTCGGTGGTGGAGAGGTTTGCGTACACAGGCACAGGCAAAATGGGGCGCCTGGTCTTCGGCAGGGGTCAACATCCTGTTGATGGTTGGCAAAGGTGTCGTCGGCCTGGCTGCTGGCAGCCAGGCGTTGTTCGCTGACGCCGTCCATTCCGCTGCGGACGTGGTCGGCTCGCTGGCGGTCATCATTGGCTTGCGCATCGCCAGCAAGCCGCCGGATGAAGACCATCCGTACGGACACGGGAAGGCTGAACTCATCAGTACGGCCATTGTGGCGCTGTTTCTGCTGGGAGCGGGCATTGAAGTCAGCGTGAGTTCTCTGCGCGCTTTTTTCCAGCCGCCTCACCCCCCGGCGCTGTTGGCGGCCTGGACGGCCATGGCTGCGATTGTCATCAAGGAAGTCATGTTTCAGTACACGTATCGGCTCGGCAAGCGGCTGAACAGCAAGAGTCTGGTGGCGAGCGCCTACGACCATCGGTCGGACGTGCTGTCGTCCGTCGCCGCCTGCATCGGGATTCTGCTGGCGATCTTGGGACGGGCGCTGCACACGCGGTGGCTTGAACACATGGATTCGGCCGCCGGTTTGCTCGTCGCGCTGCTGGTGCTGCGCATTGGTTATGGCCTCGTGCAGGATTCCGTGCAAACGTTGATGGACAAAACGGCCCCCGTCAAAGACCTGCGCAGTTACGCGGCGTGCATTCGGCAGATTGAGGGGGTGCGGCGCGTGGACGACTTGCGCGCCCGCGACCACGGTCAATATGTCATCGTCGACGTGGAAATCAGCGTCGAAGCGTCCATTTCCGTCGCCGCCGGGCATGATATCGCCGCACAGGTCAAGCAAGCTTTGCAGCGGGAATTTCCTCGTGTGTCCGACGTTCTGGTGCACGTGAATCCTTTTTATCCAGATCAGGAGGCGCACCGTGAATCCGCAGAATGAATGGTCACAAACAAACCAAGAATGCCGCGTCTCAGAATCATGGACACAGCCGCCGTGGCGCACTGCAGCGGTTGACCCAGCGAGAGCCGCGCGGCTTGCTCAAACCCTGAACATTCCCCTGCGGGTGGCCCGCTGGCTGTGCACACGGACAGAAGACGATACAGAGGCAGCCGGCTGGCTGGCGGGCGCTGATGCGGACACGGTTTTGCCGTGGGACTGGTTCGCAGACATGGCCAAGGCCGCTGAGCGGATTTGGCAGGCGGTCATCGCCCGCGAAACCATTTGCATCATCGGCGACTACGACGTGGACGGCGTCACCGCCAGCGCCATTCTTGCAACGACGCTGGACATCGTCGGGGCCGAATGGCACTGCTTGATTCCGCACCGCGTGGATGATGGGTATGGGTTGTCTGCGGCGCTGGTCGACCGGGCGCACGCCCTTGGTGCCAGCCTCGTGGTGACGGTCGACAACGGCATTCGGGCGGTGGACGCCATCGATTACGCGCAAGAGCTCGGGGTGGACGTCGTGATCACCGACCATCACGAACCGCCGGACACCCTGCCCCAGTCGGCGTGTGCGGTCGTGCACTGGGCACGGGCAAGTCACCGCGAAGAGGTCGCCCGGTTGTCGGGAGCGGGTGTGGCTCGCAAGCTGGTGGACGCGCTGTATGCCAAAGCGCCAAGCCACGGGTACAGCGGCATCGTGCCGCAGCTGCACGAGGCCGCCGTATGGCAGGACGGCTTGGCGGCGCTTGGCGCGCTGGCGGATGTGATGCCGATGCGCGGGGAAAACCGCCGTCTCGTGCGCCACGGGCTGGATGCGCTGCGGCGCACCGGGCAGCCGGGGTGGATCGCGTTGTGTGAAGCGGCCCGTGTGTCGCCGCGCGGCCTCAGCGCTTCCACGGTCCTCTGGAACATCACGCCGCGGTTGAACGCGGCAGGCCGCATGGGCAGTGCCGACACCGCGTTTGCGCTGCTGATGGCCAAATCGGCGGGCGAGGCGTCTGCACTGGCCGACCGCATCGAGGCGTTGAACCTGGAGCGCAGACAGGCGACCGACGAAGCCGCACGGGCGGCTTTTCAACTGTGCGATGCTGCGCAGGCGGAAGAGGCGGGGGGCGTCGTGATCGCGGGACCGTGGCCGCTCGGCGTGGTGGGCATCGTGGCGGCGAAACTGTGCGAGCGGTACGGCCGGCCTGCCATTGTGCTGGCGGACGACGGGAGCGGCTTGCTGCGCGGGTCGGGCCGGGCCCCTGCGGGCTTCCCGCTGCATGACGCGGTGGCGGTGTGCGCGGACCACGTGGACCACTTCGGCGGGCATGAGGCGGCGATTGGCTGCGCCGTCGCGAGGGAGAAGCTGGCCGCGTTTCAGACGGCGTTCGCACAAGCCGCACAGCGGATGGTGCGCAAGCAAGACAGGGATGCGGCCGCCCAGGTTCTGGCGGACGACTACCTGTCGTTGGTGGACGCGACCACCGAGACGCTGGACTGGCTGGAGAAACTGGGCCCATTTGGTCCCGAAAACCCGCCGCTTTGCTTTTATATCGGGCCTGTGGAGGTCGTGCAGGTGCGGCCGATGGGGCAGAAGCAGGAGCATTTGCGGATTCAGGTCCGAGAGGCGGGTGTCCTGGCCGATCTCGTCTGGTTCCGGGCAGACGCCGCTGCCTTCGCGTGGCAGCCTGGGACGCGCATCGCGGCCGTCGTCGACCTGGAGGAAAACGTGTGGCAGGGCGTGCGCCGGGCCCAGCTTCGCGTGCGGTCTGCACAGGCCATGCCCGGCATTCTGGGCCGGGAGGCGTTTGCCCGCATGTATCAAATGCTGCGCGCAAGGCGTAAGATTCAACTGCGTGACCTGGAGGCGGCACGGGCTGTGCCGCTTGACGAATTGCAAGTCATCTTTGAAGCTTTTGTCGAACTCGGGTTTGCTCGACGACTGGAGAGCGCGTATCATATGATTGACAATGTTGACACGCGTGATTTGCGCGAGTCTCCAAGCTATCAACAGCACCTTGCACGCGCCTGGTGGGGCAAAGTAGGAGCGATAGAATGAATTTTGAATCTCAAATTCGCGATGTTCCGGACTTTCCACAGCCCGGAATTTTATTCAAGGATATCACCCCGCTGCTTGCGGATGGACCGACGTACCGGGCAGCGATTAACGAATTGGCTGATTTTGCGAGACAGTGCGGCGCGGACGTCATCGTGGGCCCGGAAGCGCGCGGCTACGTCGTCGGCGCGCCGCTGGCGTACGCAACCGGCGTCGGCTTTGTGCCTGTCCGCAAACGGGGCAAGCTTCCGTGGAAGACGATTGGTGTGGAGTACGCGCTGGAATATGGGACCGACCGCTTGGAAATGCACGCGGACGCGATATTGCCCGGGCAAAGAGTGCTGCTTGCCGACGACTTGCTGGCAACCGGCGGAACGATGGGCGCGTGTGCGGCGTTGGTGCAACAGCTTGGCGGCGTACTCGCCGGAGCTGCGTTTCTCATCGAACTCAGCCACCTCGGCGGGCGCGCGAAACTACAAGGGATTGAAGTGAAGACGCTGGTCCAATATTAGCGTGCGTTCGATTTCGGACAAACCGCTGCTGAGGATGGATGGCCGTGGAAACGTGGATGGCATCGGAGTTGCCAGAGCAGAACAACACGTCAGAAGTCGCATCACCGAAAGCCAAAAAGCAGGAGTTCATCACGCTGGATGCGCTGTGCGAGAAATTTTTGACGTATGGGGAGCCAGAAGAGGTCGAGACGATTCGCCGCGCTTATCACTTTGCGGAGGAAGCGCACCGCGGCCAGTATCGGAAGTCCGGCGACCCCTACATCACGCACCCGCTGGCGGTGGCCGGCATTTTGGCGGACTTGCAGCTGGATGCGACCACGCTGACGGCCGCCTTGCTGCACGATGTCGTCGAGGATACGCGCGTGACGGACGAGGAGGTTGTCCGCCATTTTGGGGCGGAAGTGGCCGCACTGGTCGACGGGGTCACGAAGCTCAAGCGCATCAAGTTCGACTCGAATGAAGAACAGCAGGCGGAGAACATGCGCAAGATGTTCCTTGCGATGGCGAAGGACATCCGTGTGCTGCTCATCAAGCTGGCCGACCGGCTGCACAATATGCGCACCTTGCGATTCCAGCCGAACGACAAGCAGCTGCGAACCGCGCGCGAGACGCTTGAAATTTTTGGTCCGCTGGCGCACCGCCTCGGCATCAACACGATGAAATGGGAACTGGAAGACCTCGCCCTTCGCTATCTCAATCCCCATGAGTACTACCGAATTGTTCATCTGATGGCACAAAAGCGCCAGGAACGCGAGCGTTACGTCAATGAAGTCATCGAACTCCTGCGCGACCGGCTGCGTGCCTTGGACATTCAGGCAGAGGTGTCTGGCCGCGCGAAGCATATATACAGCGTATACCGCAAGATGGTCGGGCAGGGGAAGGATTTCAGCGAAATCTACGACTTGTTCGCTGTCCGCATCATCGTCGAGAACATCAAGGACTGCTACGGCGTGCTGGGTGTGGTGCATACGCTGTGGAAGCCGATGCCCGGCCGCTTCAAGGACTACATCGCCATGCCGAAGGCGAACATGTACCAGAGTCTCCACACCACGGTCGTGGGGCCGCACGGGGAACCGCTGGAGATTCAGATCCGGACGTGGGAGATGCACCAAACGGCGGAATTCGGCATTGCCGCGCACTGGGCGTATAAGGAAGGCGAGCAGCGCGCGGAAGGCAAGTTCGCGCAAAAGTTGGCGTGGTTCCGCGAGGTGCTGGAATGGCAGCAGGATTTCCGCGACGCGCAGGAATTCATGGAAACCCTGAAGCTCGACCTGTTTTCGGACGAGGTGTTCGTGTTTACGCCAAAGGGCACGGTGATTGAGCTGCCGGCCGGGTCGGTGCCGATTGATTTCGCCTACCGGATTCACACCGACATTGGCAACCGTTGCATTGGGGCGAAGGTGAATGGCAAGATTGTGCCCTTGGACTATCGCTTGCGCACCGGCGACATTGTGGAAGTCCTGACTTCCAAACACAGTTACGGCCCGAGCCGCGACTGGCTGAAGATTGTCCAGTCGTCGCAGGCGAAGAGCAAGATTCGGCAGTGGTTCAAACGCGAAAAGCGCGAAGAGAACGTTGCGCGGGGCAAGGAACTGGTGGAGAAAGAACTGGTGCAGCGCCACCGCATGGATGCGCGCGCGGTGATGACGCCCGCCTACCTGGCCGACGTCCTGTCGAAGTTCAACTTTGCCAAGGAAGAGGACATGTTTGCGGCCGTCGGCTACGGCGGACTCAGCGCCGCGCAGGTCGCAACCCGGTTGATTGAGCGTTACAAACGCGATCACCAGGAGACGAACCTGGATGCGCTCGAACTGGAACTTCGCGATCGCGATAAGCCCACCGGCAGCGGTATTCGCGTGCGCGGCGTGGACAACTTGCTGATTCGCTTCGCCCGCTGCTGTAACCCGGTGCCCGGCGACGAAATCATGGGATTTGTCACCCGGGGCAGAGGCGTTTCCGTGCACCGCGTCGACTGTCCCAACGTAGTCGCGCTGCGCGCGGAGGGCAACCGGGTGCTGGAAGTGGAATGGGCAACCAGCGCAGACCAGGCGTACCACGTGGAGCTGGAGGTCACGGCGCTGGACCGGCACGGGCTGGTCAACGAAGTGATGAACGCGGTGGCGGAGACGAAGACCGATGTCACGGCGGTCAGCGCCCGGGTGGACGTGAAGCGGGTGGCGCACATCTCGGTCAGCGTCCGGATTCGCAACCTCGAACACCTTCGGGCCGTTGTGGAACGGATGAAGCGGATTAAGGACATCCACAGCGTCCGGCGTGTGACGCAGTAAGGCATACGGACGCGCCGCGTGTCGCAGCAGGCATGTAGATGCGTGACGCAGGCGCGTTGCAACAGGCAGACAGAGAGGATTGAGCATGGATGCGGGTGGTGGTTCAACGAAGTGGGCCGGCCCATGTGACGGTGGATGGTGCGGTAATCGGCGCGATCGACCGCGGCTTGGTCGTCCTGGTCGGCGTCAAGGAAGGCGATACGGTGCAGGATGCTGCCTATCTCGCCGAAAAGGTGGCGCATTTGCGGGTTTTTCCGGATGACGAAGGCAAGATGAACTTCGACGTCCTGACGGCAGGCGGGCAGGTGCTCTCCATTTCCCAGTTCACCCTGTACGGGGATGTGCGCAAGGGCCGTCGGCCGAACTACATGCGCGCTGCCGATCCGGCCGTTGCCCGCACGCTGTATGAAGCCTTCAACGATGCGCTGCGCGGCTGCGGACTGCACGTGGAGACGGGCGAGTTCGGCGCGATGATGCAGGTGTCCCTGGTCAACGATGGGCCGGTGACGATTCTCATCGACAGCGAGCGCCAGCTGTAAGCAACACGGCGGCGGACGGTCGTAAGCTGGCTGAATGCAGCCGGCCGCGGCGGCGGGCAGCGTATGGAACCGCGATCGACTTCCTGCCGCTCGAGACCGAGGCGTGATAGTTTGAGAGGACATGAGGTGAAGCGATGCGAATCAAAGCCATTGTCGTGAGCCAAATCGGCGCGAATTGTTACGTGGTGGCGCAGGACGCGGACAAGGGGAACGATGCTGTGATTATCGATCCCGGTGACATCGTACTCGACCCTGTATTCGCCTACATCGAGGAGGAGGGGTTGAATGTCGTCGCGATCTGGAACACCCACGCCCACTTTGACCATGTGATGGGTGTCGATGTGGCGCGGGCCCGCTATCGCGTGCCTGCGTATGTGCATGAGGCTGATATGCCCATCTGGAACCAGGTGGCTGACGCGACTTTGCAGATGTTCGGCCGAACGGTTCCGCCGCTGGCCCCGCCCGACGGGTACTTTACGGAGGGGCAAGTCCTCTCGCTCGGTGACGAGACGTTCACCATCTGGCACACCCCTGGTCATTCTCCAGGCAGCGTCTGCCTGGTCGGCGGAGACGTCGCTTTCACCGGCGATACCCTGTTTGCGGGCACCATTGGCGCCACGCACTTCTTCCTTGGCGACCCCAAGGCGATGGAACAATCGCTGAAGCGTCTGATGAAACTGCCGGATGACATGGTGCTGTACCCGGGTCACGGGCACCGCACCACGATGAACCGCGAGCGGATGTCGAACCCGTATCTGCCGGTCGACGTGGACTAGCACGCGGTGTGACAGCGGGCGCGGGGTGTCGCCTGGGGCCCAGCCCAAGGCATGAAAGGCGCCTTAACCTGGCGCCGGGTGTTGCCTCGGGCCCAGCCTAAGGCATGAAAGGCGCCTTAACCTGGCGCCGGTTGACGCCTCGGGCCCAGCCTAAGGCAGAAAAGGCGCCTTAACCTGGCGCCGGATGACGCGTCGAGCCCAGCCTAAGGCATGAAAGGTGCCTTAATCGGGCGCGGGGTGTTGCCTCGGACCCAGCCTAAGGCATGAAAGGCGCCTTAACCGGGCGCCGGATGGCGCCTCGGACCCAGCCTAAGGCATGAAAGACGCCTTAATCGGGCGCCGGATGGCGCCTCGGACCCAGCCTAAGGCATGAAAGACGCCTTAATCGGGCGCGGGGTGTTGCCTCGGGCCAAGCCCAAGGCATGAAAGGCGCCTTAACCTGGCGCGGGGTGTTGCCTCGGACCAAGCCTAAGGCATGAAAGACGCCTTAACCGGGCGCCGGATGACGCCTCGGACCAAGCCTAAGGCATGAAAGGCGCCTTAACCGGGCGCGGGGTGTTGCCTCGGACCCAGCCTAAGGCATGAAAGGCGCCTTAACCTGGCGCGGGGTGTCGCCTCGGGCCCCCCGGTCCCCAACCTGCAGCCCCCCAACCCCCGGCCCCCCGGCCCTCGCCACTTCACATTCCACACTCCCCGAGGTGTTACTCAAATCGCAGCGCGTTGATAGGCGACAAGCGACTGGCGCGGTACGCGGGATAGATACCGAACACCAAGCCGACGAAGATGGAGACGACGAACGAGATCCAAACGGATGACAGGTTCAACTGCACGGGTGTTTGCATGATTTTTCCAAGCACGGCTGCAGTGAACGCGCCGAGCAAAATGCCGATGACGCCTCCCAGCAGGCCAACCAGCCCGCTTTCCACGAGAAATTGCTGCAACACCGCGCCTCGCGTGGCGCCAAGCGCCTTTCGCAAGCCAATCTCCCGTGTGCGTTCCGTGACGGACACCAGCATGATGTTCATGATCCCGATGCCGCCCACCAGCAGCGAAATGCCCGCGATGCCGCCGAGCAGGTTCTGCAGCGACTGATTCACGCCTTGCAAGGTGCTGAGCAGGGTGGCCTGGTTGGTAATCGTAAAGTTCACCTGACCATTGGCCTGCAGCAGGCTCAGCTCAGCTTGTCGCTGCGCTAACGTCATGGCCTTGCTGCTCACCGCTTCGGCGTAAATCGTACTTGGGTTTTGCGATCCCGTGAATTGCTGTTCCAAGGTCGTCAGCGGGATGATGATGCGGTCGTCGTTGTTGGTGGCACCGGTTGAGCCCTGTTCAGCGAGTTCTCCGATGATTTGAAATGCGATGCCGTTGATCCAGACGGTCTGACCGACCGGATTTTCGTTGCCGAACAGGTTTTCAGCCGTGGTTTGACCAATAACGCCCACGTCAGCCGCGTGGTTCTCCTCTACCAGATTGAACGCTCTCCCTGCAGACAAACCAAGGTTGCGCACGGTGAACAGGTCGGGTGTGCTGCCTTCAATTGTGGTTTGGTAGTTCGTTGCACCGGCGACCACCTGACCTCGAGTCGTCGAATCTGGTGCCACCGCGGCAATGGCAGAGTCTGACTGCAATGCCTTGACATCTGCCATGGTCAAGGAGTCTGCCGACCCAAGTCCCTGACTGATGCCGTTTTCTTCCGTCGAACCGGGTGTAATCACCAGCAGGTTGGTCCCGAGTCCCTGAATGCGCGCCGTGACGCTCTGCGTTGTGGCACTGCCAATGCTCATGAGGGCGACCACGGAAGCCACGCCAATCATCATGCCGAGCAGCGTCAGTATGGTCCGCAACGGGTTACCGAGCAGGTTCTTCATTGCTGTCTTGACCGTTTTTGCCTGGTTCATTTCAGCACCCCCGCGCCGGCTCGCAGCGGCTGTGACACGCGCTCATCCGATTCAATGTGACCATCGCGGAAGCGCACGATGCGGCGCGCATGTTGTCCGACGTGCTCCTCGTGGGTCACGATGACGATGGTCGTTCCTTCATCGTTGAGGGATTGGAACAGGGCCAAAATTTCTTCCGTCGACTGACTGTCCAGGTTCCCGGTGGGTTCGTCCGCCAACACCAGGCTCGGATTCGTGACGATGGCGCGCGCGATGGCGACGCGTTGCTGCTGCCCGCCCGATAACTGGTTGGGGTGGTTCCTGCCTTTCGCCGCCGGATCAAGCCCAACCCGCTGCAGGGCGCGCGCCGCCCGCTGCAAGTCATTCTTACTGCTGTGTTTCGAATACCACAACGGTACAGCGACATTTTCCAGCGCACTGGTTCGTGGCAGCAGGTTGAAGCTTTGAAACACAAACCCAATCTTTTCGTTACGCAGTGCCGCCGTTTGCCGGTCGGTCAAGGAGGACGTGGGTACGCCGTCCACCCAGACTTCCCCCGAGGTAGGCGTGTCCAATAGTCCCATCAGGTGCATCATCGTGGATTTTCCCGATCCCGACGGGCCCATGATGGCGACAAACTCCCCTTGGCGGACTTCCAGCGAGACGTCCTTGACGGCGTAAAAGGGTTCCGATCCCAGATCGTACCGCTTGGATACGTGGTCCAGTTTCAAGAGGGACATTACAGTCCACCACCATTCCCGCCAGTAAATCCGCCAGTTCCGCCGGCACCGCGGTACGCACCACCGCTGAACCCGCTGCCGCTCAAGCCCGAACCGCCGGTGAAGCCACCGCTGCCACTGAAACTTCCACTTCCCGTGAAGCTGCGTCTGGTGCTGCCACTGAAGCTTCCTCCGCCGAATCCACCGCCGGCAAATCCGCCGCCAGACAGGGCGCCGCCGTATCCACCACCGATTGCGCCGAATCCGCTCGAGCGCGATCCGCTTGTACTTTGCGTAGATGTTGTAATGGGCGTTACGATGGCAACCTCTTCACCTTGTTTCAAGCCGCTTTTGATTTGCACCGTATTTTCGCCGTACACTCCGACGGTGACCGGTACAAATTGTAATCCGGCAGGTGTCTGGCCGGCATACCCGCCGCCCGCTACGGCATCCGCTGCGGCACTGCTCCCTGCGGTGCTGCCCCCGGCTTGAACGTACACACCCGTCTGCCCCCGTTGCTGCGTCAACGCCGCGGTCGGCAGAACCAGTACGTTCTTTGCCTGTTGAACAATCACGTTCACAGAGACACTCTCACCGGGCAGCAATTGAACACCCGACGCGCTCGATCCGTTGACCTGAATGGTCACGGGATAGGTTGTCACGCTGCTGGAACTCTGGGGCACCAGGCCAATACTGGTGACGGTGCCCGTGAGGGTCTGGCTGCCAGACGTGGTCAGTGCGATGGTCGCCGACTGTCCGGCCTTGATGGAACTGGCATCAGCCTGCGGAACCTGCGCCTGGACTTCGTAGTCGGACGTGCTCAGGTCGCCGATGACGGCGATGGTGTTTTCGCTGCCCGAGGACGCTTGTCCACTGCTCGCGCTCGAACCACTGGTGGAACTGGACGCGGACGACTGATTGACACTGGCGACCTGCATCACTGTGCCGTTGATTGGACTGGTAATCGTATCCGCGTCAATCTCCTGCTCGATGGCGTTGACCTGCGCTTGGGCTTCCGTCACCTGTGCCTGCGCCTGGGCGACGGAATTGGCACTGGTGCCCGCGGATTGCGTTCTTCCGTTCGACCCGCCGGAACTTGTTGTGCTGCTTGCACTCTCCGCCTGCGAGAGGTTTGCCTCGGCGGCCTGCAGCGCGGCCTCGGCCTCCGTCAGCTGCGGCTGCAGCGATGACGAGTCAAGCTTGGCAATGACCTGGCCCTTGGTCACCTTTTGACCGACTTTGACATCGACTTCGGTAATCGTCCCGTTGCCGGTCAGTGTCACTTCATTTTCCGGTTCCAGCGTTCCCGCGAGGTTGACCGTCTGCTGGACATTGCCGGTTTGCGCGGTCACCCAGCGGATTTGGTCCGTTGTCGTACTGCCGGAGGCGGTCTGGCCGCTCAGGCTCCAGTACGCCGCGCCGCCGCCCACAATCACGATCGCGGCGATCCACGGTACGGGCCGCTTCCACAGTGGACGCTTGTGGTGACTGACTTCGGTTGAATTGGATGGTATGGATTCCTCTGCTTGCATGGTCGTTCCTCCCCCGCGGCCAATGGAAGGCTGGCCTGCTTCGAGCCATATTATCAATGCCATGTTTCCAAATTTGATTGAAAAATGCACATGGACTGGGCCAGCTCGCACATTTGCCAACGGATGTGGATTTCCTTGTGGATGATTCGTATTCATTGCAACAAAGGCGGGTGGTGGATGGGCAGAAAATGCTGGTCTAAAGGAGAAAACGGGGTGGATGTGACTTGTGCACAACTTTATCCACAGCTTGTGGATAAGGCTGTGCACAAGCGACTTGTCCGAAGCCAGCTGGTGTTGCAGTTATTGCAAGCGCTTGACACAGCTCGCGTCGATGTCCCGGATGGAGTTGTATCCAGACAAGGCCAGTTGTAAATCCAGTTCGGCCGTCCATTGGCCGAGCAGTTCCTGCACGCCCGCTTGCCCGCCGACGGCCAGCGCATACGCGTAAGGGCGGCCAATCAGCACCGCGTTGGCGCCCAGCGCCATGGCCTTGAAGACGTCTGCAGCGTGGCGGATCCCGCTGTCCAGCAGAACCGGGTAGTCCGGCCCGATTTCACGGCGCACGTCGACCAGGGCATCCAGTGAAGCGACGGCGCCGTCGACCTGCCGACCCCCGTGGTTGGACAGCACGACACCGTCCGCACCCAGACGCATGGCCAATTGGACATCTTCGACGTGGGTGAGGCCTTTCACCAGCAACGGCAGCTTCGTCTGGCGACGAATCTTCGCGAGGTCGTCCCACGTGAAGGCTGGATTCACGTAAATCGACAAAAACTCCTGCACGGCCGCAAACTGGTTGTCCGCCGGGGGCTGCTGCAAACGCGCGCAAAAGGCGGGATCGGTGAGAAAGTTCGCGATGCCTTCACCGAACAAAAACGGCAGGTAGAGGTTGGAGAGGTCCCGTTCGCGCCAGCCCAGCATCGTCGTGTCGACCGTGACGACAATCGCGGCGTACCCAACGGTTTCGGCGCGGCGGATAAAACTGCTGACGACGTCCGGGTCTCGCCCTGGGTACAGCTGGAACCACCGCTCAGCACCTTCCGTTTCACGCGCCAGGGTTTCCAGGTCAACGGAGGACACGGTGCTGGTGATAAAGGGGATACGCTGTGCCGCTGCCGCCTTGGCGGAGGCGGACTCCGCGTCCGGGTGGATGATGGACTGGACGCCGATGGGAGCCAGCAGAAAGGGCGTCGGGTAGGTCTTGCCGAACAGTTCGATGGTCAAGTCGCGATCGTCGACATTCCGCAGCATCCGCGGCCGAATCTGCCACCGGTCAAAGGCGGCGCGGTTGTTGCGCATCGTCTGTTCTGCGCCTGCACCGCCTTCCACATAGCCCCACGGGCCGTCCGCCAATTTTTCACGAGCCTGCGCACGCCAGTCGTCGATGGACACTGGCCAGTCCCATTGTGACTTGCCGGAGAGCGATTGCACATACATTTTGAGCTGCGTTTCGAAGCCATGGCGTGTCATGCTGGGCGTCCTCCTCATTCGAGTGATAAAGAAAGTATAGCGAAGTCGGAATGTTCGAGCCATAGAAAAGGCCGCGGTCGAAGCATGTGTGTCCAAGGTCCGGGTCCGTGCGGCTGGCTCGGACATGTCTGTGCCAGGTCCGTCATAGGATGGTGTATCGGCATTCGAGGTCTGTGAAGGGGGCAGTTGGTTGTCCGTTCGTATGACAGAAATTCAACGGGCAGTGCGAATGGAATGTGTGTCCATCGCGTGGCTGGTGATGGAGGCCGTCGTCGCGTTGGCGACTGGCATTGCGGCGCACTCCGTTGCGCTGGCGTCGTTTGGCGCAGACAGTGTCATCGAGTTGATTTCCGCCGCCGTGTTGTTGTGGCGGCTGACCGTGGAAGCGCGGGGTGCGGCATTCCATCGCGTCGCTCGCGCGGAGCGCACGGCTTCGTGGGTGGTCGGGCTGGCGTTGTGGCTGCTCGCGCTGTACATTCTTGCGGCGGCTTCACATGAGCTGCTGACGCAGCATACGCCGGACCGCACACCGCTGGGCCTGACGTTGGCACTGGCCTCCGCGACGCTGATGCCCTTGTTGGCGAACGCCAAGCGCAGCCTTGGGGAGCGCATCGGGAGCGGCGCGCTCAAAGCGGACGCGGCATGCAGCATGGTGTGCGCCTACATGGCCTGGACCGTGGTCGGCGGGGTTACGCTCACGGCCCTGCTCAACTGGTGGTGGGCAGACGCGGTGGCTGCACTGGCACTGATTTATTTTGTCGTTCACGAGGCGCAGGAAGCCCTGGTTTCCGCACGGACGGGGGAGCGTGCCCATGCGCACCGTCATGGATGAAGTGGCAAAATCACACGGAGCGCTCCAAGTGCGTCGATACGCGCACGCAGAGCGCTCCGATGCAGCGTTTTCCGATGGACCGTTGACCGGCAGGGTCTTTGCGGGTGCCGAAGTTAATCCGTCAGCCCCAGCACCTCTCGGATTTTTGTTTCGACTTTGGCGAACCCTTTGTCGCCGGCCGCGCGGAAGGCCAATTCGCCCTTGGCGTTGAAGATGAAGAACGCGGGAACGTACTCGTTTTCGAAGCGGTCAGCAATGAGACGCTCATGATCGAGCCCGATGGGCTGGGTCATGTTGAACTGTTCGACGTCCCGCTTGATTTTCTCAAGGTCGATGTCTTCTTCCATCCGCGGCAGATGGAACGCGATGGTCTGTAAACCATGCGGTGCGTACTTGTCGCGCATGGCGGAAACTTGATCCATGGTTTCATGACAAATGTGGCAGGAGACCGCCCAAAAGTGAATCATCGTGACGGGCGCGGCTTCGATTTTCGGCCCGCCCTCCGGCTGAAACCACGTGGCGCCGTCCAGGCTTGGCATTGGTGTGCCCAGTCGCATTGGCATCGTGATACACCTCCGTATTGCAGGGATTTTGGTTTCTAAATGATTCCTTTTCAGGAGCGGCTTCTGAGTAAAGAGAAAGACGGCCTGAAGGGGGGAACTGCCCCCCGTCCGGAACCGTCTTTCACGTGTGCATCAATCTTTATTCCGGCTTGGTCAGCAGGCTCTGGCCAGGCTTCCAGTTCGCCGGGCAGAGGCCGCCAGCCTGCAGGGCTTCCAGCACACGCAGGGTCTCGTCCACGCTGCGGCCGATATCCATGTCGTGCACGACCTGGTAGCGCAGAATCCCTTCTGGATCGATGATGAACAAGCCGCGCAGCGCCTGACCGGACTCTTCCACCAGGACGTCGTACTTGCGTGCGACTTCCTTCGTGAAGTCGGCGGCCAGCGGGTAGTCCAGCGAACCCAGGCCGTTCTTGTCACGCGGCGTGTTGATCCAGGCTTTGTGGCTGTGCACACTGTCGGTGGAGCAGCCCAGGACTTCGCAGTCCAGGTCCTTGAATTCCTGCAAACGTTCGTTCATGGCCAGGATTTCCGTCGGGCAGACAAACGTGAAGTCCGCAGGGTAGAAGAAGAATACGAGCCACTTGCCACGGTAGTCAGACAGTTTCACGGTTTCTTCCAGAGTCTTCATGTTCTTCGTGGAGAGCATTTCAAAGTCAGGTGCTGGTTTTCCGACAAACGGCATACAAATCTCCTCCTTTAAAACCTGGATATATCCTTGCCTGCGCTGCGACTATGTACAGGCGGTTGGTCGCATCTCCATGTTACCATTTTAGAATTGTTCTAATCAAGCGCGTTGCTAGCGCGTTGCTAGCACGTCCAGCGCCAGCCCAACCCAGCGTACCAGCACGCTCGTCCCATCCCGTCAGGGGTTTCTGTCGGATGCCGCATCGGCCGCGGACGGGCCGTATGCGGAAGCCTTGCGCAGGCCCAGCCACAGGGACGAAAATCCAGCGCCCCCGACAATGAAAATCACCAACAGCAGTGCGGTGTTGATGGTGTCGAGATTGTAAATATGCAGCCCCGTGGAGACCTGCCAGTCCATCAGGGCTGGATACACCAACCCAACAGCGCCAGCCAGGACAAACAACACGCCGCCGATGAACAGGGTGTTGCCCGCGACAAACCGGCCGACAAACGCTTTGGCTGCCGTGCCGAGCTGACGGTTCTCCATCCACCGCCCAAACGCCGCCCCTGCGATGATTTGCATGACGGTTGTCCCAAGGCCGTAGAGCAGCCCCGGGAGGAAAGCAACCCAGGCGTTCGGCATATGCGGAGAGATGGTCGTGTAGATGATGGTTGCGAACGCGCCCGTACCCCATCCGGCGACGAAGCCGTGCAGGAGTGCCAGCTTCACGGGAACCCCCTCGCCGTCCTCGCGAACGTGGGGGAGCAGCCGCTCCAGCCACGGCAGCAGGTGCAGGGTTTTGCGCCTGTAGAGGATAAAGTATCCGGACAGGAGCATGACGATACCTACCAGAAGATACACCACTTCTTCCTCACGCGGTTGTGTCAGGAACCGGGCGAGGGCGAAGTATGCCAACTCGCTCGCAATCGCGCGCTGCACCGTGAACGCCAGCGAAAAGAACAGTCCAGCCCGCATCCCGCCGCGTGTGCTGTAACTGCCAATCGAGTAACTGAACGTGATGGGCCACGTATGTTCATCGGGCGTGATACCGTGAACCAACCCCATGAGAAACACGGTTCCCAAGTCGATGATCCACGTGATGTGCCGTGGATCGTTCCAAAAATTCATGCGTTGTGCTCCTCTCCCGCCAGGGCATCCTCGGGGCCTTGATGGCACGATGGGCAGATGCCAAACAGGTCTGCCCGGTGACTTTGCACGATATAGTCCCGGGGGACCTTTGCGAAGGTGGGGCACTCATGCAGATCACGAACGCTGTGACACGACAAGCAGACAAAGTGGTGGTGATGTCCGCCGTCGCAGTACGCGTAATAGATGTTGCCGTCGAGCAGAAACGGCGTTGCCGCCCCCACCTTGGTCAAGACTTCCAACAGACGGTAGACCGTGGTCAGTCCAATCTTGACCTGGTGCGACCGGCTCAGTTCATAGAGTTCGGCGGGCGTCATCATGCAGGAAGCGCCGGCGAACAATTCGAGGAGCTGTTCCCGCTCCTGTGTCAATCGAAACCGACGTTCGTGCAGTCGGTCTATGACTTGCTGTTTATCCATCCGGATTTGACCCTTTCGACTGCAGTTCGAATGATGGTCGTTCAAATATAGAAAACCATTTTCGGTAGCGAGGATACACCCGATGGTGCGCGCCGTCAACCTCACCAGTCCGCCAGCATGCGTCTTTACACAGGTTTCCCGAATTTGGATCACCCATACGACAGGCCAGGATGGTATACTCTGCAGGCAACTGACTAAGCCGAATCATCCTTCGGGATGTACGGGGGAATTTCTTGGTCTTCGGACCTTGGGGTAAATCGCTCCTTGGAGCGACGGGTGGCTCGTCATCCGCATCCGACAACTAACCCCGGAGGCGTAACGGGAGGATGTTCAGTTTGTCACGTTTTTCTTCGATCACGATTTCTGCCGCTGCCGCTGCCGCCGCAATGGCTCTCGGGGCCGTGCCGGCTTCTGCTGAAACGATATCCGCACATACGGTGACGGTCCAACCGAACCAGACCCTATGGAAAATCGCCAGGGCTTCGCACGTTCCAGTGGCGTCGCTGGAAGTCGCGAACCCTTCGGTTCAGCCGCTGAACCTGCTGGTTGGCACAGAGGTGCGGGTGCCGAGTATCATCAAACACGATGTGCAACCCGGCGATACGCTCTGGAAGCTGGCGAAGCAATACAACGTCAGTCTGTCCGATCTGGAAGCGGCCAATCCGACGTTGAATCCAATGGTGTTGTGGGTTGGCAGTGTCGTGTACATTCTTGCACAGACACCGGCCGCATCCGCTCCCGCGGCATCTTCGACGGCGTCCAGTGCGTCGACGGCATCCGGACAAGCCTCTGCACTGGCGCAGTCCCGTGCTTCGGCTGGTACAGCGTCCACATCGACGGACACATCGTCCAGCCTCGCGTCGCAGAATCTGTACTGGATGGCGCACGTCATCAACGCGGAGGCCGGCGGCGAATCCGAGCAAGCGCAAATCGCCGTGGGCGATGTCATTCTGCACCGTTTGCAGTCGGGATCGTACGGCAGCACCGTCAAGGATGTCGTCTTCCAGATTTCAGACGGTCATTACCAGTTCACCAGCGTGATGGACGGTTATATCTACACGACACCAACCGCCAGCAGTTGGCAGGCGGCACAACAGGTGCTGGACGACGGCACGGACCTTGTGCCAGGCGCGCTTGTCTTTTACGATCCGGCCCAGACACCAGCTGGCAGCTGGGTCTGGAATCAGCCCACCATCACGCAAATTGGCTCTTTGGTGTTCGCGAAGTAGCGCTGCAAGCCGACGGCGTGGCAGGGGACGTGCTCCCTGTCACGCTTTCGCATGTGCGGCCGACTTTTGCACATCTCGCTTGTTTGCTGGTCTGTGTGTTTTCTTCCAGCGGTGACTTGCGTAGCAGCACCCGGTGAGAATCAACGCGCCGCCAGCCCACATCCACAGGACCGGGTCGTCATAGATGATTCCGACGACCACTCCGGCGAGGACTGTCAACGTGTAGCAGAAAAGCGCGATGATGGGTTTCAACATACATAAGACACCCGCGATGAAGCAAAGCAGCGCAAACACCATGCCGCCGCCGCCGTCGCCTTCGAGCTGGGGGATTTGGTTGACGGCCCCGGCGGATGCGATTTGCATCGCCTGAAGCGCTGTATACAAGGCGAACAGGCATGTGACAATCGCCGTGATCCATTTGAGGAATCGCACGCGGACGCACCCCTTTCCGTTTGTCCATAGTCTATGCGGCCTCTCGCAAATCTATGAATCTCTCGGCCAACCGCAGCGGACAACTTCCGTGAAGACACCCCGGCCGACAACTGCGGTCACTCGGGTGGAACAGCGGACATTCTGTGTCACGCTGGTTTTTTGACGCTACATTGCGGATAATGAACAGTGGCGTCTTTTTCTCATTTCCAGAAGATCGGAGGTACATCGTTATGTCAACAGCAGCACCTTTGCCAACGCGGCAGCCGATCTATCGTCGCGCTGTCTTCACGTTCAGCGCATCCCACTTTCTGAACGATTTGATGACGACCGGTTTGGTGCCGGCGTTGGTCGTGATGTACAAACAGGCGTTTCACCTGAACTATACGCAGTCTACGTTGATTGTGCTGGTCTCGTATTTAACTTCCTCTGTCGCGCAACCGATTTTTGGCGCCTTGAGCGACCGCAAGCCGCGCGTCTGGTGGCTGTCGGTCGGCTTGTTTTTCTCCTGCCTGGGGCTGGCGCTGACGGGTGCCGTGGACTCGCTGGGATTGCTGCTCGTCTGTGTCGCCGTGTCCGGATTTGGATCCGGCGCCTTCCACCCCGAGGCTTCACGGGGCACGCACTTGGCGGCCGGCGGCAAAAAGGGGCTGGCGCAGTCCATCTTTCAGGTGGGCGGCAACGCCGGTCAGGCTTGTGGTCCGATGATGATCCCGCTCTTCCTGCACCGCACGGGGATTCACGGTCTGCTCTGGTTTCTGCCGGTGGCGGTGCTGTCACTCGGGCTCACCGGGCAAATCCTCGGCTGGATCAACCGGCGCATCGTCGCCGAGCGCACGGCGCGCAAGGTTGGACAAGGCGAGAACAACATCCCCGGCGTGATTTTGCTGGTCCTCCTCATCATTTTTCGTTCGTGGTGTCAGGTCGGTGTGGTCGTGTTTTTGCCGTTTTACATGCATCACCTGTCGCTGGAAGCATCCGAGTGGCTGAATTTTGTATTTGTTGGGGCGGGCGCGCTCGGCACCTTTCTTGGCGGCATGTGGTCCGACAAGCTGGGCCTCAAGCGCCTGCTCGTGGGTTCCATGTTCGCGGCGACGCCCTTTGCGATTTTGTTTCCCTTCACCCATGGCGGGGTGTTGGCGGTGTTTGACCTGCTGCTGTTCGGGTTTTGCGTCCTGTCTTCGTTCGCGGTTACGGTGGTCTACATGCAAAAACTGCTGCCGAAAAACGTGGCGATGGCCTCGGGGTTGTCCATCGGCTTCGGGGTGGGTGCTGGCGGCATTGGCGCGACGCTGATGGGGTCCATTTCCGACGCGTTCGGCGTCCCGCTGGTGTTTACCATTCTTTCGGTGCTGCCCTTGGTGTGCGCCTTGATTGGCCTGTTTCTGCCGAGTGACCGGGGACCGGCCCTGTCGAGTCCGGGCGACGCTGGCCAGCTGAAAACGACTTCCTGAAGGGACGACTTCCTTCAATGCACCATGAAATCGCGTGGAAAGGACATCACTGATGACGGAATCTGACAACCACATTGTCGCGGAGGCCAACCGCCGCCGCACCTTTGCAATCATTTCTCATCCGGACGCCGGGAAAACCACGCTGACCGAGGCGTTGCTGCTGCTTGGCGGCGCGATTCGGGAGGCAGGCCTGGTCAAAGGCAAGCAGTCCAGGCGGGCGGCGACGTCCGACTGGATGGAGATCGAACGGCAGCGGGGGATTTCAGTCACCTCCACGGTGCTGCAGTTTCCCTACCAGGGACGCCACCTCAACATTCTGGACACCCCAGGCCACGAGGACTTCAGCGATGACACGTATCGCACGCTCACGGCCGCGGACAGCGTGGTCATGCTGATCGACGCCGCGAAGGGGGTCGAGCCGCAGACCATCAAGCTGTTCCAGGTGTGCAGGCTCCGGCAGATCCCGATTTACACCTTCATCAACAAGATGGACAGAGAGAGTCGGGATCCACTCGATTTGCTCAAGGAATTGGAGGATGTCCTGGGCATCCGTTCGTATCCGATGACCTGGCCGGTGGGTGCTGGCGGAGACTTTCAGGGGGTGTACCACCGGCAGAGACAGGTCTTCGAACATTTTCGCGGCCGGCAGGAAGAGGCCGAGGTGCTGCAGGTCTCGGGCGTTGACGATGCACGCCTGTCGGACATCTTGGGCGCCGCTGCCGCAGAAAAACTGCTGGAGGATGTGGAACTCCTGGATGTGGCGGGGGAAGCGTTTGACCTCGACCGTATCAATCGGGGCGATTTGACGCCGGTGTTTTTTGGCAGTGCGCTGGCGCACTTTGGCGTGCAGTCGTTCCTGAACGATTTTGTGCAGCTTGCCCCGAACCCGACGCCGCGCAAGCGGCTGGACGGCACCGTGATGCCGACCGACGCGCCTTTCTCGGGCTTTATTTTCAAGATTCAGGCCAACATGAACCCGGCGCACCGCGACCGCGTGGCGTTTCTGCGGATTTGCTCTGGCAAGTTTGAACGGGGGATGTCCGTGCACCATGTGCGGCTGAACCGGCCGCTCAACCTGTCGCAGTCCCAGCAGTTCTTCGCGCAGGACCGGACGACCGTCGAGGAGGCCTTTCCGGGGGACATTGTAGGACTGCATGACCCTGGGCTGTTCCAAATTGGCGATACCTTGTCGGCCGGGGAAAAGTTTCAGTTCGAGCCCTTGCCGCAGTTTTCCCCGGAACACTTTGCCCGCGTGACGGCTGCGGATACCCTCAAGCACAAGCAGTTCCAAAAGGGGCTGCAGCAACTCAGCGAAGAAGGGGCCATCCAGTTGTTCCGGATGGCCAATCGGACCGAGGACCTCATCATCGGTGTGGTTGGGCGCCTTCAATTTGAAGTGTTTGAACACCGCCTGCGCGCCGAGTACGGCGCCGAACCGGTGTTGTCGCACCTGCCGTACAAGTATGCGCGGTGGCTCGCCGAGACGCCGGTGGATGCGCTGAACTACGACCATGCCTCCTGCATGATTGTGCGCGACCAGCAGCAGCACCTGGTCATGCTGTTCAGCGACGACTTCGCTCTGCGGTGGGTCAGCGAAAAGAACCCGCAGGTGCGCTTGTATGAGACATCTTATGGGTTGACGCGGGTCGAGTCCGTCGAGTAGTAAACCGTTACAACTTGGGAACGTGCGGCACCAGACGGGGATGTGTGTAGTAAGGGGGCCGCACAGCGATCACCGGAACGCGCCAGGTCTGGCCGCAGTACATCATCCTGCGGGTTTCCTGTACGTCGTTCTGCAGCAGCCGCTTGATGGTGGTTCGAAACTCGTAACGCATGGAGCAGTCCTCCTTCGCATCTCGTCTTGCAGTGTATTCACGCGGTTGTGCGGATGCGCCCTTGTGTGCGCCCTTGTGGCACGGCGAATTCCTCGTTCATACAGTACGCCGTAAGCCAAAATTTCGGAGGGGTCCGCCATGCATCCGGAGCAGCCAGAATATCACCTGAAGGACGAAATGCCAGAAGAACGCTCCCAACCAGGCCAACGTGCCGAACAACGGCCTGAAAAACGCGAGGAGATCGAGCGGATGCAGGCCTGGTTTGCAGCGAACCAGGTGTCGCATCCGTATCCGCTGTATCCGTACTACGGTTCTGTCACGATGTATGATGATATCCCCATCAGTTTTCCTGAACAGAGACAACTTCGCCATCCCGGTGTGCAGTCGCTGATGGTGCCAAAGCCGATTCTGGACAATCCGGCGTATCAGGGCAGTGGCAAACTGGCGGGGAAGACTGCGCTTATCACCGGGGGAGACAGCGGCATGGGGGCCGCCGTGGCGATTGCCTTTGCGAAGGAAGGGGCGAACGTCGCGATCGCCTACTTGGATGAACACGACGACGCGAACGAGGTGAAGGGGTGCATCGAACGGCTGGGGCGGCGGTGCGTGCTGCTCCCGGGCGACCTGCGCGACAAGCGGCAGTGTGCGCGGATTGTCGAGGAGACGGTGCGCGTCTTTGGCAGGCTGGACATCCTGTGCAACCATGTGGGCATCCAGTTTCAGCAGCCGGACCTGACCAGTGTGACCGACGAACAGTTTGACGAGACCTTCAAGGTCAACGTGTATTCGCACTTTTATACCACGCGGGCGGCGCTTGGTCACCTGTCGGCCGGCAGTGCCATCATCGAGACGGCTTCGGTGGTCGCTTATGTGGGTGAGCCTCAGATGATTGATTACACAGCGACCAAGGCGGCGCTGGTCGGCTGGACCCGGGCGCTCGCGAAAAGTCTGGTGAGGCGCGGCATCCGCGTCAACGCGGTTGCACCCGGCCCGATTTGGACCCCGCTCATCCCGGCCAGCTTCACCGCAGACCGCGTGGCGGTGTTCGGCACAGACACGCCGATGCGCCGCGCTGCCCAGCCTTTTGAGGTTGCGCCGACCTTCGTCTACCTGGCGAGCGACGACGCACGCTATGTCACCGGCCAGGTGCTGCACGTGGACGGCGGCCAGTCCACGCATTCCTAGCGGTCACACGGCCTGCGCCAGATCTTTGGACCTGCGCCCGTTCCTCAGGCCTGCGCCAGCTCGCCGTCTGTCACATGCGCCAGCGCCCTGGCGGCCGCTTCCTGGCCGTGCTTGATGCAGTCGGGGATCCCGATGGCGTAATAGCCCGCCCCGGCGATGTACAGCCCGGGCGCCTGCCTGGCGATGGCGGCTTCCACCTCTGCCATGCGGTCCAGGTGGTGGACGGTGTACTGCGGCATCGCGTTGTTCCAGCGGCTGACGACGGTGAATTCTGGCTTGGCGTCCAGGCCCAAAATGGACTTCAACTCTTGCCGGACAACGTCCACCAGGTCCGCATCGTCCAGCTTCAACCCCTCTTCCTGACCGGCGCGCCCGACATAGCAGCGAATCGCCACATGCCCTTTCGGCGCCGCGTTGGGCCACTTGCTCGACACCCACGTGCTGGCCGTGATGGCGCGCTGTTCGCCGCGGGGGACGAGGAAGCCGGACGCATCGAGATCGACCTGAACCTTTTCTTCTGGGTAGGCGAGGACAATCGTCGCGGTGGACACGTACGGAATCTCGGACAAACGCGCAGCGGCTGGCACCAAATCGGACAAGAGCTGCGCGGCGGGTCCCGCGGGCGTGGTGCAGATGACCGCGTCGGCCGGCAGGTGCTCCACTTGCCCCTCGCTGTGAACGGTGACCGTGTAGGTTCCGTCCGTACGCCGCGTCACGCCGGTAACATCGGTGGACACGCGCAGGTCCGCCCAGTTCACGAGGGTGTCATACAGTCGTTCGACAAGGGTTTGCAAGCCGTCGCGCAGGGTGATAAAGACGCTGCGCCCCGATGCAGGGCCCACGCGCTCCGCACCTGGGGCCTGCATGGCAGCCATGGCGCGCCGCTGCGCGCGCAGTCCCAGCACCAGGCTGCGGTACTGCTGTTCAAGTTTTTGGTACTGTGGAAAGGTCGTGCGGACGCTCAAATGGTCAATCGATCCGGCGTAGATGCCCGCCATCAGCGGCTCCAGGAGGCGGTTCACGAGCGCGTCGCCAAATCGGCGCCGCAGCAGTTGTCCGAGCGACTCGTCGCCATCGGCGCTGCCCCGCGGAATGAACGGCTCCAGCACCACCCGCAGTTTGTCGGCCTGGGTCAGCAGCCTGGTCTGGAGGAAGCTTGTGAAGTCGACGGGGATGCCCATTTGATGCCCTTTCGGCATCGGCTCCAGTTGGCCTTCGTGCAGGATGTAGGTCTTGTTGGCGTGCGGGTTGGTGCCGACCGTCTCGGATTCGATGCCAAGGTCGCGAATCAGGTTCACGCCGGCCGGCTTGCGCGCGAGCATCGAGTCCGGGCCGCGCTCCAGGACGAACCCGTCGCGGCGTTTGGTCTGAATCTTTCCGCCGAAGCGGCTGTCCTTTTCGATCACGGTGCAGCGAACCGGCATATTCACAGCCTCCGCCTTGCGTTTCAGTTCAAACGCGGCGGACAGCCCCGTAATGCCGCCGCCGATGACGACGATGTGTCGTTCACGCATCCGCTTCATCCCCCGTCTGTGATCCCGGCCGCACCACGTCTGACGTACGGCCTGCGGCGGCCGCTTGCACCTCCCGCGCGCGCACGACATCGCGCAAGGTTTCGATGAACGCGGGGTCGGCGTTCAGGGATGCCGTGCGCTCCAACTGCACACCGAGTTCGCGGGCGAGTGCCTGCGCCTCAATATCCACGTCGTACAGGACTTCAAGATGATCGGAGACAAAGCCAACCGGGCACAGCAGAACCTGCTTGGTTCCCTCAGCGGCCAGCTCGCGCAGGACCTCCAGGATGTCGGGCCCCAGCCACGTGTCTGCCGTCCGCCCCGCGCTTTGCCAGGCGAATCGGTGCCTGGGGAGGTGCAGTGCTGCTGCGACTGCGTCACCGGTCTCGTGGAGCTGGCGCTCGTAGGGGTCGCCTGCGGCAATGATGCGCGCTGGCAGGCTGTGCGCGGAAAAAACCACCAGCACATCGTCCGGGTTGGCGAACCGAGCCAGCGCAGACTGGACGCGGCTTTCAATGAGCCGCAAAAACTTTGGATGCAGATGCCAGCTGTCCACGTGCCACAAGGTCAGCCCTCGGGCTGCCGTGGCGGCTTCGTCGGCATTCTTCTGATACTGGCCGACACTCATGGCCGAATAGTGCGGCGCTAACACCAGCGTCACGGCCTCCGTGATGCCGTCTGCCGCCATCCGCGCGACCGCGTCCGCGATGAACGGATGCGCATGCTTCATCCCCAGGTAGACCTTGCAGGGCCGTCCGCCGTCGCGGTTGAGGGCCGCCTCCAATTCGCGCGCTTCGGCCGCGGTGATGTCATTTAACGGTGAAATGCCGCCGATGGCATGATAGCGGCGCATGAGGTCGGCGAGCTGCTGCTCGGTTGGCGGGCGGCCGTGCCGGATGTGCGTGTAGTACGCCTCGACCTCGTCCAGGTTTCTCGGCGTACCGTACGCCATCAGCAGGATGCCGAGGGTAGATTGCGCTGTCTGTTGGGATGCCATATCATTCATCTCCGTTTTCAATCGGTCAGTCGTTTCACGACATTACACCCAGTCGGCTGCACCTTGCGCCAGCCGTTCCCGGCTGTACTCATGCACAAACTCCGTCAGCCGCGCCAGCGTGGCGGTTTCGATGGTCGGGTTGTTGTGCACCACACCATGGCCGAGATTGAAGATAAAACCGGGGCCGGCGATGCCGGCGTCCACCACAGCCCGCGCCCGGCGCTCGAGTTCCTGCCACGGGGCGAAGAGAAGGACCGGGTCGAGGTTGCCCTGAATCGCGATGTGGCTGCCCAATCGTTTCCTCGCCTCCGGGATGGGCACACGCCAATCAATGCTGACAACGGTGGCCCCGGACTGTGCGATGAGCGGCAACAGCTCGCCGGTAATCACGCCAGAGTAAATCAAGGGGACGCCGAGGGGGCGCAATGCCGTAAACATTTTCTGTACGGCAGGCAGCACATACCGTTCGAAGTCTTCCGGCGCCAGGTGACCGACCCAGCTGTCAAACAGCTGAACGGCAGACGCGCCCGCTTGAATTTGGGCCGTCAGATAGGCGATGTTCATCTCCGCCAGCTTGTCCATGAGCGTGTGCCAGACAGCAGGTTCGCTCCACATCAGCTGCTTCGTTCGGACATAGTTGCGCGACGGGCCGCCTTCAATCATGTAGCTGGCGAGCGTGAACGGGCCGCCCGTGAATCCGATGAGCGGAACGGGCAGGTCGTTGGCCAGCATCCGAATGGTTTCCATGACGTAGGGGAGTTCAATGTTCGGGTCGTACAGGTGAAGCCGGTCGACGTCCGCCGCCGACCGAACGGGTGATTCGATGACCGGGCCGACGTGTTCTTTAATGTCAAACTTGACGCCGAGGGGGCCAACGGGCACCATGATGTCAGAAAACAGAATCGCTGCGTCGACATTCAGCTGATCGACGGGAAGTTTGGTCACCTGGAAGCAGATTTCAGGGTGCCGCACAATCTCGAGCAGGCTGTATTTCTCGCGCACTTTGCGATACTCAGGTTGATAGCGTCCCGCCTGGCGCATGTACCAAACGGGCACAGTCGAAACCGGTTCTCGCGCGCAGGCTTGTAAAAAGGTTGAACTGCCAGGCATGGCGGAATCCTCTTTTCGGAAATGAAGCCAAGAATCATGACATCAAGAATGATGAAGACGAGTTCAGGTTATTTATACATGGACGTGATCGTCGATGCAACCTTCCACGGACGCGCCAGCCGGGGCGCAGGCGGATCTTGCATTTCTTGTCGGCAAACTGTCGAATGTTTGCCGTTGTCTTGACGGGTCGCGGTATAATGAATATGGAAGTTACGTAAGGGAGGATGGGCAGGATGAGTCTGGAATTGGATTTCTACGCAATGATGGTTCAGCCGATGCGGGATGAGTTGACGCAAATCGGTTTTCAAGAATTGAAGACCCCGGAAGAGGTCGACCAGGTCCTTCAGGAGAAGACGGGGACCACGCTGGTGTTTGTGAACTCCGTCTGCGGCTGCGCAGGCGGCATCGCGCGTCCGGCGGCGGCGCTGGCTTTGGAGAACGAGAAGAAGCCGGACCGTCTGGTGACGGTCTTCGCTGGTCAGGACAAAGAAGCGACGGCGCGGGCGCGGGAGTACTTCGAAGGGTATCCGCCTTCTTCCCCGTCAGTCTGGCTGATGAAAGACGGCAAGCTGGTGTCCATGCTGCACCGCAGCGACATCGAAGGGACGAGCGCGGCACACGTCGCCGACCGCATGAAGGAAATGTTCAACCAGTACTGCTAAACGGCCGGTACTGCGACACAGCGTGTTCGAAAAGGGCGGTCCCTGGCGCACGGCACGAAGGGGCCGCTCTTTTTTGCGTCCACGCTGGCGCCGCCGTCCGCGTCCAAGACAAGTCGTCCGCGTCCATGACAAAAGGGGGAAGGTGGATTCATGCGGGTGGTCATCGCACCGGATTCATTTAAAGGAACGCTCTGCGCATCGGCGGCAGCCGAAGCGGTGGCGCGGGGCTTGCGGAGGGCCTGGCCGGACTGCGAGGCGGTGCTCAAGCCGATGGCCGATGGCGGCGAAGGCACCCAGGAAGCGGTGCTGACCGCGATCGGCGGAGAACGAATCGAGATAGAGGCGGTTGACCCGCTGGGCCGGACGGTGTCTGCAGCGTACGCCCTGCTGCCGACCGGTGAAGCGCTGATTGAGCTGGCGAGCGCGTCGGGGCTGACCAGGGTCGAGGAAGAAAAGCGCGACGCGGTGCATGCGCTGGCGGCCTCGACGTACGGGACGGGCCAGCTGATTCGGGACGCCATTCGCCGCGGTGCGGCGCGAATTTTGCTGACGCTGGGGGGCAGCGCCACGAGCGATGGCGGGTACGGCCTGCTGGCGGCGCTGGGTGCCCGGTATTACGACGCGGATGGGCAGCCGCAGAGCGGACAAGATGCTTCGGAACTGGCAACGGTCGAGCGCATCGACGCGGGGGAGGCCTTGCACCTGCTGCGGGGCGTGGAGATTCGCGCGGCCTGTGATGTCAACAATCCGCTGTGCGGGCCGCTCGGTGCGGCAAGCGTCTATGGCCCCCAAAAGGGGCTGGATGCACCCGCAGTGGCGCGGCGGGATGCGGAACTGCGGCGCTTTGCTGCATTGCTGCAGCAAGCGGTGCGCACGCAAGGAGGCGCGATCGCAAACGGCGGCGTGTCCGCAAGAGGGCGGGTGTCTGACGGCGGCATGGCGCAGGATGTGTCCGTCTTGCCCGGCATTGGCGCCGCAGGCGGCGCGTCGCTGCCCCTGGTGCAGCTGGCCGGTGCAGCGCTGGTCCCTGGGGCGGAGCTGGTCGGGCAGGCGATTGGCTTGCCGGAGGCAGTCGGTCAGGCTGACCTGGTGATCACGGGGGAAGGCCGCAGCGATGCCCAGTCTGCGATGGGCAAGGTACCGGCGTATGTCGGCCGACTCGCAGAGCAGGCCGGCAAACCCTGCCTCTTGCTCTCCGGTGCACTGGGGGCGGGGTATGAAGCGCTGCTGCGCCTTGGCATCACCAAGGCGTTCGCGGCGTCTCCGGCCCATGCAACGTCAGACGAACTGCGCGTGCATGCGGCAGCGTGGCTGGAACAGGCAGCCGCAGCTGCCGCTGCCGTGTGGCAGCGTGAGGGTGCGCAGGACAGGTGAACGGACGGGCTTGGGCATACTCCAGGTATGACAAGGGCTTATCGGAAATTCCTCATCAAATCGAGTCGAGTCCCGCATGCCCTGTGCTACAATGTTTCTGCGAAAGAGTATCGGAGAAAGAGTATCGGAGATGTTCGACAGGGCACGAACAGACTAAAATTGCCTCGCTGGGAGGAGACCGGTGTGCCAAGAACGCATGGAATGGAAGAATACCTGGAGGCCATTTACATTTTGGACGCGGAAGGCGATACGGTGCTGGCCTCACGGCTTGCCGACTACCTGGACGTGGCCCGTCCGACGGTGACGCAGACCGTGCAGCGCATGACCGCTTCCGGTTATGTTGCCACAGGGGAAGGGAAAGAAATCGTGCTGACGGAAGAAGGCCGTCAGCTGGCGGAAAAGATGGTGCGGCGACATCGCCTGCTGGAGCGATGGCTGACGGACGAGCTTGGCCTGGATTGGGCGGACGCCCATGTGGAGGCAGGCCGCCTGGAGCACGCCATTTCACCGAAGGTGGAAGAACGGCTGGCCGAGCGGCTGGGGAATCCGACCACCTGTCCGCATGGAAATGTCATTCCCGGTTCCGGCGCGCGCCAGGAACAAGGCCAGCCGCTTTCGCAAGTGGAAGGGGCGAAAACCGTCACGGTCATTCGCATCGTGGAGCAGGCTGAGGAAGACCTCGAACTCCTCCGTTTTTTGCACAAGGCCGGGATTGTGCCAGGTGCGACGCTGCGTGTGGAGAGTCCGAGCAGTCCTTATGAGGCCGGGATCCCCATTGATGTCGGCGGGGTCACCTACTCGCTGGACGAGCAAGTCGCCCGGCGCGTGCTGGTACACGAAGCACATACATAATCCAGTGGCCGTTGGAACACGCTTTTGAGGTGCATGTCGAAACATTCCACCGTGCAGGCGAGCCTGAACAGGGTTTTCGCCGCGGCGGCTACCACCTCAAAGGAGTGTTCCCATTGGACGTCTGTGTGCCAAAACGCACCAAGGCCGGCCTGCTCGTTCTGGCGCTGTTGTTGGTGTGGAGTTTGCTGGCTCCGCCCGCGTACGCGCGAGATGGAACGACCTCCCAAGAAGCCCCTGCCCGGGTGTTTATCAACGCCAAGGCTGCAATTGTGCTGGATGTTGACAGCGGCAAGACCCTCTATGCGAAAAACGCAGATGAGTTACTCTACCCCGCCAGCACCACCAAACTGATGACTGCCATCCTGTTGGTGACGCACTTGCACCCGGATGATCCCGTTTACGTCAGCGCGGACGCAAGCCGGCAGCCGCGCGTCAGACTGGGAGTCAAACCCGGGACCACCCTGACGGCCGATGAAGCGCTGCATGCGCTGCTCATGAAGAGTTCCAACGACGTCGCCTACGCCATCGCGCAGACCGTAGGCGGATCGCAGGAAGGATTCGCCCGCATGATGAATCTGAAGGCGCGCCTGATTGGCTGTACGCGCACGAATTTTGTTACCCCGAACGGCCTGCATGACGACACGCACCTGTCCACGGCCCACGACATTGCCTTGATTCTTGCCGAGGCCATCAAATACCCGCAGATTGTCGCGGTGCTGCAGACTCAGTCATATGAGGTCGCGGGCAAACAAATTCGAAACGGAAACCGGTTTGCGTACCTGAAAGACCCGACGTTTGGCGAAGTGATCGGCGGCAAGACCGGGTATACCTCGAAGGCCATGTACTGTCTGGCGTTCGCGGTCCGGCAGCACGGCCGCGTCCGCGTTTCGGTTGTACTGGGCGCGCCCAGAAAGTCGTTCATGTACCGGGAGACGCGGCGGCTGCTCGAATTTGCGATGGACAACCGGCAGGTGCAGCTCGTCTGAACGGATGCTGCCCGCAGCCGCCTCCAGCACCGAACCTAGCGGATGTGGGAGCCGTTGAAGTTGCCCTTGACGTCGCCGTCGTGGATGGACTGGCGAACCACCGACTGTCCGATGCAGGCAGCCCATCCGACGGCCGTCCAGTTGCCGTCGCCCATGGCGAACGCAGCGGCCTCCTTCTCCATCACCGACGAATCCCAGCTGTGTTGAATGGTTTGCCCGATAAAGACGCCTCCATTGTTGCTCATGGAGGCGTTCTGGATTTTCCCACCGCGAATCCACACGGCCATCATGACGTCCCCTTCCAGGCGCTGCCGCGCCATTCGTTTTCCTTGACCCTTTCCTACACCAAAGCCTATGCAGCGGGCCGATTGAATGTATCTCGTTGGCATGTCCGGCTTGGCATGCCTGTTTGGCGCGTGTCCAAGGATGTCCCCCGAGAGCCTCCTTACCCCGCGCGACATCGAGACATGCCGTGTCAACATACACTGTAGAAATTGCGCGCTGCCTCGGGTTTGAGGCGGGCGATCACGATGGGAGGGACGGTCATGGGACGGTCGGTGGCGTTGGCGTATGTCCTGTGGTTCTTTCTCGGATACCTCGGCATTCATCGGATGTACTGTGGGCGTGTTGGAAGCGGGGTTGTGATGCTGGCGCTGACCGTCATCGGCGGGCTGACCTTTCCGATCGTCGTTGGCCATTTGTTGTTGTTCATCGTGGGCGTGTGGTGGCTGGTGGATTTGTTTCTCACAGCCGGCATGGCCGAACGCTAACGTGGGGCATGGTCGAACCCAAACGAGCCACCGGCCGTCGACGGTGGTTCTCCGAGCCCGCGCAGAGGCGACCGCCTGCGAGGGCATCCCCCGGCGGGGACGGCCAGGCGCATCGTGCCGCGGGTCCGTTGCGCGGTATATTTCGCGGTATAATGGAACGAAAACGCAGGTGAAGGAGATCACGCCCGTGACGACCACACAGCCGCATCCGATGGAACAAAATGGACAAGCCCCCGCCGCCGGCCAGGCCCCGTTTGTGTTCGCTTGTATCACGCCGCACGGCGGGGAAATTGTGCCGGAACTGGCCCCTGGCCAGCTGGATTTGATGGCCGTCACCCGCAGGAGCATGCAGCGGCTCGGCGACGAGATGACGCGTGCGAACCCGGAGGTCATCGTGATTGTCACGCCCCACGGCGTTCGCATTGACGGCGCGTTCGCGGTGACGGACTGCGAACGCATGTCCGGCCTGGTGGAAGAGAACGGGGCATCCCTGGCCATGGAGCGCAAGGTGCACCGGCCGTTGGCGCGCGCCATCGTAGACGAGGCCAGGCGCGGCGTGCTGCCCGTCGGCGGCGTCAACTATGCCACGAGCGAGGGGCCGCTGTCCTGCCTGCCGCTCGACTGGGGCGCGATGGTGCCGCTGTACTTCATGCCGGAGACGCCGATTGTCGTCATCACGCCGTCCCGTCTTTTGTCGATGGAGGACCATATCCGGTTCGGACAGGCGCTTCGCCGCGCCGTGGCGAGCTCAGGCCTGCGCACGGGCCTCATCGCGAGTTGTGACTGGGCGCACGCGCATGCACAAGACGGACCCTACGGGTTTGACCCAGCCGCTGCAGCGCTGGATGCCAAGGTGGTCGAGTTGGTGAAGGCGAACGACCTGGAGTCGATGGCCGCGTTTGACTCTGCATGGATTGCTGCCGCGAAGCCGGACGGAATTTGGCAGACGTTGATTTTGGCGGGCGCGCTGCCGAGGGCGGCGCGGGATGTAGAACTCTTGACGTATGAGGTGCCCACTTACTTCGGGCTGCTTTGTGCCGCCGTACGGCCCAAAGCCTAACCCCTTTGTCCCGCACCCGGGCGATTTTGATGAAAACGTCGCGCTCGGCACTATCCTCGGTCCGTGGACAACCGTATAATGAGGAGGATTCTGCACGAAGGGATGGCGTTGAATGAATTTCCTGCAAATCGTGATTTACGCGCTGGTTCAGGGAATCACCGAACTGTTCCCCATCAGCAGTGTGGGGCACGGCGTGATACTGCCCTATGTCCTTGGCTGGACGCAGGTTTCTGACGATCCGAACTTCCTGCCGTTTGTCGTCATGCTCCATTTGGGCACGGCGCTCGCCCTGCTGGTGTTCTTCTGGCGGGACTGGGTGGATTTGATTTCTTCCCTGTGGATGCCAAAACCAAAGCAGCGCAGGCTGCTCGGGTTGATTGTCGTGGCGACCATTCCGGCAGCCATCATCGGAAAGCTGTTTGAGAACAAGCTCCAGGCTCTGTTTCCGTTCGCCCTGTCGGCTGCGATTTTTCTGATTGTGAATGGCTTTGTGCTGTTTTTCGCTGACCGTCTGCGGCAGCGGCAGCGAGGGGGAATCGCCGTCGAGCGCATGTCCTACTGGCAGAGCCTCGTCATTGGCGTCATTCAGGTGTTTGCGTTGATTCCTGGTTTTTCACGATCCGGCATTACCATGACGGCCGGGCTCGCGGTCGGACTCGACTACGACGAAGCCGCACGCTTCAGCTTCCTCCTCGCGACGCCCATTATTGCGGGCGCCGGCATTCTGGAGGTCCCGAAGATTCTCCACCACCACACCGGACACATGCTGCAGTACGGGGTGATTGGCGGTGTGCTTTCCGGTATCGTCGCGTTCTTCAGTGTCGCCTTCCTGATGCGGTACTTCAACACCCAGGAAGTTCGGGCGCTCCGCCCATTCGGCTATTACTGCGTCATCGTGGGCGTGATTGTCGCCATTCTGGCGGCGGCCAATTTGCACTTTTAACACGCTGCTGAAAAAGTCACTGCGAATGCACGTCGAGGGCTGCCTGATGACACGCACCGGGCAGCCCCGTTTGTATTTTGAAACAGGAAGGCTCACAGTTCGTCGATTTGTTTCCCCTTCGTTTCGCGGCCCAGCCACCACACGAGCAGAAAGCCGACCAGCGTGACGACGAAGAAGATGGCGAAGATGGTCGAGAACCCAACGCTCGCGGCAATCAGCGCGCCCACCAGATATGGGCCGATGATCCCGCCGATTCGACCGAAACCTGCCGCCCAGCCCATGCCTGAACCGCGCGCGAACACGGGGAACTGTTCGACCGTAAAGATGTAGGTTGCCCCGAACGCGGCCAGCATAAAGAACGACAGCAGCAGCCCGAAGAGAATCAGCTGCGCCGTGTTCGCTGCGAAGCCGAAGCCAAGCGCGGATAACGCGGCGAGCAGCATGGCGGGCAGCAGGGTGCGTTTGCGGCCCCACTTCTCCACCAGCCAGGCCGCCATCAAGTACCCAGGCACTTCGGCCAGGGTCATGATGAGCGTGTAGCCAATGCTGTGCACGAGGCTGTACCCTTTGAGCGCCATCACCGACGGGAGCCACAGGAACATGCCATAATAAGAAAAGTTCATAGCAAACCAAACAATCCAGGTCGCGCACGTCGCCCGCACGAGATCGCGCCGCCACAGCGTCTTGAACGCCATCCCCACGGTGGCCCGCCGCTTCCCGAGCGCACGGTACTTGGGCGACTCAGGCAGCGAAAACCGGAGAACCAGCGTGTACAGCGCCGGGATCGCCCCAATCAGAAACGCGATGCGCCAGCCGAGGCTCGGAATCACGAAGAACGAGATGAGCGCGGCCACAAGGCTGCCGACGGCCCAGAAGGCCTCCAGCAGGACCACGCGCCGGCCCCGCTGCTGTTCCGGCGAGGACTCCAGTACGTACGTGGTCGCGACCGGCAGTTCGCCGCCCAGACCGAACCCGACAATGAAGCGCAGGACGATGAAGATGCCAACCCCCGCGGCCAAGGCTGACAACCCCGTTGCAATGCTGTAGATGAGGAGCGTCCACAGGAACGTGGAGCGTCGCCCGAAGCGGTCGGACAAGAGACCCGCCAGCGCCGACCCGACCGCCATGCCGACGAGGCTGATGCTGCCGAGCAGCCCAACTGTGCTCGAAGCCAGATGCCATTGCTTCGTCAGAGAGACAAGCACGAACGACAAGAGACTGACGTCCATTGAGTCGAACAACAGACCCAAACCAGACACGACCAGGATTTTTGCGGCGGACGGACGGTCTGCGGACGAGGTCGGGCGGGTGTCCGTTGTCTGAAGCGCTGAGTCACTCATGATGGTTCACTCCTTTGTGACGCATCTCGAACGCGTGTGACGCATCTCGAACGCGCATGCGTCTGACCTTCTCCCACGACATATGCCCACAGGCCGCAAGGTGTGAATCAGGACTGGACAAACGCGGGCAAAAATGCGAACATATGTTTGTGAATCATGAACGAGGTGGACCGTCTGCGCATCGTGATCGGCCGAAAACCGTGCGATGGCATGAGAAACACAGTGGATGGAGGGAATGGGGTGCGGCGTTTTCGTTTTTTACATACAGCTGACCTTCATCTGGGGACGCCGTTTCAAGGACTGCGCAAGCATCTGCCGGAGGTCTGGGTACAAAAGCTGCAAGCCGCAGCTTCTGGGGTGTTCGACCGCATTGTCGATGTGGCGTTGGCAGAGCAGGTGGACTTTGTGACGATTGCCGGTGACGTGTTTGACGCGGATGTTGTGCCCATGGGCGTGCAGTTTGCGCTGCGGCGAGGATTCGAGCGGCTGCGTGACGCGGGGGTACGGGTGGTGATGAGTCACGGCAACCACGACCCGCTCTCGAAGCCGGGTCCGATTGAATGGCCTGACAATGTCCACGTGTTTCCAGCGGCTCCGTCCCGCAAAACCGCAGATTACCGCGTGCCGTCCGTGCGGTTTGAACTGGCCGGCGGCACGGTGGTGCAGGTGAGCGGGTTCAGTTACAGCCGGGCCGAGATGCGCGAGTCGTTTGTGGACGCTTTTGAACGAGATGCGGGGGTCGACTTCGCCGTCGCGCTGTACCACGGCGACATTGGCGGGGCTGCGGGCGCACTTCACGCCAATTACTGTGCGGCGAGCGTCACCGAACTGATGTCGCGCGGCTTTGATGTGTGGGCCTTGGGGCACATTCATCGGCCGATGGTGCTGTCAGCGTCCCACCCGTTGATTGTGTATCCGGGCATTCCGCAGGGGAGGCACATCCGCGAAGCGGGCCGCCTTGGGTGCCTCGTCATCGACGTGGATGAGCAGGGCAGTACGACGTGGACCCGGCATCCCGTGGCGACGGTCGTCTGGGTCACGTCCACGGTATCGCTGGATGACGTGCACGACTTGGGCGAGGTGCCGATGCGCGTGGCGCAGGCCATCGAAGCGGATGTTGCGGGTCTTGGCGGCAGCGGTGCCGTGGTGCGGGTCGTGCTCGAGGGAACCACCCCGCGCTTCGCGGATGTCTCGGACGAGGACGCGTTATTGGAGGCAGTGCAGGCGCAGCTTGACCGGATGGGCGGATGCGCGATGGTTGAACGTGTGGTGAACCGGACAAAGCCGCCGATTGACCTCGATACGCTGCGTGCGAGTTCTGCATTTGTCGGCATCTTCCTGCAGCTGTCGGACCGCTTGCGCCAGGATTTACCCGGCGCCCGTGCCGTTCTCTCAGAATGGCTGGGGGATGTGTTTCACGCCGGAAATGAACTCTCACTCGACCAAATCGATGACGCGGTCGTGATGGAGTGGGTGGACCAGGCAGAGCACCTGGTGCTGCGATTTCTCACGGAAGCGGCGGAGGACGAAGGACGATGAAACTGCGGGGGCTTGAGCTCTATCACGTCGGCCTTCATCAAGGTTCGGTGCTGAACGATGTGGCAGATGGACTGACGGTCATCTACGGGCCGAACGAAGCTGGCAAGAGTACACTCCTGGCGGGCATTCGCGCGCTGTTGTTCGGGCGCGCCACGCAGGCGGAAGCCGCTGTATCGCTCGGCGCGGGCGCGCGCGTCATCGGCCGCCTGGAGGACGAAGAGGGAACGCTGTGGCGCGTGGAGCGGTCCCTGTCTGGCCGGCGCAGGCACCCCCCGACGGCGTCTGCCGGCGACGGCCGGCGCCTGGTCGGCGAGACGCAGTTCCAGGACCAGTTTTCTGCACTGCGCGAGGTGGAGGCGCTGCTGTATCAATCCGTCTTTACGTTTCAGCTGGCGGAACTGCAGGACCTGCGAGACAACAAGTCCGCTTCCGAACGGCTGTATGCGGCGGGGGCTGCCGGAGGCTTGTCGCCGATGGCCATGGAACGGTCACTCGCAGAGGCGGCGAAACGGTTGTACAACCGGGATCCACGCGCGAAAAACGCCCTTTTGCTGCAGTGCATGGCGGAGATGTCGGCGCTGCGTGACCGCCTGGCGCTGGCGAACGATACGCCGGATGCATACCTGCGGGTCAAGCAGGAACTTGCGCAAGCGATGGCTGAGCAGGCCGCGCTGCAGAAGGAACTGGAAGCTGCCGAGCGTGCACTGGATGAAGCGCGGCTGATGCAGCGGCTGCGGCCAGTCCACGACCAGCTGGAGGCGCTGCGCGAACGGCTGCGGGTCATGGCAGACGGGCCGCATGGCTTGCCTGCGATGGCAGAACTGTCGGCGTTGCGGGCGTCTTCGCGGGCCGTGGAGGCACAGCTGCGCCAACTGCACGAACTCGAAGGGGAGCTGCAGCGGCTGCAATCTGTCATCGCGGAGCAGGTCGGCCAGATTCACCCTGGTTGGCTGCAGCCCCTGCCTGGCGGCGCGGCGCAGCGTCCCCTGGAGCAGGCCGCGCTCTCAGTCGGTGTGCTGCAGGCAGCCAGGGCGTATGAGGCTCGGCTGGACGCGGGTCAGCGCGAAGTGGCAGCGCGGCAAAATGATGTGCAGCAGCAGCAGCGCGCGTTGCATCAGGCGGCATCGCTGCTGCAGGAGAACGGGTGGACGCCTGCGCAAAGCCAGGCGGACATCGAGCAGGCAGAAGCAGACCTGGCGCGTGAATTGGCCGTGTGTGACGACGAGATGGAACGGCTGAACGAGCTGCAGCGGCTGTGGTCCCAGTACGAGGCGACAGCGCAGGAAATTGCCGCGTATGAGACGGCTGCGGGGCCGCCAGGGCGGCGCAAAACCAGGCGGTCGGGTCGTTGGCTGCCGGCTTGCGTCGCGTTTGCGGCGTTTGCGCTCGCGGTTATCGAAGTGTGGCAGGGCGCGCCTGTGGACGGCGTGTTGACCGCAGGGTTCGGGTTGGTCCTCACGGCCGTGCTGATTGGCTTGGGCCGCCGACAGGGTGCCGCGGCTCACCCGCCGGCAGACGCCCACCTTGAGCGGCTGCGGGTGCAGCGCGGCCAGCAGGAGGCCGCCCTTCTGCAGACGGCTCGCCGGCTGACATGGCACGCTGAGGCCTTTGCGGCGCTTTGGTCAGTGCAGCAGCCGACTTCCGAGGGATTCGATGCAGCGCGGCTGTCCAATGCGTGGGCCGAACAACTCCAAACGGCGAAAGCGTCGCTGAGAGAGCGAACCAGGCGCCTCAACGCGCTGCGTGATGGGCTTCGCGAAACCCGTCAAGCCCTTTTGCGCTGGGAGGCGGCGCGCGACGGCTTAGAAGAAGCGCAAGCGAAGTTGGCGGCGGCGCAGGCACAGCTCGAGCAGACCGATGCCGCCTGGCAGGACTTCCTCACAGAAGTCGGGCTGCCGAAGACGGCGTTCCACCCGAATGCGTTCGTGGTGGAAGCCAACGTGGTGCTGTCCATCCGCACCGCACAGGCGGCGCTGGCGAAACAGTCCGAGCAGGCGGAAGAACTGCGAAACACGATCGTCCAGTTTCTCGATGCGACAGCAGCGTTCGCGCCCGCGGCGCGGGGCGGTGAACCGGCAGCGAGAGATGCCAGCGCCCTGCAGCGGGCGTTCGATGTGCGGATGGAGGGACTGAACCGCGCGCTGCAGATGGCAGCGGACGGCGAGGCACTTCAGCAGGAGATTCGCGAGTGGCAGGTGCAGGCGAACACGCTCGCGGGCGGCGAGGCTTCGTATACGGAAAAGGCAGTGCTGCTCCGTGAGACATCCGAAGCCACTTGGACCGATCGCCTCCAATCCTTGGAGGCACAGGTGTCCAGGCTGCGTGCCTTGCTTCAGGCCAGTCAGGAGCGGCAATGGCAGCTCACCCAGGCCCTGCGCAGCTGGCAGGATGGGCAGGAGACGGCGCACATCGTTTGGCAGCTTGCGCAGACCCGCGCCAGGCGCGACGCGATCGCCCATCAGTGGGCCGCGCATGTGATTGCGCACCAACTCGTAAGGCAGGCGCGTCAGCAGTTTGAACGCGCGCAGCAGCCCGCCTTGTTGAAGGCGGCAGGGGCGTTGTTCGCGCGGATGACTGCCGGCAAATATGTGGATTTGCTGGTCCTTGGCGACGAGGAGGGGGCGGCAGGAGAAGCGTGGTTTGCCGTCGATGCGCAGGGGACCCATTGGCGGATCGACGCGTTGTCACGCGGGACGCGCGAACAAATCTACCTCGCGATGCGCTTGGCGCTCATCCGGGCGTACCAGCGCCGCGGCACCATCCTGCCGGTGGTGCTGGACGACCCGCTGGTGAATTTTGACAGCCTCCGATTGGCCGCGGTCTTTGCTATGCTGAACGAAGAAGCACAATCAGGTCAAATGCTCTACCTGACGTGTCACAAATCAGTGGTAGAACTTGCGGAGTCGGCTGGTGTACCGGTCGTATCCTTGACGGGAGTCGAATAGGCATGGGACAGGTTGAATTTCGGTTTGGACGAGCTGGCACGGGGAAGTCCAGCCGCATCGCAGCCGAAATCGCACGTGCGGCGGCGGCCGATCCGTTCGGGCCTCCAATCTATTGGATTGTGCCGGGAGATGCCTCCTACGCGGTAGAACGGATGCTGCTGCAGTCTGTGCCGGCATCCGTCCGGGCGGAAGTTGTAAGCTTTCAGCGGCTTGCGGAGCGGATTCGCGCGGACGGACCACAGCGCCATTTGCAGCCCCTCAATCAAACGGGCAAGCGGCTCCTGTTGGCGTCCATCTATCAGCGACGGATGGGAGACCTCACGGTCCTTCGCCGGGTGACCCCGTCCGTGGCGTTTCTGGATGCCATCATGGACGTGTTCGCCGAGTTTTCCCGGCATCTCATCCACTTGTCGCAGATCGAAGGCATGCTCCAGACGGCGGCCGCCGCAGTGGCAGAGGCACCGCACAGTCCGGCGTCGTTCGCGGGGCGGAGCCTGATTGGCAAGCTGCGGGACCTGTGCCTGTTGTACGTGGACTGGGAGGAGGCCTTGCGCACGCGTCAGTTGTACGATCCCGGCCAGGTGCTCGCCGACGTCCAGTCCGAACTGGACGTCTGGCAGGGCTTTGCCGGTGCCACATTGTACGTGGACGGATTTGTGGATCTGATGCCCGTCGAGGTGGCGTTTCTGACGCGCGCTGCTGCCCGGGCCGAGCGGACGGTGGTGGCTTGGTCCGCGGACGCCGGCTGGCTGGCCGACCCGGACTCGCTGGACGGCGTGTACGCCCCCCAGACCCTTCGGGCCTGTACCGCCCTGCGGCAGGCGTGTGCCGCGGCCGGCCTGCCTGTCCACGTGGAAACGGAACCGCTCACGCCCGGCGACGGTCGGTTCGCTGCGGCTGGAGACCTGGCAGTCCTCGAGTCCGCCCTGTTCCGCGACATCAACCCGGCCGGCGGGCTCACTTCGGAGGCGATACACCTCGCCGCGGCGCAAAATCCGCGGGCGGAGGCGAATGGGGTGGCCGAGGCCATCTGCCGCCTGGTCCGCTGCGACGGCTTCGCGTTTGGCGACATCGCGGTTTTGGTTCCGCGTCTCGACGACATCGCGTCGCTGCTGCGGGACAGTCTCGAGCGCCGCGGCGTGCCGTGTGACATTGACGCGTTCCCGGCGTTCGCCACGCACCCGCTGGCGAAATTCGTGTTAACGGCCCTCGATGCGGCTGAGTCCGGGTTGGCGCTGGCGGACTGTCTGCGCCTGCTGAAGTCGGATTTTTGTGGGCTAACGCGCGACGAGGCAGACTGGCTGGAAGCGTATGTCCGCAAACATGAGTTAAGCGGCATCGAGGTGTTTGCAGCGGACACGGCGTGGTCGTTCTCCGAAGCGGCGGTGACCGAACACGACAGGCTGGCGGACCTGCAAGCGGAAGATGCGCGCGCGGATGTGCTGCGCCGGCGGCTGGCGGCGGTGATCGTTCCGCTGCTGCGCGATGTAGCCGCGCCGGTGTGTGACCCGCGGACGCTGGCAGAGGCCCTGTGGCGTCTGCTCGAGCGGGTTTTTGCGAAGCGCGTCGCCGCGGAGTGGATGGTCAACGAAGATGCACAGGAGAGCCCGGCGGAAGCCAGTCTGCACGAACAGGCGTGGCAGCGGCTGCTTGGGATTCTCAACGACCTGGCCGAGATGAGCGAAGAACCCCTGCCGCGCTCCTTCCTGTTTCGGCTGGTCCGGGACGACATCCTCGGACAATCGCTCTCCACCATTCCGGCGGGGGTCGATCGCGTCCTCGTCACGGAAACATCGCGCGCTGCCGCGTGGGAGCGGCGCGCCGTGTTCGTAATGGGCGTGACGGACGGGCAGTTTCCCCGTCGTGTGCATGCGCAGGGCCTGCTCCAGGACGACGAGCGGGTCGAGTTTGAGGTGCTGTTTGGGACGCGCCTCGGCGACACAGTGGAACTGCGGCAGTTGGCGGAACGGGCAGCAGTGTACGGCGCGCTGACGCGCGCGCGCGAACGGCTGTTTCTGTCGTACCCGCTTGCGGGCATGGATGGAAAGGCGGTTCAGCCGTCGATGCTGCTCTCCATCATTCGGGCGCTGTTCGGGGAGGCGGGCGTCTCGGAGTCTCTGTGGCTGGATGACACGGTGCGTGCCAGCCGCGGCGGCGCAGGGGTCGATGTTGCGACGCTGACGCCGGACGTCGCGTTGACGTGGCTGGTGACGGCTTTGCGAAGCCGGGTGTCGGAGCCGCAGCGCCAAAGCCGCGGGGCCCACCTCGAGGTGCTGCAGGAACCCGTGTACGACGCGATGCTCGATTGGTTTTCACAGACAAAAGAGCGGCGCGCAGCGCTCGAACGGGCGCTCTTGGGGCTGCGCCATGACACCAGGGCCGCACCGCTTCCTCCGGCGCTTGCCAAATGGTTGTACCGGCCGCCCATCACGATGAACGTGCACCAACTGGAGGCCTTCGCCGCTTGTCCGTATAAACACTTCGCCGCCTATGGGCTGCGGCTGGAAGAGCCGCAATCAGCCGGCATCACGCCCGCGATGCGCGGCAATCTCATCCACGACACCCTGCAGGCGTTCGTGGAACACCACTTGACCGACATCGCTGCCTGGCGTTCGCTGTCCGACGATGAAGCGGTGGACAGTATGCGCGCTCAGTTTGAGGCGGTGCTTGCCTCTGCGCCGTTTGCGGCCTGGCGGAGGACGCCGCTGCGGCGGACACAGGCCGAGGAGGCGAAACAGGTGCTGGACATCGCCGCGATCGTGCTGACCAGGCACGCCCGCTACGGCTTGTTCGAACCGGTCGCAATGGAGCTTTCCTTTGGCAACCGCCCGGATGATGAACTGCCGGCCCTCGATGTCGAGGTGGCGCCGGGGGTCACGGTGTCCCTGCGCGGACGCATTGACCGTGTGGACAAGCTGGAAACGGACGGGCGGCTGGCGTTTCGCGTGGTCGACTACAAGAGTGCCAATCTCGATATTGACCTGTCGCGCGTGGAGCATGGCCTGCAGTTGCAGCTGCCGCTGTATGCGGCCGTGATTGAGCGGCACGCCGACACCCTGTTAGGCGCTGCTGCGGAGCCCGCTGGTATGTTGTACTTGCCCATTCGCGGCCATGTCGAAACCCGGACGGTTCCCATGGATCATCACGACGCGCGCGAGGCGGCGGTGAAGGCGATGGCGGCGAAGGGGCTATTCGTGGATGACAAGGCCTTGGTCGAGGCGATGGACAGGCGGCTCTCGAGCGGGGCGACGGAACTGTTTCGCCAGGTGTACAAGCAGGACGGCACGCCGGCGAAGGCGGCGCCCGTCCTCCATCGGCAGGCGTGGCAGCAGATGCTCGCGCGCGTCTCCGCACACATCCAGGACTTTGCGTCCCGTCTGTTGGACGGGGAGATTGCCATCGCGCCCTACCGCTATAAGTCCCAAACACCGTGTGACTTCTGTGCGTTCTCGACGGTGTGTCAGATTGACCCGCGCTGGGACAAGCGTCCGTTCCGGGTGCTCCAGCGTTTTGAGAAGGACGAGCTGACCCGGACCTGGGCCGCGCGGGAACAGCAGGCGCGGCAAGTCACACTGCAGCAGAGGGAGGAGGCATAACGCATGTACACGTACGATCGCAATTGGTCCCCGCTGCAACAACGCGCAATCGAGTCACGCGGCAGCAACGTGGTGGTGTCGGCTGGGGCGGGCTCTGGCAAGACCTCCGTGCTGGTTGAACGCGTCGTGCGCTGCATCGCCGGGCCGGACCCGGTGGACATCAATCGACTGCTCATCGTGACGTTCACCGAGGCGGCTGCGGCGGAGATGCGCCACCGCATCCGCGAACGGCTGCGCGGCCTGCTCGCGCGTGCGACGGAGGCGGGCGACGGCGCCTTGGCGGCCCGCATGGCCAAGCAGCTGACGCTGCTCGATCAGGCGCAGGTTTCGACGCTGCACAGTTTTTGTATGACGATTGTCCGGCGTAACTTTCTGGCGCTCGGATTGGAGCCGTCGTTCCGGATTTTATCCGAGGAGGAAGTGCTGCTGATTCGCGACCGGGTGCTTCGTGCGGTGCTGGAACAACGCCTGTCCGACGACGAGAAGCGGCCTGCGACAGAGCGGATGCTGCGCCGCTTCGGCGCGGCGGACCCGCACAAGATTGCGCCGCATGTCTTCCGCATCGATCAATTTGCGCGCAGCCAACCGGATCCAGAAGCCTGGCTGATGCAGATGAGCCGGTGGTTTTCCGAGGCAGCGGGCCAATCGTTCGCCGATTTGCCCTGGTCGCCGGCGTTTTTTGCCTGGGTCGACCGCCACTTGGAGGAAGCGCTGCTGCATGCCATCGAGGGCGAACGGGTGGCGTCCGAACACCCGGAGCTTGCATCGTATGCCGCGAATCTGTCCGATGCCGTGGAGGGGTTGCGGCAAGTGCAGGCGATGCGCGCGTCCGGGCAGCCTATGAACGCCTGGTGTGCGGCGCTGAAGGAGGTCTTCAAGGGGTCCCCGCGCGCGAAAAACCACCCTGAAAAAGCGCGTGTTCAGGCCCTGCGAAGGGCGGCGCAGAACAAGGTGAACGCGATTGCCGATGTCTGTTCGCGCGGGGAGGCCGCGCTTGTGGCGGACATCGTGCGGCTGGCGCCCGATGTGGCCGAACTGGCGGCGTTGGTGTCGGAGTTTCAGGCGCAGTGCGCCGAGGAAAAACTGGCGGCGGGCGGATTGGATTTCAACGACCTCGAACACTTCTCCCTGCGCGCCCTGTCTGACCCGCAGACGGGTGAAGCCGTTCGCCTGCGGGCGCAGTTCGCGGAAGTGTTTGTGGACGAGTTTCAGGATACGAGCCCGATTCAGGATGCACTCTTGAATCAAGTGGGACGGACGGAAGGCAACCTGTTTGTGGTTGGCGACGTCAAGCAGAGCATCTACCGTTTTCGCATGGCGGAGCCGCAGCTGTTTCTCGGCCGTTACCAGGCGCACGCGCGGGACGGCGCAGGTCAGGTGATTGACCTGCCCGATAATTATCGGAGCCGGGCAGAGGTTGTTTCGGCCGTAAATTTCGTGTTTCAGCAAGTGTTTTCGGAGGCTTTTGGCGGTATCGCTTACGACGAGGGCGCCATCATGCGTGCGAGCGCCGTCTATCCAAGCGACGACGAAGGGGGGCCCATGTTAACAGGTCCTGTCGAGGTGCACTTGGTGGAGCGGACGGAATCGCTCGAAGACCTGGCACATCCGGCCGATGAAGCGGCGGACACTGCGGCGCTCAATGAGGCAAGCGAGACAGCCGAAGCAGCCGCGGTTGGCGGCGGGGCAGGCGAGGCAGCCCAGCAGAACCCGGATGCGCCGACCGCCGACGAGTTGTCCGCGATTGAGAAGGAAGCGGTCGTGATCGCCAACCGAATCCGCGCGTTGATGGGCCAGGTCCCCGGCTGCCCGCGCGCCCGTGTGTGGGACAAGGACCACAAGTGCTACCGGCCCATCCAGTACCGCGACATCGCTGTGCTGCTGCGGTCGGTGCAGGGGCGGATCAACGCCGTGCTCGAGGTGTTTCGTCAGTTCCACATCCCAGCCTACGGGCAAACCTCGGCGGGGTTTTACCAGGCGCTCGAAGTGAATTGGCTGTTGTCGGCACTGGCGGCGATCGACAATCCCCGGCGCGATGTGGACTTAGCCGCACTGCTGCGCTCGCCGCTCGTCGGTTTTCGCGATGAGCACCTTGCGCTGCTGCGCAGCGGTGAGCGGGGATCGCTCTATGATTCGATTCGCCGCGCGGTTCGGCGGGCGAAGCGCGACGACCATGCGTGGGAAGGGCCGCCTGAATTGGCGGGGCTGGCCGAGGAAGCGTGGGCAAAGGCGGCGGCATTCATGAAGACACTGCACGCCTGGCGAACGCTGGCGCGCAAGGCGAACGTGGAGACGGTGCTGCGGGAAATCATCGCCGAGTGCGACTTTCTCCACTACGTGACCGGGATGGCGGGCGGCGAGGTGCGCCGCGCCAATGTGGAGTCGCTGCTCACGCAGGCGCGCGCCTTCGACGCCCAGTCGGTGGACGGCGTGCATGGATTTATCGCACGGACCGAGGATACGACCGCCCTCGACTTTGACACGGGCGAGGCCAGAACCCTTGGTGAAAATGAAGATGTGGTGCGGGTCACAACCATTCACCAAAGCAAGGGCCTGGAGTACCCGGTGGTGTTTGTGGCGGACCTCGGTAAGCAGTTTTACCGCGGCAGTCAGGAACGGGCACTGGGCTTGCACCGGGCGCTGGGCTTTGGACCGCAGATGATGGACGATGCGATGCGAAGCCGGTGGGCGACGCTGCCATCCATCGCGATCGAAGAAGCCGAACGAACGGAGTTCCTGGCCGAGGAGGCACGTGTGCTGTACGTGGCGATGACGCGGGCGCGCGAGCGGCTGATTTTGGTCGGATCGGCCCAGCAGGTGGCACATCTCATCGAGGAAGCGGGGCATCGCGTTCAATTCGGAGCTTCCATGGGCATCCCGCTGCCGCCCAGCACGCTGCTCGGGGCGAAGACCTGCCTGGACTGGCTGCTGCCTGCCTTGTGGCGCCATCCGCAAGCAGGCAGCCTGTTCACGGCGCAAGGGGAAGGGCATGTTGTGCAGCGTCCATCCGACGTGCCGGATTTCGGCGCGCGCTTCTCGGTGACGCTGTGGAACGTACCGGGACGGCCGCTCCCGGCTGTGGCGGAGGCGGACGACGGGGCGAGCCCGGTCGCTGCAGCGCCCACGCGCATGCCATCGACGGCGGAGCCCGCACACGCCGCGGACACGGTACCGCCGGCGGCTGGGGCGGGGGTCCCCTCCCCTGAAGTTTCTCCGGAAGACATCCGGCGCCAGGTCTTCGCGGCGTTGTCATGGGTGAACCCAAACGCCAGTCTGGTGGATGTGCCTGGCAAAATCTCGGCGACGGACCTGCGTCGCCTGTGGGTGGCGCGGCGCGGCGAAGCCCGGCAGCGGGTGTACCGCGGACAGGCCGAACACCTTCTGGACGATCCCGCCTTTGTCACGGCGGCGGGCAGCATTTCCGCCCGTGCCCGAGGCACGGCGTTCCACGCGGTGATGCAGCATCTGGACTTTACGATTGAGCGGTCCGAAGCGGCCGTACGGGCGGAACTGCACCGCATATACGATCTCGGCTTGTTGTCCGAGGCGGCGTTTGCGGCCATTGATGCAGCGGCTGTGCTGTCGTTTTTGCAATCCGAGCTCGGCGAGCGTCTGCGGCGGGCCAAGCGGGTGATGCGTGAGCGGCCGTTTTTCAGCCGGATCGACTTGTCGCAGCCGCCGGAGGCTGCGGACTTCCTGCGGGGGCGGCCCGTGTCTGCAGGTTCACCCGCCGAGCCAGTCGCAACTGCCCGTCGACTGGACCCTGAGATCGGACCGTTTGTCGTGGTTCAGGGCGTGATCGACGTTCTGGCGGAGGAAGAAGATGGCTGGCTGATTGTGGACTACAAGACAGACCGCGTCAACGCGGCGAACGTGGAAAAACAGGCGGCAGAGTACACGGCGCAGCTGGGCGCGTATCGGGCTGCCATCGCGGCGCTGCTGCAAGGGAACGCCGCGAACAGGGCGGTCGATGTCCATCGTCCGACGCCGCGCGTGGAGGCCTACACCTACTTCATGGAGCCGGGTGTCGCGGTCAAGATGCAGCCGGTGGATGTATCCGCTGTGTTTCGCACACTGGAGAGAAGCGAAACGGGGGTTACGTTTTCCGAGACTGCGAACCGTTGACACGAGCTTCTCACCAGGCATACAATGAAACAAACGGTACCAAGCAAGCGCTTGTTTTGGATAGGCCACGGCGGTTCATCGGGGATTCACACAATCACGCCCCTCTGATGGTTGGGATGGAGGCGAATTCATGGCCGATCGCGGTCGACGCGACCAGATTCTGCATGCGGCGCGCACGCTCTTTAGTGAAAAGGGTTACCATGCCACAACCATCCGGGACATTGCGCAGATGAGCGGCCTCTTGTCAGGCAGTCTCTACGCGCACATTCGGACGAAGGAAGACCTGCTGTTCGAAATCACGGATGAGGTGGCTGACCAGTTCTTGGAGGGCCTGCAGGCGGTCGTGGACAGTGCGGACCCGCCGCCTGTGAAGTTTCGTCGTGCACTCGTGTCTCACATTCAGGTGGTGGCGCGCAATCTCGACGCCGCCAGGGTGTTTTCCCACGAGTGGCGGGCGCTGCAGGGCGAACGACGAGATCGGATTCAGCAAAAACGGGATGAATACGAACGCCTGTGGACCGCAGTGTTGTCGGAGGGCGTGGCGGCCGGATGGTTTTATCCGTCACACCAGCGTTTTGCTCGAATGGTCAGCTTGTCCGTCGCCAACTGGGTGTACCAGTGGTACGATCCGAGTGGACAGTTGAGCCCAGAGGAAGTGGCGGGCCGGCTCGCGGACGTGTTGCTGACCGGACTGCAGAAGCCGGCTGCGTCGAGCAAAGCACCCATGGGAGAGGTATCAAGCGCGTGTCCAACCGAATGACGGCCGGCTGGCGGCGCGTGACGAAGGGGAGTTGGCAATGAGCACGACAGAGCGAATGGTGACTGACCAAGCGGCGCTGTACGAGCAGTTTATGGCGCGCATTGAACGCGGCGAGAAAATCGAAGCCACCGACTGGATGCCCGATGAGTATCGCATGCTGCTATTGAAGTTCATTCAGATGCACGGCGTCAGCGAGATTATGGGCGCGTATCCGGAAAAGGAATGGGTGCCGAAAGCGCCGACACTGCGCCGGAAGCTCGGCATCATGTCGAAGGTGCAGGACGAAATGGGGCACGGCCAGCTGCTGCTGCGCGTCGCGGAAGAGCTGGGACGACCGCTGGGTATGAACCGCGACACCATGATTGAAGACATCTTTGACGGACGCATCAAATTCCACAACGTGTTTCACATGCCGGCGCCGACCTGGGCGGATGCGGGTGTGATTGGGTGGCTGGTCGATGGGGCGGCCATCGTATCACAGGCAGCCTTGCTGGACACTTCGTATGCGCCGTATGCCCGTGTGCTCAAGCGGATTTGCGCGGAGGAGAGCTTCCACATGCAGCATGGCGAGTCCATTATCCTGTCGCTGGCAGAAGGAACCAAGGCGCAGCGCCAAATGCTGCAGGACGCTGTGAACCGCTGGTGGGAGTCGTTGATGTTCTTCTTCGGACCGCCGGAGATTTCGGAGTCGGCCCGCAAGATGATGATGTACCGCATTCGGGAGAAGACCAACGAAGAACTGCGGCAGAAGTTCCTCTCGCGCTATGTCCCGCGGATTCATTCGCTGGGCCTGACCATTCCTGACCCAGAACTGCACTTTGACGAATCCACGGGTCAGTGGCACTACACCCAGCCCGACTGGAAGCGGTTTGGCGAGATTGTGCGCAAGAATTCTGGACCGATGTCGCAGGCGCGCATCGCGCTGCGCCGGCAGGCGCATGAGGGCCAGGCGTGGGTGCGCCAGGCCATGAAGCGTGCGGCCGAGATTGAAGCAGGAGGCTGAGCCAAATGGCTGACTTGGCAGCAGACGCCACATACGAAGCCTACGAAGTGTTTGTCCAGTACAATGCGCTTGACCCGCACGTGTATGTCGGCAGCGTGTTAGCGGCTTCGCCCGACATGGCGCTGTTGGTTGCGCGTGAAAACTTCCTGCGGCGGGACAAGGCGGTCAGCCTGTGGGTCGTGCCGAAGCAGTCGATTTCGGTCAAGACCAGTGAGGACAAGGACTTCTTTGCATGCGAATTTGACCGCGACTATCGCCGCGTCGACGGATACGCGGACAACGCGCGCCGGTGGAAAGCCTTTAAGCAAAAGGCGCTTCACCTGGAGGACATTGTCAAGGATTGAGGACGGAGGGGGTGAAACAAGTGGCAGACGTTTTGCAAACCGCCGCAGAGGTACAGGGTCGGCCTGCGCTCCGTGCGGCACTGGCAGGGCTGCTGTACCAGATGGCCGACGACGAGCTGGTCATCGGGCACCGCGATTCGGAGTGGCTGGGCGTGGGGCCGGAGATTGAAGAGGATGTCGCGTTTAGCTCCATCAGTCAGGATGAAGTCGGCCACGCCGTGTTCTGTTACCGCTTACTGGCCGATCTCGGCGAGGGTGACAGCGACTCCCTGGCCTTTGAACGACCCGCGTCCGCGCGCCGCAACGCGCTGCTCACAGAGCGCGGCAACGGGGACTGGGCTTTCACCATCGCCCGGCACTATTTCTACGACACCTTCGACCGCATCCGCCTGGAGGCGCTGAGCCAGTCGAGCTATGAACCCTTGCGGCAGGGCGTCGTGAAAATGATGCGGGAAGAGTACTACCACGGACTGCACGTGGGCACGTGGTTCCGCAAGCTGGCCATTGCCGGAGGCGAGGCGAAGGAGCGCCTGCAGCGGGCGGTGGATACCCTTTGGGCCGACATCGACGACCTGTTTGCGCTCGGCGCTGTCGAGTCCGAGCTGCTGGCGGCGGGTATCCTCTCGACGAGCACCGCCGCGTGGAAGCAAACGTGGCTGGCGGCAGTGACTGCGATGATGGAGACCGTGGGGCTGAAGGTGCCTGCGGCCGGCGTCGAAACGGTGCGGCAGGAGGGTGTGGAAGCGTGGTCCCGCTTGCACCATTCACCCGCGCTGGAAGATTTGCTCGCGACGATGAACGAGGTCCGCGACTTGGACCGGGCTGCGGTCTGGTAAGCCCGGCAGCGAATCGCAAACAGTCGTGCTGACCAAGAGACCAGCCAGAAGGGAGGGTGGCGCTATGGGCGTTGAACTCGAACACAGCCTGGCGTCCCACGATGCTGACCTGGAAACGGCGGTTCGGGCGGCCTTATTGGAAGTGAACGACCCGGAAATCCCGACCCTCAGCGTGCTCGATCTCGGGATGGTCCGTGAAGTCACCTGTTCGGACGGCTGCGTGGAAGTCAAAATGACGCCTACGTTTATGGGGTGCCCAGCGCTGGCCATCATCCGCAAGAATGTCGAAACGCGTCTTCAGCAAGTGGAGGGCGTGAAGGCGGTCTCTGTGGATTTTGTCTACGACGAGCCCTGGACAACCGATCGCATTTCCGACATTGGCAAGCAGAAGCTGAAGCAGTTCGGCATTGCCCCGCCGTCTTGCAGCTTGCTGCAGATGAAAAACCTGACCGCGGAGTGCCCGTACTGCGGCTCGACGCACACGCGGTTAGAGAACCTGTTCGGCCCCACCGCGTGCCGCTCGGTGTTCTACTGCGAAGACTGCAAGCAGCCGTTCGAAGCCATCAAACCGGTGTGACGGCACAAGCAAGCGTTGACGGCACGAGCACATCAAAGCCCCAGGCTGTGCCGTGGGGGTCCCGGTTTGGCGCAGGAAACAGTAGAAAACAGGAACTGACATACGAAATGACGTGCCAATCGACACAAAAAGTGGCACGTCATTTTTTGTTACACGTGCGCCGACGCGCTATGATTGGGTTGTTACAAATGGCACTCCATCACGTTACCCACACAGAAAGGCGTGAACCAGATGGCGACAGGGGCACATGAAACGTCTGTAAAAAGGGGCGTCAGGATTGAAATCATCTCCATCGTTTGGATGGTCATAGAGGCAGCGGTTGCAATCGGTTCAGGTATCGTCGCACATGCGTTATCCTTAATGGCCTTCGGGGCGGACAGCATGATCGAACTCGTTGCGGGCGGCATTTTGCTCTGGCGGTTAGCCATGGAAGCACGAGGAGCAAGTCTTGCGCGTGTGAAGAAGGCAGAGAACGTGTCGTCTTGGGTGGTCGGTATTGCGTTACTCGCTCTTGCCGTGTATATCGTCGTTGTTTCCATCGTCAAGCTTGTCGCCCATCAGGGGGCGGAAACAAGCTTTATCGGAATTGGATTAGCGATTGCTTCAGGGCTTATCATGCCGTATCTGTCACGGGCGAAGAAACGCATCGGTTCGGAAATTGGCAGTCAGGCACTGCGAGCAGACGGTTCATGCAGCATCGTTTGTGCGTACATGGCATGGATTGTTCTCGCCGGTGTCGTTCTGACTGCTCTTCTCGGCTGGTGGTGGATTGACGCCATTGCAGCACTCGGACTCGTTTACTACGTGGTCAAAGAGGGGTGGGAAGCGGTTCAAGAAGCTCGGGGCAAAGAAGACACGTGTGGCTGCGGGTGTTGACATGACGACCATCGGCCATGATTCAAGGAATGTCAAAGGTAGCACGATGTGCTACCTCCTTCGAACCTTCCCTTATTCTGCCCTTGATTTGCTTTTTATCCTGGCAGGCTGCCGCCGAACGACATGTACAGGAGCAACAGGTTCAGGGCGACAATGATGACGGCGCAGCCCGTCGCCGTCCACGTGACGATGGGGCGGTTGACCAGACTCCCCATGATGTCGCGCCGTCGTGTGAAGTACACGAGGGCGATGACGGGCATCGGCAGCACCAGACTCAGAACCACTTGGCTCAGGACGAGCGTGCGGGTTGGGTCCACGCCCAGCGCGACGATGATGATGGTGGGTACCATGGTGATGACGCGCCGCAGCCAGACGGGAATCGTGAATCCAACAAACCCTTGCATGATGACCTGGCCCGCCATGGTGCCGACAGCTGAGCTCGAGATGCCCGACGCGAGCAGCGAGATGAGAAAGACAGCCGCAGCGGCGGAACCGAGAATCGGGGTCAGCGTATGGTATGCCGTTGCGATGTCCGCGATGTGGGTGCGCCCCGTGTTATGAAAGGCGGATGCAGCCATATACATCATGGCCAGGTTGATGAGCCCTGCCAGAGACATGGCGATCACGACTTCCTTCGTGTTAAACCGGAAAATTTTCCGCTTTTCTGCTTCGTTGCGTGCGACAATCCGGTTCTGGGTCAGCCCCGAGTGCAGGTAGACGGCGTGCGGCATCACCGTCGCGCCAATGACGCCAACCGCCAACAGCACGGAGTCACTGTTGCCGAGCCAGGGAACCACGCTGTGGTAGGCGATTTGGCTGAACTGCGGTTTCGCCAAAATCGTCTCGACGATATAGCAGGCGGCAATCAGCATGACCAGCGCCGCGATAAATTTCTCGAGCGGCCGAAACCCGAATCGCTCCAGCGCCAGAATGAGGTACGTTGCCGCACCTGTGAGCAGCGTGGCGAACAACATTGGGATGTGAAACAGCAAGTTCAGTCCCAGGGTCGCCCCGAGGAATTCGGCCAGGTCGGTCGCCATCGCCGCGATCTCCGAAAATCCCCACATCACATAGGTCAGCCAGCTTGGGCAGTAGGCGCGGCACATTTCCGGTAAATTCCGGCCGGTCGCGATGCCGAGCTTGGCAGACATGTTCTGCAGCAGCATGGCCATCAGATTGGCCAGGACAACCACCCACAGCAACTTATATCCGAACTCGGAACCACTCTGAATGTTGGTGGCGTAGTTTCCTGGATCGATGTAGGCAACGGCTGTGATAAAGGCGGGTCCGAGAAACGGCAGCAAGGCGCGCAGGCCCTTTTGCTGCCTGGACAAGGATGCGCGGGCAGCCAGGATTGCTTTATTCTCTTTTGCTTGAACCATAGGCGTGCTCATATCATCCCCACCGTTCCTGGAAGATGCCGTCCGACAATGAGAGAAGCTGCATCGTGATGAAAAAAGCTGCATCATCAATGGATGCGGTGCATTCCCAGACTGCCACGATGTTTCCTGTCCGCCACATTATTGCTCATCGGCAACAATGTTAGCTTAGGGAAACTTTTTGCTACACCTAGTATACACCATTTGGGCCGGGGATGTGACAGAAAAGTTTGGTATGCGTCACTTACTTGCGGGTAGAACGTGAAGGTCTCTCCTGAAACCAGTAATAGTAGACGGAGAGGTGCACGGAGAGGCGCTGCACGGGGTCGTCCAGGTCGACGTCAAGGATTTGGGACAGCTGTTCCAGCCGGTGGTACAAGGTTTGCCGATGAATGAACAGCTGGTCTGCGGTCTGCTGTTTTGACCGGTCGGCGTCCAGGTACACCTTTAAGGTCTCCAACAGATTGGCATGGTGGGTGCGGTCGAACGCCACCACCCGGGCCAGGTCGTCGCGGACGTATGCGCCTGCCTCCGGGTGCTCTGCCAGCAAGGTGATGAAGCGGTAGATCCCGGTGTCTTCATACGCCATCCATCCGCCCGCCTGCATTTGCCGGCACACGCGCAGCGCGGTCACTGCGTCGGTGTAGCTTTGCTGTGCCTGGCCGAGGCTTTGCACTTCACTGCCGATGCCCATGAACACGGCCGCTTCGCCCAACCGTTGGTGCAGGACGCGCACCATCGACTCGTAGGCCGCGGCGAAGGGCTGGCGCCACGGGACCTGCTGCAGCGCACCTTGGCCTTTGGCTTTGCCGTCGCGTGTGTATTCCAGCAGCGCCACCACCGCATCCGCGCGCACGGACAGATAAGGCTGGATGCCATGTCTGGCAAACGCGCTGCGAATATGCAGCGATACATCTGATTTCCACTGAAACCAGTCGGCATCGATGCCGGACGGGTGAGGGGGCCGGTGCAGCGCCGCGGGTGTGACCACCTCCGGAATTGCGATGACAGCCGCCCGGTAGCCGCGTACCGCGGTGTCCTTGCGTTCTGCACGCTGACCTGTGCGCAGGGCGTCTTCGGTCAGGGTCGTCTGGACGTCGGTGCGCAGCCCTCGAATTTGCTGCTCGACCCACTCTTGTTCGTAAAAGGATTGGCGTTCCTGCATCAAAATGAGTTTGTGTATGTCCTGGGTGATGTCCACGAACCGCACGGGGGACGGGAAGACGATGAGCGGGAAGTCCGACTGCTCCGCCTGGTCGATCACCGCCTGCGGAACCTCGCGAATGTTGGTGCCGAGTTCAATACACAGCCCCGCAGCCTGTTTCTCGACGAGCTGGTTGAGAAAGGCTGCGAACCGGTCGACATGACCGCCGAACCCCATGCCGGTCGTCAGCACGAGCTCCGCGCCGTGCAAGTGGATCGCCGCCTCCGGCACATCGAGAATATGCACCCACCGAACGGGGCGAAGCAGGCCTTCGCTGCCTGCGACCAGTTGTGCCGCTGCAAAGACCGGGCGGCGCAGGACATCCGTCACCCGAAGCATCGTCTGCACGTGGTTTCCCTCTTTCCAACGCAACTTGCGTGCCGCGGATGAATCTTGCGGCGAGCCATCCTGTACGGAAGTTGCCTCCGAATTTCATACACTCTGTCGCGTGTTGGACAACGCGTTTCGCTAATACCCTGATGTCGACAGTCTAACATGACCACTTGAATTTTTGGGAGCGGACATGGGGCAGGTCGGGCGTATGGTCAGGAGCACGAATGGAAGAAAGGGGAGGTTGTCTTGACGGACCAGACGGTGACCGCAGCGTCTGCGGACTTTGTGGCCAAACAGCGCAAATACCTCGCGCCGGGGGTCGCCACGTATTACGACACGCCCATTGTGATGAGTCACGGGGCTGGGTGTTACCTGTATGCGTCGGACGGAACGAAGTATCTGGACTTCTTTGGCGGCATTTTGACGGTTTCCGTGGGACACGCCCATCCGCGGGTCAACAGGGCGGTGATTGACCAGATTCAGAAGCTGACGCACGTCTCCACGCTGTATGTCACAACCCCGATGGTCGAGTTGGCGCAGCGTCTGGCAGAAATCACGCCGGGCGACCTGGCGGTGAGCTTCTTTACATCGAGCGGTACGGAGGCGAATGAAACGGCGATCGCGATGGCGCGCATGGCGACTGGCGCGTACGAAGTCGTGGCCCTGCGCCACAGTTACAGCGGGCGGTCGGCGCTGGCCGCGACCCTGACCGGCCAAGCCGGGTGGCGGCTCGGGATGCACGGGACGCCAGGGGTGGTGCATGCGATGAACGCGTATTGTTACCGCTGTCCCTTCGGCAAAACGCCGGACCGCTGTGGACTGGAATGCGCCAAGGATATGGAGGAGACGCTGCGGACCAGCACATCGGGGCGGGTTGCGGCCGTGATCGCTGAACCGATTCAAGGGGTGGGCGGTTTCATCACGCCGCCGGATGCCTACTTCCAGGAGATTGCCGAAACGGTGCGTAAGTACGGGGGACTGTTCATTGCCGATGAAGTGCAGACGGGCTTCGGCCGCACGGGCCGGGCGTTTGGCATCGAACATTCGGGGGTGCAGCCGGACTTGATGACGTTTGCAAAGGGCCTCGCGAACGGCCACCCGATTGGCGCCACCATCGCGACGCCTGCGGTTGCAGCGGCGTACACCAAACCCACGATTTCGACGTTTGGGGGCAACCCGGTGTCGATGCGCGCGGCGCTCACGACGTTGGACGTGATCGCCGAGGAAAATCTGACGGAGAACGCCCGCGTGCAAGGGCAGCGGCTGCGCGAGGGACTGGAAGAACTGCAGCGGCGCTACCCGATGATTGGCGATGTCCGCGGCAAAGGTCTGATGCAAGGCATGGAGTTCGTACGTGCAGACAAGGAACCGGCGCCCGACTTGGTAGCCAAGTTTGCCGAGTACACCCGGCAGAACGGGCTCTTGATTGGGAAGGGCGGATTGTATGGAAACACGGTGCGCATCGCGCCTGCGATGAATGTGTCTGCCGCGCAGGTGCAAGAGGCGCTTGAACAGATGGCGGAAGCGCTTGCTCGGATGACGGCCGAGGAGCCGGAGCTGGCCCGCTTGTCAGCGGACTGACAGCTTGCACATACCGCACGGAGGCGACGCATAGAAGTTTGTGTACAGCCGGGGCCTTCGTCAGAAGCGGTGTGGGGCCAAAGGGTACGGAGGGGAGGCAAACCGATGGAATGGAGTCCACATTCGGCAGGCGGGGCGGCACCGGGCACGGTACCGCCGGCGGCGAGCCGGGTGCACGAAAGCATCCACAAGCCTTTGACCAGAGAGGAGGTCATGCGGGAGGCCAATCGTTGTCTGTTCTGCTACGACGCACCTTGCACGCAGGCGTGTCCAACGCACATCGATGTACCGGGGTTCATCCACAAAATTGCGACGGAGAATCTTCGCGGCAGCGCGCGCGTCATCATGGACGCGAACCCGATTGGCGCCAGCTGCGCGCGTGTGTGTCCGACGGAAGACCTGTGCGAGGGTGCCTGCGTGCTGGGCAAAGACGAGTCGCCGATTCGGATTGGCGACTTGCAGCGCTACGTGACGGACTGGGCGAAAGCAACGGGTGTGCAGCTGTTTACAGCGGGCCGGCCGACCGGGTTTCGCGTCGCGGTCGTGGGGGGCGGTCCAGCCGGGCTTGCTGCGGCGAGAGAACTCAGAAGATTCGGCCATGATGTTACGATTTTTGAGGCAAAGGACCAACTCGGCGGACTCGACACCTTTGGCATTGTTCCGTTCCGGCTGCCCATAGAAGAGGCACTGTGGGAGGCGCAGCAGGTGGTGGAGATGGGGGTGGATGTGCGGACCTCCACCGCGGTCGGCGTGGATGTTTCGGTCGACGATGTGCTGTCGCAGTACAACGCTGTGGTATTGGCGTGCGGGATGGGGCAGGTTCCGCCGCTCGGCATTCCCGGGGAAACGCTCGAAGGGGTGTGGGACGCGATCGCGTTCATTGAGCGGGTGAAGACCGGGGCGGACGTCGGCGAGCTGGGACGTCGGGTCGCCGTCATCGGTGCGGGGAACACCGCGATCGACGCGGCCACGTGCGCGCGCAGGCTGGGCGTGGAAGAAGTGGTGATGTACTACCGGCGGACAGAGCGGGAGATGACCGCTTACCCGTTCGAATACGCGTTTGCCAAGTCGGAAGGGGTGGTCTTCCGCTGGAAGTGCGCGCCCGTTCGCGTGCTGGGTGCGGGCGGACGGGTCATTGCGCTCGAACTGACAGAGACCACGCTCGTGACGGACGAGGCGGGCAGACAGGTGCCCGTGCCGGTCGCGGGTTCTGAATTCACGGTGCCGGTGGACACGGTGATTTCCGCGATTGGACAGAGCCGCCTCACGCCGCTGGTGGAGGCCTTTGGGCTGGCGCATCAGGGCGGCGTGGTGCAACTGACGAGCGGGCAGCGCACGAGCGAGCGCAAGGTGTTTGCGGCGGGCGACTGCACATTTGCGAAAGGCGGCCGCGAGGCCATGGTGGTCGAGGCGGCCGAACAAGGCAAGCGGGCCGCCTGGGAAGTGGACGTTTTCTTAAGGGGAGGCGGTCAAGATGGCTGACCTGTCAACCAATGTCGGCGGGATTCGCAGTCCGAATCCGTTTTGGCTGGCTTCCGCGCCGCCGACGAACAGCGGCTACCAGGTGATGCGGGCGTTTGAAGCGGGCTGGGGCGGTGCCGTATGGAAAACCCTCACCGATGACCCAATTGTCAATGTCAGTTCGCGCTTTGCCGGGCTGTCCTGGAAGGGCCAGCCGATGGTGGGCATGAACAACATTGAGCTGATTTCCGACCGCCCGCTGGAGGACAATCTCCGGGAAATCCGGGAGGTCAAACAGGCGTTTCCGGACCGGGCCGTCGTCGCGTCTTTGATGATTGAACCGAAGCGCGAGCGCTGGCACGAGGTCGTCAAACGCGTGCAGGACGCTGGCGTGGACGGGTTTGAACTGAATTTCGGCTGCCCGCACGGCATGTCGGAGCGGGGCATGGGCGCGGCGGTTGGACAGGTGCCGGAGCTGGTCCGGCAAAACACCGAATGGGTGGTGGAAGTGGCGGAGGTGCCGGTGATTGTCAAACTGACGCCGAACATCACGGACGTCCGGCACACGGCGCGCGCGGCGGTACAGGGCGGCGCGCACGCGGTGAGCATGATTAACACCATCAACAGCCTGATGGGGGTCGATCTCGACACCTGGAACCCGATTCCGCACGTCGATGGACGCGGCGCGCACGGCGGTTATTGTGGACCGGCGGTGAAACCCATCGCGCTGCACATGGTGGGCGACTGCGCACGGGACCCTGAGGTCACCGTGCCCATCTCTGGCATCGGCGGCGTCGCGTCGTGGCAGGATGCGGTGGAGTTTCTGTTGATGGGCGCCAGCAACGTGCAGGTGTGTACGGCAGCTATGTACTACGGGTTTCGCATCGTGGAAGACATGATTGACGGGCTCAACCAGTACCTCGACGCCCGCGGCATCGCGAGCGTGCAGGAGATTGTCGGCCAGTCGGTCCCGCGTTACGGCGACTGGAACGACCTGAACCTTTCTTACAAGGTGGTCGCACGCATCGACCAGGACAAGTGCATCCACTGCAACCGCTGCTACATTGCGTGCGAGGACGCGGCGCACCAGTGCATTGACCGCGTGCAGACCGCCGGTCGAGAGACGCAGTTGGTGGTCGACGAGACGGAGTGCGTCGGGTGCAACCTGTGCAGCATGGTGTGTCCTGTGGAGGACTGCATCACCATGGTCCAGGTGGAGACAGGGCGGCCGCCGCAAACCTGGCGCGAGCGGCAGCTGCAGGCTTGACGGACACGGCAGAAAAGGACACGGCAGAAATCACTGAGGAGGCGAGCGACATGGGCACAGTCATTCGAGGCGGCACCGTCGTGACGGCAGCCGACATTCAGCAGGCGGACGTATTGATTGAAGGTGAGGTGGTGACGGCGATTGCAGAGACCATCCCGACCGACGGCCACCAGGTCATCGATGCCGGCGGGTGTTATGTGATACCCGGCGGGATCGACCCGCATACGCACCTGGATATGCCCTTTGGCGGGACGGTGACGGCCGACGACTTCCGCACGGGGACCATCGCGGCGGCGCACGGGGGAACGACCACGGTGATTGACTTTGCGCTGCACAAGAAGGGAGACACGCTGGCCAACGCGATCGGCACGTGGCACGGCAAGGCCGAGGGGAAGGCGGCGATTGACTACGCGTTCCACGTGATGGTCGGGGATATGAACGAGCAGGTGATGAATGAAATCCCGCACATCGTGGAGGACGAGGGGGTGACCTCGTTCAAAGTGTTCATGGCGTACAAGAACAACCTGCAGGTGGACGACGAGACGCTGTTCCGCACGCTGCGGCTGGCCGCGGCAAATGGAGCGCTGGTCCAGGTGCACGCCGAGAACGGGGACGTCGTGGATGTGCTGGTGCGCGATGCGCTCGCGAAGGGCCACGTGGAACCGAAGTACCATGCGCTGACGCGGCCGCCGGAGGCAGAAGGGGAGGCCACCGAGCGCGCCATTCGGCTGGCGGAGATTGCACAGGCGCCGCTGTATGTGGTCCACGTGACCTGCGAGCAGGCCGCAGAGGCCATCGGCGATGCGCGCAAGCGCGGCCTGCCGGTGTTCGGCGAGACCTGTCCGCAGTACCTGGTTTGCGACTACTCCGACTATGAGCGCCCCGGCTTCGAAGGTGCCAAGTACGTGATGTCGCCGCCGCTGCGCGACAAATCGCACCAGACCGTGCTCTGGAACAAGCTGAAAAGCGGCGAACTGCTGGCGTTCGGGTCCGACCAGTGTTCCTTCAACTTCAAGGGGCAAAAGGAACTGGGCCGCAACGACTTTTCAAAGATCCCGAACGGCGCTCCCACCATCGAGGACCGTATGGCCATCCTCTACCACCACGGGGTGAACGCTGGCCGGATTTCCCTGAACCGGTTCGTCGCGTTGACTTCGACCAACAATGCGAAACTGTTTGGCTTGTTTCCCCGGAAAGGGACCGTGGCGGTGGGGAGCGACGCGGACATCGTGATTTGGGACCCGAACGCAGAACGCGTGATTTCCGCGTCGAACCACCACATGAACGTCGACAACAACATTTTTGAAGGCATGGCCGTGCGCGGGCAGCCACGAACGGTGCTGCTGCGGGGCAGCGTGATTGTTGACCGCGGGCAGTTTCTTGGCGAACCGGGACGCGGCCGGTTTCAGCGCTGCGGCAAAGTCACGGCGACGGCCATTTAGGCGGCCATGGAAGGCGGCTGTGCAGACGGCCGCGGAGACGGACATGTAAGGAGGGACCCAGTGATGTCAGCCAAAGTCACCATTGGACTGATTCAGGCGCACCACGATGTCGACGGCAGTGAACCGGTGGAAGTCCACAAGCAGGCGGCCATTGAAAAGCACCTGAAGATGATTCGGGACGCAGCGGCGCAGGGTGCGCAGATTGTCTGCCTGCAGGAGTTGTTCTATGGTCCGTACTTCTGCACGGAGCAGAACGCGAAGTGGTACGCGGCGGCGGAGAAGGTGCCCACCGGCCCAACGGTCCGGCGGATGCAGGATGTGGCCAGAGAACTGGGCATTGTGCTGGTCGTTCCATTGTATGAGGAGGAAATCCCCGGCGTTTACTACAACACGGCGGCGGTGATTGACGCAGACGGACGTTTCCTTGGCAAGTATCGAAAGCATCACCTGCCGCAGGTCCAGGCGGGTCCCGCTGGCTGCGGGTTCTGGGAGAAGTACTACTTCAAGCCTGGCAATGGCGGCTACCCCGTGTTTGATACCGCGTTTGCGAAGGTTGGCGTCTACATCTGTTACGACCGCCACTTCCCGGAGGGCGCGCGGCTGTTGGGGCTGCACGGTGCCGAAATCGTGCTCAATCCCTCTGCGACCGTTGCTGGTTTGTCGGAGTACTTGTGGAAGCTGGAACAGCCTGCGCATGCGGTCGCGAATGGGTATTACGTGGGTGCCATCAACCGCGTGGGGTATGAGACACCGTGGAACATGGGCGAGTTTTACGGACAGTCCTATCTGGTCGATCCACGCGGGGAATTTGTCGCACTGGGCAGCCGCGACAAGGACGAGGTGGTCCTCGGCGTGATGGACCGCGCGGAGATTGCGCAGGTCCGCAACACCTGGCAGTTCTACCGCGACAGACGGCCAGAGACGTATCAGGACATGGTCGAACTCTTGCCGTAGCGCAACCGAAGCGGCGCAAAAAGAGAGGGGATGGTCAAATGGCGACTCAAGTCCAGCGCGGCGACGTCGTTGTGTTGTCGGACGCCGCCGTGCAATCGGTGGCTGGGAACCACGCGCTGTGGAACGAGGACCTGCGTCCGTGTACGCGGGCGGAACACGCGTGGCCCGGCATGAAGTTTGCCTCCCTGTGGATCGGCATGTGTATCTGTCTGCCCACCTATTCGATGGCCAGCGGCTTCATCGCACTGGGCATGAACTGGTGGGAGTCGGTGCTGACGGTGCTGGTGGGGAGCTGCATTGTGCTCATCCCGATTCTGTTGATGTCGCACGCGGGCACGAAGTTTGGCATCCCGTATCCGGTCTTTGCCCGGCTGTGGTTCGGCAAGCGCGGCGCGCACATTCCGGCACTGGCCCGTGCCGTCATCGCGGCGGGCTGGTTTGGGATCAATTCCTGGCTGGGCGGCCAGGCGCTGGACGCCATCTTGGGGCGGGTCATCAGCCACTGGGGGTCCTTCAGCTTTCACATGGGGCTGTCGTTCCTGATTTTCTGGGCCATCAACGTCCTCATTGCGATGCGTGGGCCGCAGGCGATTGGCAAACTGGCGATGTTCGCTGCGCCGACGCTCGCCGTCGGTGCCATCGCGCTTTTGATTTGGGCCGCCGCACACGCGGGCGGGTTCGGGGAAATGCTGTCGGCACCGGCGGCCATTCACGGCGCGAAATTCTGGGCTGCGTTTTATCCGTCCGTGATTGGCGTGATTGCCTTTTGGGCGACCATGGCCCTCAACATTCCGGATTACACGCGCTACGCCGCCACCCAGCGGGGGCAGGTGCTGGGCCAGATTTTTGCGATGCCCATCACCATGGCGTTGTTTTCCTTCATCGGGATCGCGGTGACGTCCGCGACGGTCATTTTGTATCATCAGGCGATGTGGGATCCGGTGGACTTGATTGCCAAATTCCCGACGGTCATGGTCATTGTTGCTGGCATCGTTGTCATCCTCTCGTCTGTGACCATTAACGTCGGAGCCAACGTGATGGCCCCTGCGCGCGCGTTTGAGAACCTGTGGCCGCGCCGCATCACGTTCGCGGTGGGGGCCGTCATCACCGGTCTCTTGGCGTTTGGAATGCAGCCGTGGTACGTCCTCTCGGAGTTCAGCAACTACATCTACAACTGGCTGGGGACGTACGGTACGCTGCTGGGACCGTTTGACGGCATCGCGATCGCCGATTATTGGCTGGTTCGGTCCCGCCAGTTGGACCTCCTGCACCTGTATGCGGCGTCCGGGCGCTACGATTACGCCCGCGGTTTCAATCTGCGGGCGGTCGGTGCGCTGGTCATTGGCTGGGTCATCGCGCTGCTCGGCTTGGTGGTCCCGGGGCTGAAGTTCCTGTGGAGCGGGGGCTGGCTGTTCAGTTTGCTGGGCGGTATGGTCGCGTACTGGTGGCTGATGAAGGGACATGAGTCGATCCTCACCGACACGGAGTATCAGGACATCACCTTGCTGGAGCCAGCCGCAGGGTCCGTGACGTATGCGCCGGAGGCCGCGGTGACGAAGTAGGGAACCTGCCTGCGCAGGGCGCCCGGCGTGGAAGTCATGGCGGAAGACTGGTATGATGCCTCAGGGGACGCTCGTCCCTGGGAGGCATCTTTGTTTTGAAGAGGCCGTACCCACCCGCTTGCGAAGGGCTGCGGCCCTGGTCGGGCACAAAGTGGAACGGAGGGGTGATCGGTGCAGGAATCGAATCCAGGCAGGACCCAAGGGGCTGCCACCGTGTTGGCTTCCCTTCAGTGGATCGCGTTCACGCTCGCAAATGTCCTGACGGTCCCGGTTGTGCTGGGGCAAGCCTTTGGCATGTCGCCGCAGAACACGGCGACATACCTGGACCAGACGCTGATTGCCTGCGGAATCATTGGGATTCTTCAAGTCTTGTTAGGTCACAAGTACCCGATTATTGAAGGACCGGCGGGGACGTGGTGGGGCGTCACAGTCGTCCTGGTCCAGATGACGAAAGAGACGGGCGGGTCGCTCCCGCTCTTGCTGCGGCAGTTGGAGTGGGGCCTGCTGGCGGCAGGTGTGGTGGCCATTTTGCTGGCCGTCTGCGGTTTGCTCGGGTGGATCCGGCGCCTGTTCACGCCGATTGTCACAGGGACGTTCATGCTGCTGTTGTCGCTGCAGCTCTCGCGGAGCATGGTCGCCGGGATCCTCGGGATTGGCAGTCAGCCAGGCGGCGACGTGATTGACGTCAAGGTCGCGGTGCTGGCGATTCTGCTCATCGCGTTTACGGTCTGGCTGATGGTGAAGGGCCGCGGGCTCATCAAAAGCCTGGCGGTGCTCATTGGCTTGGCAGTGGGCTGGGCTGTTTTCGCGGTGTTTGGCTTGGCGCCGTCGCCACAGTCCGTGCCGGGGCCTGTGGTGAAGCTGCCAGCGCTGTTTCCGTGGGGGCCGCCAGACTTTCATGCCGGGATTGTGGTCACGTGTGCCATCACGATGCTGGTCCTGATGTCAAACCTCATCACCAGTGTGCAGGTGATGGGTAATGCGATGAAGGAGCAGCCGGAGGATGCGAAGTTTGTGCGCGGCACGCTGATGACGGGGGTGGGGACGGCGATTTCCGGTGCGGCCGGTTCGGTCGGCTTGATTCCCCTGTCGACGGCGGCCAGCCTGGTGGCGTTAACCGGCATTCGCGACCGTTTGCCGTTTCTGATTTCCTCCATCGTCATTGCCGTGCTCGGCATGGTTCCGTCGGTCGGGCAGCTGGTGGCTGCGATGCCGGCACCGGTTGGGTATGCGGTGATGTTCGCGATTTATGGGCAGCTGCTGGGTTTTGGGCTGCAGGACTTCAAGCGCCTCGCGCTGAACCAGCGTGACGTATTCGTGGTCGGGATCGCGGTGTTGTCCGGCGTTGGCATCTTTTTCGTGCCGAGTACGGCCTGGCGGACCTTGCCGCCGATGCTGGCCTATTTGCTGGATAACGGATTGATTGTGGGTGTCGCCCTGGTGGTGATTTTGGAGTACCTGGTGTTTCGCAAGCGCGACGGCGCGGGGCTGGCGGAGCCTGAGTCCGACGCTGGAGCGGGCGGGGATGTTGGCGCCTGAGCGGGGTCGCGGGGTCGCTCGCGACCGCCTAGGGTAGCAAAGGTACCTTAAGCGGCCAAGGCTCGGCCCGCTCGCGGCGGCCCTGGGGCACAAAAGGCTCCCTAAAGTGGATGGTCCGGCCAAGCCGGACCTCCGATAGGGAAACAAAGGTGCCTTAAGCGGCGCAGGGCTACCCCGCTCGCGGCGGCCTAGGGCACAAAAGGCTCCCTAAAGTGGATGGTCCGGCCGAGCCGGACCTCCGATAGGGAAACAAAGGTGCCTTAAGTGGCGCAGGGTCACCCCGCTCGCGACCGCCTTGGGCACAAAAGGCTCCCTAAAGTGGATGGTCCGGCCGAGCCGGACCTCCGATAAGGAAACAAAGGTGCCTTAAGCGGCGCAGGGCCACCCCGCTCGCGCAAGCCGAGCTTCACCCCGCCCGCGCAAGCCGAGCTTCACCCCGCCCGCGCAAGCCGAGCTTCACCCCGCCCGCGCAAGCCGCGCCGGCCTCCGCCCCTCACTACGGGTGCTTCTGAAACACTTCAGGTTTATCCGTCAGCTTGGGCAGCCAGGATTTCATCTCACTGCTTTTGTTCTTGTTGGCGACAAGCACCTGGTTGTCGTGGCAGACGATGAGCAGGTCTGACACGTCGTACAGGTACACTTCGTGTTTGGGCGCGAAGACGATGGAGTTCTGCGCGTCCAGGGACTTTACTTGGCCAAACGTGTAGTTGCCGGATTCATCCTGGTTGAGGACACGTTCGAGTGCAGTCCACGAACCGAGGTCATTCCAAGGGAAGTAAGCGGGCACGACGGCCAGCTTGTCGTGAATCTTCTCCATCAGGCCGTAGTCAATCGACACTTTGGGCAATGCTTCAAACTGGCTCCAGTCCATGGCCCGGAAATCCTGCTGAATCACTTGGTAATGCTCCGGCAGGTGCGTTCGGAACGCTTCGATGCCAACGTCACAAGGGATGGCGAAGATGCCGCAGTTCCACAGGTACTGGCCGGAGCGCACCATTTTCAGTGCGACTTCCCGCGAGGGTTTCTCATGGAACTTGACCACCGGGCAGACCGGCCCGTCTGTGCGTTCGTATTCCACATAGCCGTAACCCGTTTCGGGGTAGTTGGGGACGATGCCAAACAGCGTGATCCGGCGGTGCATCTGCGCGTAATCCATGGCCGTCGCGAGCGCGCCGTCCCATTCTGTCCCAGCCTCGATGTGGTGGTCCGCGGGGCAAAACAGGAGAACGTCAAACGCGCCCTTGAGTTTCGCCAGCGCCAGCGCAATCGCGCCAGCCGTATCGCGGCGCGCCGGTTCCAGAATGATTTGCTCACCAGTGACGCTGGGTAACTGGTGCAGGACCGTGTCCTGAAACGACGCCTGGGTGACGATAAAAATTTGGTCGGCGGTGAAGCGCTTCCGCAGCCGCGTATACGTCTCTTGTAACATTGACTGGTTGCCCACCAAGGGCAAAAACTGCTTCGGCAGCGAAGCGCTGGAATACGGAAACAACCGCTCGCCCGATCCGCCTGCCAAGATGACAGCTCCGTTCATGCCAAGCTCTCCTCCATACACGCGATTAGAATCCAAGCGACTGCATCGGCAGGTCGGATCGCCGCGCGATGGACTCAACTTGCTCAATCACGGATTTGGCCAGTGCCGGGTTGGCCATTGCAAATGAAATGTTGGCACGCAGCCATCCGTCCAACTGCCCGATGTCGTGCCGCACCCCTTCGAACTGGTGTGCATAGGTCTTTCCGGAGAGGGCCAATTGTTGGATCGCGTCCGTCAACTGCAACTCTCCGCCATGGCCCAGCGGGGTTTGCTCCAGCGCTTCGAAGATGGAGGGCGGCAAAATATACCGGCCGAGCACCGCCAGGTTGGACGGCGCTTGCTCCGGGCTCGGCTTTTCCACGACGCTTCGCACGGCGAGAACCCCTGGCCGCCCGGATTCGGTTGACGCCGTCGACGCCGGGTCTATCATGCCGTACTTCGGCGCATCACTGGCCGGTACGCGCTGAACGCCCAGCATCGCGGTCTCGGGGTCGTCGTAGACCTGCATTAACTGGCCGGTCACCGGGTTCGAAGCCTGGATAATGTCATCGCCAAGCAAGACGGCAAACGGCTCGTTGCCGACGAACGACTTCGCGCAAAGAATCGCATGGCCGAGTCCCAGCGGCGTTTTTTGACGAACGTAGTGGATGTCGACGAGATCGGAAATGGCTTTGACCTCGGTCAACATACTGGACTTGCGGCTTTGCTCCAGGTGGAGCTCCAGTTCTGGTGAACGGTCGAAATGGTCCTCAATCGCCTTCTTTGTTCGGCCTGTAATAATGAGGATTTCTTGGATCCCGGCGTAAACCGCCTCTTCTACAATGTACTGGATACAAGGTTTATTTAAAATCGGCAGCATCTCTTTTGGTACTGCCTTGGTCGCGGGCAACATTCTTGTCCCAAATCCGGCGGCAGGAATGACCGCTTTCCGAACCTTCATCCTCTTCACCTCGTTCCTTGGCAAGGCCACCCCTATTATACACTGTTTTCTCCATTCCGAGGACAAAAGCCCAAGCTGGGCGCGGCCAGGCCTGTCGCGCGCCCTTTGCGCTGTCCTGCGGACGAAGGCGCCAAGCGGCGTTCAGTCGTTCTCAGGCGGGTTTGGCAGCTGCCAGGAGGAGAGCTGTTCCCACAGGGACGCGTCGACAATCCGCACTTCGACGGTGGGCAGATGGAGGTTGCGCACGACCTCCGGGGCAACCACCTGGGTGTACCACGCGGAAGGGACTTGGGCGAAGACGTCATCGATGTCTCGGGTCAATGCATCGAGATCGATTCCTTCATACACGGGACGCGATGGTGCCAGGTAGCTTCGGGCCCGCTGCCACATTTTCCAGCCGCCGCGGACGTTGCCGTTGTGCAGGTGGTACAGGCACACGGCTGCCTGAATCAGCCCTTTGAGCACGATGGGCCGGCCCGTGTCGAGCCACAGGGATTCCCCGTACTCGTGGCATTCAAAGTAATCGCGCAGGACATTGAAGCAATACAGGTAGGAAAGGAACCGGTCGTCCCAAGGGCGTGTGGCCGCGTGGTCGGAATTTCCGCGGGTCATGGCACACACCTCCTGACTTTGCTACCATGATAGCATGATTTCACTTCGTGTCAGTCCGTGCGGCCGGTCCGCGTCTGCGGGCCGGAACCGGCAATTTTGTTCTGGGGAAGAGGTTGAACAAGTCGATGACAGCTTCGAAGCAGAAAGTCATTCTGGACGTGGACACGGGCGTAGATGACGCACTCGCCATTCTTGGTGCGGTGTTGTCCGACCGCCTGGACGTCCTCGGCATCACAACGAGTTTTGGCAACGTGGACATTGATACAGCGACACGCAATACCTTGGCCGTGCTCGAGTTTGCGGGTCGTACAGACATTCCTGTGTACGTCGGGGCGGACAAGCCGCTTTTGCGGGAGTGGCAGGGACCCGTGCCCTGGATTCACGGGACCAACGGGCTCGGCGATGCCGATTTGCCGCCCATGCGCACGCTGGCGCAGGACGAGCCGGCGGCATCGTTCATTCGCCGGACCATTTTGGAACATCCGGGAGAGGTCACGTTGATTCCTGTGGCACGCATGACGAATGTCGCCAGCGTGATTCAGTTCGACCCGAGCATCGTGGAAAAAATCCAGCGCATCGTGATGATGGGGGGTGCCGCGTTCTGCCCGGGCAATGTCACGCCAGTGGCAGAGGCGAACATCTGGGGCGACCCAGAAGCCGCTCACATCGTGTTTCACTCGGGCGCGCCCATCACGATGGTGGGACTCGACGTGACCATGCAGGCACGGCTGACCACCCGGCACCTCGAAACTTTGCGCGAGTCGCCGTACGCGGCGTTCCTCAAGCAGGCCGTTTCCTTTTACATTGGTGCGTACGAGCGGGCACAGGCGCAGGAAGAGGGCGACCGCTGGTGTGCACTGCACGACCCATTGGCCGTCGCGATGGTGGAGGACCCGACGCTTTGTGAGACGCGGGAGTATTACGTGGACGTCGAAACCGAGGGACGCCTGACCGCCGGCATGACCGTGGTGGACGCGAGGAAGACGCCCGACCATCGGCCGAATGCTTCGGTCTGCGTCGGGATCGACGTTGACCGCTTTCTGAAATGGTGCGCGGACCGCATCGGGTTTGCCTTATGAACAGGACACGGGTGTTGTTGACGGGGTTCGACCCGTTCCACGACGACCCGGTGAACGCGGCCTGGGAGGTGGTTCAGGAAGTGGCGGCGTCAGACCTGGCGGGGATAGACCTGCATGTTCAGCAGATCCCGACGGTCTTCCACACGTCCCTCGACGTGCTGGCGCAGGCCATCCGGCAGGTCCAGCCTGACGTGGTGCTGTGTCTTGGGCAAGCCGGGGGCCGGGCAGCCATTTCGATTGAGCGCATCGGCGTGAATCTCGACGATGCGCGGATTCCCGACAACGCGGGACAGCAGCCGCGTGAAGTTCCGATTGTGGCAGGAGGTCCAGCCGCGTACTGGAGCGGGCTGCCGGTTCGAGACCTGGTGACGCGCCTCCGGGAGGCGGGCATCCCGGCGGAGGAGTCCTGGTCTGCGGGACATTTTGTCTGCAACCATGTGCTCTACGGCCTCATGCACTTGCTGCAGGCGCCTGAATTCCAGACGCAGGGTGTGGTGGGGGGATTCATTCATGTTCCGTACCTGCCTGAACAGGCGGCACGGCACCCGAATACGCCTTGCCTCGGCCGCGCGGAGATGGTTCGAGCGCTGAGGCTCGTGCTGGATGCTTTGAAACGGTAGACGCGGGCTGCTGAGGACTTCGCCTTGACACCGTTGACGACGTTGGTGGTCCCGCCTTGTTCGCAGCAACGTGCAGACGACAAGCGGGCGGCTTGATGCAGAGAACCCTGCATCAGGCCGCCCGCTCTGTATTCCGCCCGCGCCGTTTAGTTCCCGCCGTCCTCGGCTGCGCTCAACTGCTTTGCGAACGTGTTGAACGTCTCACTTTGCGAAGGAGACGGGGATGGAATGGAAATCTTCGTGGTCAGCGGTGCAGACGTCGCCGTGAAGTCCATTTCGCCGCTGGCGCCCACTTGCGGGATGTGCACGACAATGCCGCCGGTCACTTTTTCCGTCACCGTGCCAAACAGCGGTTTTTGCACCGCGATGGTGGTTTGCTTGACCGTCACGTCGCCTGAATGGAGGGCGGTCTGGATGGCCGCCAAAACGGCCTCTTCTGGCGTGTTGGTGAGGTTCTCCTCAATGGCCTGCTTGACTTGTGCCTGCGTTTCACCGGCAGGCAGGTTGGAACCCTCCATTTGGCTCAGCAGCGAAGCGTACTGATCCGGGTTGGCGTAGACTGCCTTCACCTCGTTGTCGAGGATGTCTTCGAACCCCTTTTGGTCGAACGTCAGACGCACGCCGGCGAGGCCGCTGCGGTGAAAGTATTGCTGCGGAATGGCCTGCACCACCAGGGCGGCCAGCTGTTTGGCCGCGGCCAGACTTTTTGGGTTGATGTCCGATTCCGAATGGTTGACTTCTGACCAGAACTTCGCAATGGCGCTCGACTGTGAGGAATCGGTGACCAGGTACTTTGGGATTTGCACGCCCGCTGGAAGAAACGCGGCGAGCAGCGACTGGTATCTATTCGCATTGACGATGGCTTTGCTGCCGGTGACCCACACAGTCGCCTGTCGCGGCACGGACTCCATGTTGGTTTTCAATCCGATTTGCGCTTGCTGGGCCTGCGGATCGAGGAGGACGCTCAGACCGAGGGACGAATTGTTCAGCGACGACAAAAGCGCCTCGTCGGTGGACGACAACCCGGGCACCTGCAGGTTCTTAAATTGAAGGTTCCACTGTTCCTGAACGTTTGTGGACGCTGTGGTCGTGTTCTTCGACACAGCGTTTAACACGAGCTGCTTGCCGGATGCGAAAACATCCATGGCGTTGGCCGTGCCAGCCAGTCCGGCGAGCACAATGACCGCCGCGCCGCCGCCGATCCACCAAGCGGTCTTGCGTCTTTTTTGAGAGGGTCGATTGGCATCTGCGCCAACAGATTGAACGTGCTTATTCATCCGTTTCCATTCCTCGTTTCCTTTCTAATTGCGCTGCTTGCGCTGCGAGACAGGACGGGCGCATCGCGTCAGGCATGCACCGGGCATGCATCGGGCGGTCGGCGCGCTTGATGCTGTCGCCCATTATCTCACATCCGAGGCGGCTTTGGGCTGGAGAATTTTCCATGTGAACCGCCTGCGTATTCAGCCTTCCTTCACGATTGTGTCCCATCTCCGCGGCTCATAAACAAGCGGCTGCTGCGCAAAGTGGTACCATAGAGGCTGGAGGGATGGTCATGGGGGAATGGACTTGGTTGCATGCCGTGTTTCCCATCGCGGACGTGGAACTGATGCAGCCTCCGGTTCAGCCGAAGGCTGCGAATGTACTCGTACGAACCGTGCGAAAAGTGCCGCAGGGTGAGCCGTTATACAAAGATGGGCAGGCAGATGGGACTGCAGAGGGCAGGGGCTCGGACGCAGCCGGTTCTCATCAGGACTGGTACGAAATTCGTGTGGCCCCCCATAACGTCGCCCCCTTTCGCGGGGGCCCTTGGCGCGCGCAGTTTACCAAGGCAGAGCTGGAAAACCCAGGGGAAGCGCTGTACCGCTTCCGGGCGCGTCTGGCGGAAGCCGTCGCACGCGCAGAGGCACAGTCTCCCCGGTAACCCCCCATACGGTATGGGAGGTCGCTGCATACGATGTGGACGACTTCCAAATGGGGGGATGAATCATGCGGCATCACGCCCGGCTGCCGCGGCCCAGCCGCGTCGCAGCGCACGAAGAAAAACGGGGGCCGGGTGCACGGCGGAGAAAACCTGAACTTGGCAAGTATCTCTTGTACGTGCATTTCGCAAAGGACACTTTCATTCGCAAATTCCTCCCGCCGACGCGCCGGTACCGTCATGAGACGGTACGCTCGTTTTTAAACCAGTACGGCGTTGTCTACCTCAAGCCGCAAGGCGGCAGCCGGGGGCGAGGCATTATGAAGGTGTGGCGGCGGGACGGCGCCGTCTATGTGCAGCACACGGTTTACGCCCCAAAGCGCTTTGCCTCGGTGGATGAGGCACTCACCTACATTGACCAGAAACGCGGCGGCCAAGGGTACGTCGTGCAGCGCGGGATTGCGCTGGCCAAGGTGCACGGAAGGCCCTTTGACATCCGCGTGATGATGCAAAAGGACGTCCCCGGCGGACAGTGGTTGTACGCTGGGATGGTGGCGAAAGTGGCGGGCAAGGGCAGTGCGGTGACCAATGTCGCGCTCAGCCGGGGGGCGGTGATGCGCGTCGAGGAAGCCCTCAAGCAGGGACTGGGGTGGAATGCGGTAAGCATCCGACGCTGCAAGAACCAGATGATTCAACTGGCGAAACGGGCGGCCAAGCACTTTGATACCTACCAACCCTATCGGGAGATTGGCTTTGATATGGCCGTGGATACCAACGGCCGGATTTGGCTGCTGGAAGAAAATACAGCGCCCAGTCACCCGCTCTTCGCGAAATTGAAGGCGGACCTGTCCATGTATCGGCGAATCCAGTTCCGCTGGGGGCGCTATCAGCGCGCCTTGCGGGCGAAACGGTCCGGGTAGAGCTGCGGCGGAAAGCACGCGTGGAACGCATTCGTGGAAAGCGCGGATTCGTTTCAAAATCTCCACAAAAAGTGTGTCGAAATTACGCTCAAACGCGATATAGTATGTCATAATACAAACAAATAGGACTGCATGAATTGGGGAGTGATCCGGTGATACAGGGAACCTGGAAACGGCTGAACTCGACGGAATTGGTGGAGGAAGCCATCCGTCGCGGGGAAGGTGCATTGTTGGCGAATGGCGCATTCTGCGCACACACAGGAAAATTTACGGGCCGTTCCCCGAAGGACAAGTTCTTTGTCGCCTATGCGGGTTGCCCGTTGCCGACCGAACGCCATCAGTGGATTACGGAGGCCCAGTTTGACCGGCTCTTTGCGAAAGTGCAAGCGCATTTGCAGGCGACCGGCGGCTACGTCTTCGACGGCGCCGTGAATCAGCATCCGACCCACCGTGTCCCTGTTCGCTTTTATACCGAGTTTGCGTGGCATAATCACTTCGTTCAAGACTTGTTCCTGCCAGGCAATCCAGACGTGGCACCGCAGTACACGGTGTACGGCGCGCCGACCCTGAAGGCTGTTCCGGAAGAAGACGGTACCCGGAGCGAGACATTTATCGTGATCCACCTCAAACGGGGCATCGTGCTGATTGGCGGTACGGAGTACGCAGGGGAGTTGAAGAAGTCGATTTTCACCCTGATGCACCACCACCTGGCGGAACGCGGCATTATGCCAATGCACTGCTCGGCGTCCGTTGGCGAAGCAGGCGATGTGGCACTGTTCTTCGGCCTCTCGGGGACAGGGAAAACGACCTTGTCTGCCGATCCGGCCCGGCGTCTGATTGGCGACGACGAACACGGCTGGGCAGAAGACGGTGTATTTAATATGGAGAACGGGTGCTACGCTAAGTGCATCGACCTCTCGCGCGAGAAGGAGCCAGATATCTACGATGCCATCCGCTTTGGTGCGGTGCTGGAGAACGTGGTATACGATGACGCCCGTTTGCCGGTGTACGGCGACCGTTCGCTCACGGAGAACACGCGCGCAGCTTACCCGTTGTCGTTTATTCGGAACATCGAACCGAGCGGGCGGGGCGGCCATCCGCAGGTGATTATTTTCCTGTCCGCGGACGCCTCGGGGGTTCTGCCGGCAGTGGCCCGCCTGACGCCGGAGGACGCGCGTAAGCACTACCTGCTGGGTTACACCAGCAAGCTGGCGGGAACCGAGCGCGGCGTGGTCAGTCCGGAAGCCACGTTCTCGGCCTGTTTCGGGGCTCCGTTTCTGACCGATCGACCGGTGCGCTATGCGGACATGCTGATGGAACGGGTGGCGCTGTACGATGTGCCGGTCTATCTGCTCAATACCGGATGGGTTGGCGGTGTGTACGGGCAAGTCGACCGGATTCCGCTGAAGGTGACTCGAGACCTGGTCAATCGAATCATCCGCGGTGAGCTGAACGACGTGCCGACGGTGCGGGACGACGAGCTGTTCTTGAATGTGCCGACGGAAATTCCGGGGGTCCCGGACGCCTACCTGCACCCGCAGCGTGAGCCGGCGCACAGTGCGGACTACGGAAACCGCCGTGTTGCACTGGCCAAGTCGTTCGCGGATGTGCTGGGCGACTACCTGGGGGTTGCGGAGCGCTGATTCTGCCGCTCGAGCAGGTCATCGAGCGGTATGTGTGCGGGAGCACGTCACCGGATGTCCGCCATGTCAGACGCATCACCAAAGGCCAGCGTTGACACGTGGCGCGTGTCCATCCTGGCCTTTGGTGTGTGGTGGCGGGTAGAAGGGATGGAATCATTGCGCTAGAATGGAGGGATAAATGCGCTTGCACCTGGCGTTTCGCGGGTGCACGCCGTGTTTCGGGGGGCAACGCGGGAAGTGGAGGTGACTGTGTGCATATTCCGGAATGGGAGTGGGTTCTTCGGCTGCTGGTCGCCGGCTTGTTAGGTGCGGCGATTGGGGCCGAGCGCAAGGTCCACTATAAGGATGCCGGACTCCGGACGCATTTCGTGGTGAGCATTGCCAGTGCGCTCATCATGATTGTCTCCAAGTACGGCTTTTTCGATCTCGTCAACGTCCACTCGATGAGTATTGACCCGAGCCGAATCGCGGCGCAGGTCGTCAGCGGCATCGGCTTTCTCGGCGCAGGCCTCATCATTTTCCGGCGCAATGCCATCACGGGCCTCACGACGGCGGCGGGCATTTGGGCGACCGCCGGCATCGGTCTCGCGGTGGGCAGTGGTCTATATCTCATTTCCGTGGCCGCGACGGCGTTTGTGCTCATTGGCCTGGTGGCGTTGAAAAAGCTGGAGCAGCGACTGGTCAAGCAGCTCGATACCATCACGGTGACCGCGCGCCAAAGTGAAGGCGTCATTGCGAGGGTGCGGTCTGTGCTGGTGAGCGCTGGGGTGTCCATTGAACGCGTGGGTGTCAGTGTCTTGGAGGAGCACCCGAACCTGATGGAGCTGGAATTTTCCTGTCGTTTTCGCCCCGATCTCGATGCTGGCCGGGTCACGGATTCGTTGATTCAGATTGAAGGCGTGCAGGCCGTCGATTTCGCCTCCTCGCGGGCGGCGGAGTGATGGCCAGCAAAAGAACCCGACAGTCCCAGCATAAGCCCGCCAACAACGGCGTGATCGCGCGGCGAACAGCGTGATTGCGCCAGCAACAACGTCAGCCCGGGACGATTGACATCCGTCCCAATCCCCCGTATACTGCATGTGTACCACGTGGACTGGTACACATATTACAGGTAGGATGCCAACTGGAGGCCAGAGGATGTGGCTTCAGGTCAATCCGCGGTCGCCCGTACCGGTCTATCAACAAGTGGTGGACGGCGTGAAGGCGGCGGTGGCCAAGGGGCTGCTGCAGCCAGGCGAACGTTTGCCGTCCGTGCGCGAGTTGGCGACTGAAATGACCATCAACCACAACACCATCGCCAAGGCGTACCAGGAGCTGGAACGCGAGCGGGTGATTGAAGTGGTGCGCGGGCGCGGCACCTTCATTGCGCTGCAGCCGTCCGTGCCCAATCGGGAGGAGCGGATGCTGAGCATGCGCGAGGAGATGCGCCGCTTGCTGGTGGAAGCGCACCACTTGCACCTGTCGAGTGACGATGTGCTGCAGATGTTTGTGCAGGTGGTTGAAGAATGGCGATCGCAAACAGGAGGGGTAGCGGGTGACCAAAGCGGTAGAAACCGTCAGTCTGACCAAACGGTTTGATGCGCGTCTCGCGGTGGATGACGTGCATCTCACAGTGCCGGAAGGGTCGATTTACGGGGTGGTTGGCGCAAACGGCGCAGGCAAGAGTACGCTGCTCCGGCTCATCCTGGGGACGTTGTGGCCCACCCGCGGGGAAGTTCGGCTGTTTGGCGAGCCCTTGCCGCGGGAGTCGGCGTCGTTTCGGCAGCGTGTGCACTTTGTCGGCGCGGACGGCGAGATGCTGCGGTCCTTTCGCGTGCACGAACTGGCCCGCTACTCGAGTTTGCTGTATGAACGCTGGGATGCAGCGCGCTGCGACCGATTGTTCAAGGCGCTCGAACTGCCGCGGGACCGGACCATTCGCAACCTGTCCACGGGCATGAAGATGCAGCTGCGCCTGGCCATTGCGTTGTCGGCGCACCCCGACCTGCCCATTCTGGATGAGCCGACGAATGGGCTTGACCCCGTCGTGAAACGGCAGTTTCTGCAGCTCATCGTACAGGAGGCGGCGGGGCAGGGGACGACGGTGCTGCTGGCGACGCACCTGCTGGAGGATGTGGAGCGCATCGCCGACGGGATGGCCGTCCTGTATCAAGGGCGTGTGCTTGCGTCCGGCGTGATCGACGACCTGAAAGGCCGCGTCCGCCGGTACCAGGCGGCCTTGCCGGGGGGGCTGCCGCCAGCCATCGAAGACGACCCTGCTGTGTCCCGGGTCGAGCGAAAGGGGCAGGTGTTCACCATTACCGTCGAAGGTGACACGGCAGACATCGAGCAGCGTCTGCGTGCCGCCGGTGCGCCGTTTGTGGAACCCATTGAACTGGAACTGTCGGACCTGTTCCGCTATTTGATGGAGAAGGAAGGGTACAGTCGTGACAGCGTTCTTCTCTCCTGACGCGGTGCGGTTGGAGACGTGGTTTCCCAAAGCCTTGTTGTACCGCGAGTGGCGCCTGAACCGGGGGAAATACGCGCTGGCCGCAGCCCTGTGGATGGCAGAGTTCATTGGCCAGTGGTGGTTTGCCGCCAGGCTGCCGCTGCCGGCGCAGCAGTACGAGCGGACTGTGCTGCGAGGCTATGCCTTGTCCAATTTGTCAAACGCGGCCATCGCGATGGAAGTCCTCATTGCGGTTTCCCTGGGAGTCCTGGTGATGCGGCAGGACGCTGCTTCCGGCAACCTGGCGTATACGCTGGCGGGGCCTGTCAAGCGCCGGGATGTGCTCCGCGTGAAAGCCGGGTTTGCGCTGACGGCCCTCGTCCTTGCACAAGGCGTCAACTGGCTGGTGCTCAGTTCCGCCTACACCGGGCTCACAGGCCAGGATGAATTTGGGCGCATCGGGGTTGCGGTGCTGGCGCACACTGTCGTGCTTGCTGCCCTCGTGCTGACCGCCCTGGCCGCCGCTTGTACCACCAGCAACGTGATTTTTGCGGCGGCAGGTGCCCTGTTGGCGGCCGCCGTTCCGATGTTCGTCAGGAACCTGATCAGATTCGTTCATGGCACGCTGTTCACGGGTGTCGCAGCGGGGACGCCAGACCCGCACTGGCTTCAGTTGACGATGGTCCTTGTCGGTCAGCTGTCACCGCTGGCTGGATACCACTTTACCACCGCGTGGTTCGCAGGCTTGTACTTCCTTTGGTTTGTGGCATGGGCGGCTGCGTTTTGGGTGACGGCCCAGAGGGTCTTCGAGGCCGCGCCCGCGGAGCGGTTTAGCAATGTTTTTTACTTTCCGTGGCTGTGGTACGTGGTGCTTGGCGGGGTGTCGTTCATCATCGCGACGATCTTTGCACATGTCCTCACGGATCTGCGAAACGGATACATGTTTCTGCTCTGGTTCGTCTTATTCTTTGGTGCCTCGTGGTGGACCATCAAGACGGTGATGCAACGGACAGAGGGGACGAAGACGAACGGGGCATGATGGGCATGTGGCTGGATATCATACTGCGATCTCCGAAGGATCGCCGGGAGGCTTGGGAATGGCCGTTCTTACGCTGGAGAATGTGGCAAAGAAAATTGGGTCGCGGTGGATTGTCGAGGACCTCAACATGACGGTGGAGCCCGCGGAGGTGTATGGGTTCCTGGGGCCGAACGGCGCCGGCAAAACGACGACCATCCGCATGATTGTAGGTTTGGCGCGCCCGACGAAAGGCGTCATCCGCATCGACGGCCATGACGTGCAGCGCGAGTGCGCTGCGGCGCTGCGAAACATCGGCGCGATCGTTGAAAATCCGGAGACGTACAAGTACCTGTCGGGCCGCGAAAATCTGATTCACTACGCTCGGCTGAATGGGCTGGACGTCGGCCGCCGCAACCGCAAGATTGACGAAGTGGTGGACATCGTGGGCCTGACCGGCCGCATCCACGAAAAGGTCAAGCGTTACTCGCTCGGCATGCGGCAGCGCCTCGGTGTCGCACAGGCGCTCTTGGGTGACCCGAAGCTGCTTGTGCTGGACGAGCCGACGAATGGGCTCGATCCCGCCGGGATGCGCGAGTTCCGGGAGCTGATGCGACGCCTTGCGCAGGAGGGCATGTCGGTGTTTGTGTCGAGCCACCTGCTCGGGGAAATCCAGTTGATGTGCGACCGCGTCGCGATTGTGAAAAACGGACGTGTGATTGCGGAAGAACGGGTGAACGAATTGGTGGAGAACGCGGCGGGCGGGATTCGCATCGCGGTGGGTCAGCCCGAGCCTGCGGTGGCGGCGCTGCAATCCGCCGGACGCCATGCTTCCGTCGACCGAGACGGCTTTATCCGCGTGACGGCGAAGCGGGATGAGGTGCCGGACGTGATCCGCCGCTTGGTGAACGCCAACATCGACATCTACGGCGTGGAGCAAGGCCGGGATTCGCTGGAGGAAATGTTCCTGCAGTTGACCGAGGAAGACGCGCAATCGATGCAGTCCGCGGTATCGGCTGCGGCAGGGGAGGGACCGGCGAATGCTTGAGTTGTTTCGAGTGATTGCAAATGAATGGATGAAATTGCTCCGCCGCAAGCGGTTGTGGGTGGCGGGCATCCTCATGCTGGTGACGGTTGCGCTGTATGGCGTTACCGAATATCATTCGCATCAGGCCGCACTGAACAATCGGCCCGAGAAGCAGTTGACAATCGTCGAACAGAACTTATCTGACATCAAGGCGCATCCGAAGTCGGACCCAAACTACCAGCAGGACGTACAAAGTCTGCAGCAGCAAATTGCGACGCTGAAGGTAGAAGTCGCTGCGGAGAAGCCGGGTAGTGACTGGAAAACGCCGCTGCAGCAGGAGAAGAAGGCGGACCTCGCACAGATGAACCAGGTGCCAGCTGGCGAGCGGGCGAGCTCTCCGACGTGGAACTACATGCAGGGCCAGTTGATGACCATCAATTATCAGCTGCAGCACAATGTCCGGCCGCTGCAGCCGTGGCAGTTGTCGCCGTACGGTGAAATGATGCAGTATCTCGCGGTTGCCGCAATGCTGTTTCTGCCGTTGGTGGTCGCCATTCTGGTCGCCGACATGGTGGCTGGCGAGGCGACGGAGGGCACCATCAAGCTGCTCCTGGTGCGGCCTGTGTCGAGGGCAAAAATCCTCCTCGGCAAGTGGATCACGTCGCTGTTTGTTTCGGCCCTGGCCACGGCGTTGACAGGTGCGGCGTTGTGGGCGGTGGGTGTCGCGATTCTCGGCAACGTGGGTGCCAATCAGCCCATCGCGGTGGGCAGCGGGGTGAACATGATCCACCAGGTGGTGGCCGGCCCTCTAGTCTCTGGGAGTACCTACAATGCGTCGACGGGGATGCTCGTCTTCCAGACGTACACGCACGCGACCGTCATTCCCATGTGGCATTACGTCCTGACGGGCCTTGCGTTGACGGTTTTTGCGATGCTCGCGGTTGCAACCGTTACCTTCTTGTGTTCGACCATCTTTCGCTCAACGATGGCGAGCACGGGTGTGTCGCTTGGCCTGGTCATCATTGGCTTTGTGGTGGCGCAAATGGCCATTCACGTGAAGTGGCTGGTGTGGCTGTTTTTCCCGGTGCACCTGGCACTGTTCACCAACTGGGCGGGACAGTTGAGCCAAGAGGCACAGATGAACGCACCGCTTGGTTTGGGCATGCTCGTGTTGTCGGTTTGGGGTGTCTTGAGTCTCGGTGTTTCGCTGGTGTACTTTTCCAAGCGCGACATTCTGAACGCTTAAGTCAACGCGGGAAGGGGATGCGGCTGGCACCCGCTGTGCGGCACGCGCTTGGGGCAGCGGTGGACGCCCGCCTTGCAACGGCCGTCCGCCTGCTGCCTCATCCTTAGCGCGCGTAATCCAACCATCGAAGTGGAACGACCGTCCCCTTTGGCACACTGGGTGCGTCGAGGCGGATGAGGCAATTCGCCTTGCTGAAACTGGAAACCTGCCCAGACGACTGCGGCATTTGCGCGTCCACCAGGACTTCTCCCTGGTGGATGCTTGCATGTGCCCGTAAAATGCGTGTGTGTTGGACGGGTTTGAGTTCCATATCGTGCAGCAGTTTGCCGCTCGCCGGAAACGGCTCGTCCGCCCAGCCAAGCGCTGCGCGCAGCACGGGGCGGACCAGGGTTTCAAACTGAACGAAGCTGGCCGCCGGGTTGCCTGACAACGCAAACACCGTGGCTGCGCCCACCTTCGCCGCCACGAAGGGGGCGCCGGGCCGAATCAGCACCTTGCGAACGTGGAGGTGACCGGACAGTTCCTGCAGGATGCCGGGTAGGTAGTCATAGTCGCCAGCGGAGACGCCGCCGGTGGTGATCACGACGTCGCTCCGTGCGCACGCTGCCGCCAACGCCTGACGTATCTGCCGGCGGTCATCGGACAGCGTTTCGCATTGCCGAACGTGCAGTCCGTCTGCGGTGAGCGCGCCGCGCAAGAACGCATCGTTCGACCCGTAGATGCGGCCCGGCGGCAAGGGAGGCGCCCCGTCGGCGCCGTCCGTCCCGGTGACGAGTTCCGTCCCGGTGACGATCACACTGCACGTCGGCGCGGCCGCCACAGTGAGTGACCCGATGCCGAACGCGCGGCACAGCGCCAGGTGCCCCGGGGAGATACGGACACCGGGCATCAGCAGGACATCTCCCGCCCGTCCGTCGTCACCCCGCGGTTGAATGGATTCGCCGGGGGCCACCGCGTGCACCACCTCGACGGAGGTTTCCGTGGCGTTGCTGCACCACTCCAATCGGACGACTGCGTTCGCGCCTGGCGGCACGGGCGCCCCCGTCATGATGCGCACCGCCTCGCCCGGCCGCAGCGGGTCCGGGTGCACCGTGCCGGCCGCGACGGATCCGACCACTCGAAACGCCGCCGCCCTGCTGTCGCCGCCCTGCGGGCGGGCGTCAGCAGGCGGCGCGGGCTGACCGGCGACAATCGCGTACCCGTCCATCATGGCACGGTCAAACGGCGGCACGTCAATCTGCGCGACCGCCTCGCCCAGCAGGATGCGGCCGAGGCACGCATCCGTGGGCAGCGTCTCCGACCGCGGGACCGGGGTCAGGCGGCGAATCTCCTGGACAGCTTCGTCAAACGTGTGCACGCGCTCCATGTTTACCCCAGAATGGTTTCGATCTCGGCGATGGTTTGTTCGTCCAGTTTCACGCCGGAAGCCTTGACGTTTTCACGGACTTGCTCAGGCCGGCTCGCGCCAATCAGCGCACTGCTGATGCTCGGCAGGCGCAGGACCCAGGCGAGCGCGAGCTGCGACAAGGTGATTTCGAGGCGTTTCGCGACGGCTTCCAGCTTCTCCACTTTGTCGAGCACGTGATCGTTGAGCATGCCCTGGATGAACCGGCTGACCCCTTCGGTTGCAGCGCGCGATCCCGCCGGTGCAGCCTGGCCCCGCTTGTATTTCCCGGTGAGCACCCCTTGTGCCAGCGGCGAGAAGACGACTTGGCCGATGCCGGCGTTGTCGCAAATCGGGATCACCGCGTTTTCAATGTACCGCTGGAACATGTTGTAGACGGGCTGGCTGGCAGCGAATTTGCGCAGGCCGAGTTCCTTTTGAATGCGTACACCTTCGGCAATTTTGTCCGCCGGCCACTCGGACAGACCCACGTAGAGGGCTTTCCCTTGCGCAACGATGTCGTCCAAGGCGCGGAGGGTTTCTTCGAGGTCGGTTTCCGGATCGAACCGGTGGCAATAGAAGATGTCGACATACTCCACGTTCAGGGATTTCAGGCTTTGTTCGATTTGTGTCATGATGTGTTTGCGGCTCAGCCCGCGGTCGTTGACACCCGGGCCCACCGGCCAAAACGCCTTCGTGGTGACGATGTAGCTGTCGCGATTGTACGGTGCGAGCGCCTCCGCCAGTACCTTTTCCGCCGCGTGCGGTTCGGCACCGTACACGTTGGCGCAGTCGAAATGATTAATGCCGAGATCGTAAGCCTCTTTCACACAGGCAATCGCCTGCTCCTTCTCCGTCACGGTCCCGTATGTCAACCAACTGCCGAGCGCGATTTCGGAAACTTTGAGCCCGCTCTTTCCAAGCCGACGATATTCCACGTTTGTCACTCCTTATGCAGAGTATGTAGCGATGAAGCGATGGACGACTTGCGCTGGGGCGGGTCAGCGCCCCGGATGGGGCAAACCGGAAGCGGTAACGGCAACAGCAGCGGCAACAGCAGCGGTAAAGCCCCTGATGCCGGTCCGCGATGGTGTGAGTCCACGATGGTGTGAGTCCCGCATGTGAGTCCCGCACGTGAGTCCGTCGTCCAAGTTTCATTGTAGAGAACTCCACCCGGGCACGCAAACAGGGCCGAGGGCGGAGCGGTCGCGGCAGCTTAGGGAAGGAAAGACGCCAAAAGGAGGCTGGGACCGGCCGGACCGGGCGCTGATTAGATAGAAAGGGTGCCTAAAGCGCCGGGATCATACGCCGGTCGCGGCGGCTTAGGGAAGGAAAGGTGCCAAAAGGAGGCGGGGACCGGCCGGACCGGGCGCTGATTAGGTAGAAAGGGTGCCTAAAGCGCCGGGATCATACGCGGTCGCGGCAGCTTAGGGAAGGAAAGACGCCAAAAGGAGGCGGGGATCGGCCGGCCCGGGCGCTGATTAGGCAGAAAGGGTGCCTAAAGCGCCGGGATCATACGCCGGTCGCACCGGCTTAGGGAAGGAAAGACGCCAAAAGGAGGCGGGGATCGGCCGGACCGGGCGCTGATTAGGCAGAAAGGGTGCCTAAAGCGCCGGGATCATACGCCGGTCGCACCGGCTTAGGGAAGGAAAGGTGCCAAAAGGTGGCGGGGACCGGCCGGACCGGGCGCTGATTAGGTAGAAAGGGTGCCTAAAGCGCCGGGATCATACGCGGTCGCGGCGGCTTAGGGAAGGAAAGACGCCAAAAGGAGGCTGGGACCGGCCGGACCGGGCGCTGATTAGGCAGAAAGGGTGCCTAAAGCGCCGTTGAGCACACGAGCCGGTCCCCCCGGTCCCTCGCGGTCCCCCAAGCCCTTCGCGGTCCCCCGGTCTCCCGGCCTGCCCGCTTCTCTTCCCTCGCTCCACTTCCTCCGCGCCTACGTGAAGTAGCCCATTCTGCGAAAGGTCAGGTCGTCATGCCGGTAGAACTTCAGCTGGTTCCACGCGGATTCGGTGCCTGGTGCGGGGGCGCAGGCGGTCCAGCCGAAAAAGCCGAGGCGGTGACTGATGTCGACCGCGGCTTCCACCAGTCGCTGGCAGACGCGTTCGCCCGCGGCGTTGCGCCACAGCTGCCTTGGACTTGTCGCACGCAGCGCTGGATGGAGGGCGACGTGTTCAATGAAGAAGTATTTCTGCCCATAGTCGCGGTACCCGCATAAGACGCCCAAGGGCGCTGCACCAGCCTCTGCGATCACGACTTCTGGCATAGGCTGTGCGCCAAGTTCGCCCTGCCAGATTTCCAAAAGAATGTGGGCGAGCGGTGCGCTTTCTTCCTCCGCTGCGTGACGTTCCGGCTGTGTGTGCAGCCAGCGTTCCTGGGAGAGCCAGGATTCAGCAACCGATTGGATCACGGGGCGCAGGCGTTTGTCGTCGACCATGCGCGTAACAATCTCTTGATCGGCCAGTGCATCGTGCCAGACCAAATCCTGCCACTCGGGCACTGTAGACTGTGCATTGGCCATGAAATGACGGCTTGCTTGCACAAGCCGACGAAACGGAGAGCCCTTCATCGAGAATAGCTCCTTCCAAATTGTGATACTCCTTATTATGGTACAATCAACGCAGATTCAATATCAGATGGCAAAAGGAGATTGACAACTTGGCAAAGCAGTATGACCATGCCCCAGCGATGCAATTGCAGGAAGGAATGCGGTACCAGGCTGTCGTTCGAACGAACAAGGGTGAATTTACTGTCGATTTGTTTGCGAGCGGCGCGCCGCACACCGTCAATAACTTCGTTTTTCTGGCGCGTGATGGGTTTTACGATGGCGTTGTGTTCCATCGCATCATCGAACCCTTTATGATTCAGACGGGTGATCCGACCGGGACGGGTATGGGCGGCCCGGGGTATCAGTTTGCCGATGAACTGCCGCCCGCACAGCCCTACGAACCAGGGATCGTTGCCATGGCCAACGCGGGTCCAAACACGAACGGGTCGCAATTTTTCATTTGCACGGGCGAACATGCTCGGAGCCTGAACCGGACGCCGAACTACTCCGTGTTTGGGCGTGTTTCCGAGGGGATGGATACGGTGCAGACCATCGCTCGTACTCCGGTCGGGCCCTCCCAGTTTGGCGAGCGCAGCAAGCCTTTGGAAGACGTGTTTATCGAGTCCGTGGAAATCATCGAAACGCCGAAATAAGACACTGGACAAGCGGGACGGATTCACGGCTCGCGGTCGAGATGCACGTTGGCTTCGTCGTGGGTGCTCGTGTTCGTCAGGGTCTGGTCGACGCGCTGCCAGGTGTTGAGTTCGTGAATCCGGCTCGCATAGTCGGAAATTTGATGAAAATGATTTACAATCACGTCCCAGTCCTCTTCCTGCTGAATCTGGTCGAGGATGCCTTGGATGACGCGTTCGAAGGCCATGATTTGGTCGGGGATGCGCGCCCGGATTTTTTCCCACCGGACGAGCACTTGCTCTTGTTCGTCGGGCGGCAGTGCTTCGAAGGGGACGGACAGGTCGGGTAACTCAATGCCCAATCGTTCGTCGAAATGAAAGTTCATTGAACCACCTTCCTGTGCTCGCAGGGCGAAAGTGTATCATCTTCCGCCGTTGTATCGTCATCATAGAAGAAGTTGTTTTGCAACTCAACAGATATGGACAAATGAAGTTGCAGACCAACTCAAGATAAGCGATCAAAGGGGGAAGGGTGATGTCCTCCGACTTAGTGGAACATCTGCGGGACATGCTGTCATCCGGGGTGTTTCTGGATCCGCTGCTTGCAAACAACTACCTCAAGAATGCGGGCGACACAGACGGCTCGAACCTGCAGCAAAGGGCACATGAAATGTCAGAACGTTTATACGAACAATTTGTTTCGGTCGACCGTGTACCTACCGACGGGTTGGTCGATAAACGGCCGTTTTCGCCTTCGCTTCTGCGGTTGGCGTTTTACGAAACGCTGCTGTCGACAGCCGTCTTCATCGCGCACGAGGAGACGGGCGTGCCGCAGCCAAGCGAGGCGGCCCTGCAGCGTGCAGGCGAACGCCTGCAGGCGTTTTTGCGAAAAGTGGGTCCGGCGGTCGTGTACAACGTGTACATGCTGATCGCTGGCCACGACGCGATGCAGCCGTTGTCCATACACAAGGACGTCACGGAAACCGAGTTCTTAACCGGCATTCGACATTATCCGTATTTTCCGCAGAACCTGGAACTGTTTTTGATGTTCGGCTTGGCTGCACAAAACATGCGTTTGAAGCGGGTGGGGACAGAACGCATGGTGCAACTGACGCGCGCGGGGCATGAGACGTATCAGAAGGCGCGCGAAGTCATGCGAGCGTCCGGTTACTTTGGCAAACGCGTTCAATTTGCCTATCTGTATCAATTTGACCATGTGGAAGATTGGGACGAGATGTGCGACGTCGTATGGCCCACCAACCGCCTGCGGCGACAGGAGTATCTGGAGTTCGTGGGTGATTTCAAAGGCAAACGCGTCCTTGAAGTGGCTTGTGGTACGGGCGTCATCACCTTTGACACGGGACTCTACGAACGCGTCGGGCCGACGGGCCAGCTCACGGCGCTGGACATCTCGTCGGGGATGCTGGACCAAGCGCAGCGTAAACTGGATGCGCTCGGGAACCCGCCCTACATCAAGCTGCAGCTGGGCAACGTGGAGAAAATGCCCTTCCCGGACGCTTCGTTTGACATTTGTCTGGGGGTCGGCTTCATTCACTTTGTCGATCCGGTCGTGACCCTGCGCGAAATGGCTCGGACCGTGGTCCCTGGCGGCATTGTGTCGATTTTCCAGGGGACTCGGTTCGCGCTGGACGGCGCTTTCTTTCGCGACTGGTTCGAGCCGATTTTTGCTTTGGCCCGCCGGCGCAACGCAGAGCAGCCGAGCAACTACATGCCCGCCGACTGCGACACCTTGGTGCGTTGGTTTGAACAGGCGGGGCTTAAAGACATCGACGTATATGACACCCAATTGGAGTGGGTGTTTGATAACCCTGAAATTGTGGTCCAGCACATTGTACGCGGCGTGAGCTTCTTCGAGGAGGAGTTAATGCAGCTGCCGTGGGATGACCGAAAAGCGATTGTTCTGGAATTGATCGATCGCGGCCGCGACGTCTGCGCCAGGTATCCACTCGCGCAGCGCATCATCCACTGCCCGATGTACGGCATCAGAGGCATCGTCCGCTGAGTGGCGCTTCCATTGGAGCCAGTGCGCTGGCCATCTGGCCAGTGTGCTTCACATGTGGCCGGCGCGCGGTCCAATGCGGTGAGCGCATGAGTTGAGCGGCATGGTATCATTTGATTGGAAAGGTGGGCGATGGGCGGACATGTCGCGACGCGTTGCGTTCGTTACAAGTGGGGCGAAGGGACTGGGGCACGCGACGGTCCGCGCGCTCTTTGAGGCCGAATGGGACGTCTGTTTTACATACGGGCGAAGCCGGGCAGAAGCCGAACAGTTGTTGGCACAAGCCCGCCGCCTGGGACGTCGAGCGGCCGCCTTGCAGGTGGATTTGTTGGACAAGCCGCAGGTGGAGCAGGCCGTACAAGCATGCCTGCAGGAATTTCACCACATTGACGCCGTGATTCACAACTTTGGCCCGTTCGTCTTCGAACGGCTGCCACTCGCTGTGTATACCGATGCACAGTGGAACCGCATGATGGACGGAAACCTGAACAACTTCTTTTGGATGTATCGGCTGACGGTCATGGGCATGCGCGAACGCCGGTTTGGCCGGTTTGTTACTGTTGGCAGCGACGGCGCAGCCACGGCTGCCGGGTGGCATTCGCGTGCAGCCTATGCAGCTGCCAAGTCCGGGTTGGCGTCGCTGACGCGGTCGATTGCCAAGGAAGAGCATGAATTCGGCATCACGGCGAATATGGTGTGCCCTGGCGACATCCGCGGAGACCTGAAGATGCGGACGATTGACGAAGTCGCGGTCCCTGGTGAACCGCCTGGCGCGCGTCCGCCGGTAGGGGAGGACGTGGCGCGCATGATCGCGTTTTTGTGCGACGACCGCAGCCAGCAAGTCAATGGTACCGTCGTGGAAGTCACGGGAGGACGAGAAATCCGGGCGCGCGACAGCCAGCACAACGAGTCGCAGAACGGGGGTTGAGCAGAAGGTCATGGCACATGCAGACAATTTGCGCAGGCATTTTCCGGCGGTGCGCACCGGAACCTACTTGAATACGGGCTCCTTTGGAGCGCTGCCCGACACGACCGTGCAGTTGATGCGGGACACCCTGCAGTGGCTCCTGGAAGAGGGGCGCCGCGCGGACAACTATAAAGAAGTGCTGCAGACGACGCACCAGCAAATTCGTGAACAACTGGCGCACCTGCTGCAGGTGCGCGCCGCCAGTATTGTGCTCACGGACAGCACGACGCACGGGTTGAACATCGTACTGTGGGGGCTGCCGCTGCAGGCGGGAGACGAGGTCATCGTCACGGATGTGGAACACGAAGGTGCGCTGCTGCCGGTTTACGTGCAACAGGCCCGCCGAGGCATCGTCGTTCGCGTTGTGGACGGAACGCTGCCGCCGGACGAGCTGTGTGCAGCCATCGACCGGGCGGTTACGCCGCGCACCCGGCTCATCCTCTGTTCGCATGTTTCGTACGCGACGGGGCATCGACTTCCGATTGAACAGATTGCCAAGGTTGCGCATGCCCGCCACGTACTCGTTGCGGTGGACGGTGCACAGGGCATGGGAGCGGAACCATTTTCATTGGCTGGCACCGAGATCGACTTTTACGCGTTCCCGGGACACAAGTGGTTGTGCGGGCCTGATGGGACGGGGGCATTGTACATCCGGCCGGACGTCCAATCCATGGTGCAGATGACCTACGCCGGGTCTCATTCGCTCGCGGCGGCGGACGCCTACAACCTGTCGGGGACGTTTCTGGCCTCGCCCACCGTTCAGCGGTATGAACACACCTTCGCGGACCTCGCGAAGTGGGTCGGGTGGCTGGAAAGCCTGCAGTTTTTGCGCGTGACCGTCGGCTGGGACTATGCGTACACCCGGGTGCAGGGGTTGTCCGGGCAGTTGATCGACGCCTTGCTGGATGTCGATCACGTTCGCATCGCCACGCCCCGCGACCGGCGCGCGGGCCTGATTCACTTTCAGATTCAGGGGATGAGCGCTGAACAGTTCGTGCGGGAAGCAGCGGAGCGTTCCTTGTACGTCAAGGCGATTCCCGGACGGCAGCTGGTGCGTGCCTCCACGGGCTTCTACAACGGCGACGACGATGTGGAGCGCCTGGTAACGTTGGTCAAGTCGAGCAAGGCTTCGTCGTGATGTGTTTCGGCGCTGTGCTGCGTCGCGCAGCGTTTCGTGGTGACGCTTAAGGCTCCAAGTCGTCCGAGCGGGATGCGGCAGAACGAGCATCATCCGCCGCCTTCGCGTGCCGCCGAATCCGGCTGACCAGCACGACTTCGAGCGCGATGGCAAACAGGACGCAGACCAGAAAATATAAGGGATGTTGTCGCATGGAGACGGCCTCCTTCGATGCTGGGTCCTTCGACGCGTGGTCCTTCAATGTGTGACGCCTTCCGTCCGCGCGGGCGCACACCGCCAGGCTCATCCAAGGTCGACGGACAGGCCCGGCGGCGGGTGGAGCGGGGCATTCGTTCTTGCGCCCGCTCGTTCACGCACGGACGCGAATGGCGCCGTTCTTGGTTTCGCAGTAAATGTGGATCTCGCGGTCTTCCGCGTCGCCGCTGGTGACGGGCCGTTGTTCAAACCGAGCGTGGCTCGGGCGGACGGACTCCTCTTGTTCAACCTGCAGGCTGTCGCCGGTGATTTGAATGCGTCCATTCATTGTTTTTGCCGTACCGATGCAGTGGACGTCCTGCGCAATCCCGTCAATCATGATCCTTCCATTCTTGGTGGCCGCGTATACACTTTTGGACTGAACGCCAATGCCGTTCTGTACTTCGATGCTGCCGTTCTCGACGGACAACCGCATCCGCTCGACATTCGTATCGTGCACCCAGACATTCCCGTTTACCGTGTCCATGAGGAGTTCGCGGGTCTCCAGCGTGTCTGCATGGACGCTGCCGTTGTGGGTCTTGCAGAGCACCCTGGGAAAGGGTTTGGGCACGTAGACGTCGATGTTGGCACTCATCACGCCCTCACGTTGGCCTTGCAGCACCACTAACTGATACGTTTCATCCGTTTGCTCGACTTGCATCGCGGCCTCCAGTGACCGCTTGGCCTCGCTGAGGCTCTCCGCCCGCACCTGGCCGCGAATGTGGATGCGAATGGTTGGCTCGTCCCAGGATGTGACCTGGATGCGGCCGTTTTTCGTCTCGACGGATACGGTCCGAATCGAGTCCGGCAGCGTGGCCTCCGTCGACGCCGACAAGGTGCTCCAGCCTGGATTGATGTTCCAGTTCTCCAGCTGCTGTTCAAACTGGCGGCGCACCTCACCGAGCGACTGGCTGACCACCGCCGTCACCTGCGTGCCGATTTGCTTCAAATCGTCCAGTTTCGGCTTTTCGAAATTCCCCAGGGCGGCGCGAAGCACGGAGTCCCTGGAGGAACGTCGTTCGAGTTCCGAGATGAGCATTTCCGCTTGGTCGACAGTCAGCTTCCCTTCTTGAACCAGCCGGAGAATGCGCTTGCGTTCTTCGTTCATCACTGTTTCTCTCCTTTCAGCAGTTCGATCGCGTCTTCAAAGGTGAGTTCCCCGGAATCGAGTCCGTCCAGGACCTCATTCGCCGTATTGCGGACGGGCGCCGCATCGCTGGCTGGAACCGGATAGCCCATCGCCTGAATAACTTGGTCCAATCGGGATCGAACCGTTGGGTAGGAGATTTTCAGGTCGCGTTCGACTTCCTTGATGTTGCCTCTGCACCGCAGGAACACTTCCACGAACTGCAGCTGCTCGACACTCAATCGATGCAGTCCGGGCGTGTCAAAGGCACCTTGCACCCGCGTGCTGCAAACCGGGCACGCGAGTTCTGTCACAATCATCCGGCTGCTGCACGCTGGGCAGTTGACCGGGATGGGATAATTGGCGGCATCGTTTCGCCGGTCGTGAAATCGGGAAATCCTCCTTCTGACCATGCAAACCACCCTTTCCTGTTGACTGGATTTATTTCATATCATAAAAACAAAACTTAATATCGTCAACATTGACATTAAAAAAATCAATGTTTGACCTGCTGTTAGGGTGCCTTTGCAGCGTGCGATGTATCCCTCCGAAAGCCGCGCTGGACCCACGCGTTCGAGACCACGTCTTCGGCTGTACGGATTGGGCAGGTTTGCCTATCCTGCACGGCGGCGACGTGCCATAATAGAGATGGGAGACACAAGGAGATTCAACCCGGGGAGGGAACGGGGAAATGGAGATTCATCAAATCGGTGTGGTTGGCGCGGGCACGATGGGCGCGGGCATCGCGCAGACAGCCGCCGCTGCGGGGTATCAGGTGCTGTTGTTCGACATCAGTGCGGATGCGGTGGAACGCGCGCTTACGCAAATCACGAACCGGCTGGCGCACGAAGTCAGACGTGACCGGATGACGCAGGAAGCCAGTGACGCGCTGCTCCGCCGTCTGCGCCCATGCAGGGACATTCGTGAGTTTCACAATGCCCAGTATGTCATCGAAGCGGCGACCGAGAAGATGGAGGTCAAAAAGTCGCTGTTTCGTGAACTCGACCAGGTTTGCCGCCCGGAGACCGTGCTGGCAACCAACACCTCCGGCCTGTCCATCACGGAGATTGCGTCGGCCACCGAGCGTCCGGATCTCGTCGTCGGTACGCACTTTTTCAACCCAGTGCCGGTGATGAAACTGGTCGAGATTATCCGCGGCCAAGAGACGTCGGAAGATGCCGTGGACGTGGCGCGGGAAGTGTGCCTGCGCATGGGCAAGGAGTGCATCGATGTCAAGGAAGCCCCGTTGTTTGTGGTGAACCGCATTTTGGTCCCCATGCTGAACGAGGCAATTTTCGTCCTCCAGGAAGGGCTGGCGAGCCCGGAAGACATTGATAAGGGCATGCGGCTGGGGGCGAATCACCCAATTGGTCCGCTTGCCTTGGCGGATATGGTGGGGCTGGACACCTTGCTGTTCGTGGCGGAGACGCTGTTCGAGGAGACGGGTGACCCAAAATACCGGCCAGCGCCGCTCTTGCGCCAGATGGTGCGCGCGGGCAAACTGGGACGGAAAAACGGGCGTGGGTTCTATACATACGATGAAGCCTGAACCGGGAGGAATGAGCATGGCCAAAGCAGTCTACCTCATCGACGGTGCACGGACGCCGTTTGGCAGTTACGGCGGGTCGTTTACGCAGGTGACCGCGACGCAGCTCGGCGTCGCGGCCGCGAAGGCTGCACTCGAGCGGTCGGGTGTCAGTCCGCAGCAAGTGGATAACGTGGTGTTTGGCAACGTGATCCAGTCGCACAACGGCGCTGCGTACATCGCCCGCCACATCGCGCTGGACGCGGGCGTACCAGAGGAAGTCCCCGCGCTGACGGTGAATCGTCTGTGCGGGTCCGGGCTGCAAGCCGTGGTCACCGCGGCCAAGGACATCCTGTTGGGCGACAGCGAGGTCGCACTGGCGGGCGGCGCGGAAAACATGAGCCAGACCCCGTACCTGCTGCGGGGCGCGCGATTTGGCATGCGCATGGGTGACGGCGTGGCGACCGATATGCTGACGGAAGTCCTGACGGACTGCCGAGGGAACATCCCAATGGGCATCACGGCGGAAAATCTGGCGAAGCGGTACAACATCTCCCGTGAGGCGCAGGACGAGTTCGCACTGCTCAGCCATCAACGGGCCGCCGCAGCGCGGGCGAACGGCCGTTTTGCAAAAGAAATTGTGCCTGTCACCCTTGCGGGCAAGCGAGGCGAAACGGTGGTGGACGCCGACGAACACATCCGGCCGGATACGACGCTGGAGGGGCTGGCGCGGCTGAAACCTGCATTTGACCGCGAAGGGACGGTGACTGCGGGCAACGCGAGCGGTATCAACGATGGCGCCGCCGCGGTCGTGATTGCCTCGGAGGAAGCGGTGCAAGCGAACGGCTGGAAGCCCGCGGCCCGCATCGTGGGTTACGGCGTGTCCGGCGTGGACCCTGCGTATATGGGCATCGGGCCGGTGCCAGCGATTCGGAAGGCGCTGGCGCACGCGGGACTCGCTGCGGAGCAGATTGCCTTGTGGGAAGTAAATGAGGCGTTTGCCGCACAGTATCTGAGTGTCGAGCAGGAACTTGGCTTGCCAAGGGAGCGGACGAACGTGAACGGCGGGGCGATTGCACTCGGCCACCCTGTGGGCGCCAGCGGCACCCGCGTTCTCCTCACGCTTGCGTATGAATTGCGCGAACGGGGTGAGCAGTACGGCGTGGCGTCCCTGTGTATCGGCGGGGGCCAGGGCATCGCGATGGTCATTGAGGCGGTTTGAGCAACCGTAAGCAGCAAGTGTGTGCTTCTTTCGATGAACGGGTGGCGAACCAAACGTCATCCGTTCATGCATTCTCTGCCCGCAGCCGTTCATCAGGGGGGTTCCCGGCCTTCACCATCTTTGCGGCTGCGGCCGCTTCACGTCGCCTGTAAGCCCCCTCGTCTCAGGCCTTTCGGATACAGGTTGTTGATCCGTCCGCTCACCCGCTTGCCCCAGCCTGCGGGCAGGCCGTCGATGTGGCACCAGGTATAACCGCTGTCCGGTCCTCGTGCACCCCTGTCATCCGCCGCAGGCAGGGCCTGCCCAGCGAAGTAGTCGCAGGCTGCGGCTGCGTCGAGGGCGAGCAAACGGCCGCCAAATGGATTTCCTTCAAGCCCCGTGACCGCCATGGCCCACGGGTGATGCGGTTCAAAGCGGCCGTTTTTCTGGATCGCCATGCAGATGCCAGGGCGCAGCACGCGCAAGCCGTCGAGCGGCAGTTCGCCGGCCGTGTCCGTGAACAGGGCGTCGCCGCCAAGCCGCGGGGTCAGCCAGGCTTCGGGCAGCGGGCCTGTCGTCATGTCGCGCAGCCAGGCTTGCCACTCGCGCTGTGCCCGGACGGACAGGCGCACCAGCGTGGATGGGCCTTTATCCCGCCGGTTCCCCGCCCGAGATGCTGGGTTCGCGGGCATTGCGCCGCCGCCCGCTGTGTCGTTCGGTGCGCGGCCGGTGTCGTCCGGCTTTTGCAGCAGGGCGATAAAATGCCCTTCGCCGCGCCCGCGGTGGGGCCACAGGCGGCGTGCGTGGGACAAATCGGCATGCCCCGAAAGCCCCGTACCGCCAACCGGCACTTCTCCCGCGGCAAGGCCCCCTGCCCAGTCGGGCCGCGCTTCGTCCCAGCCAGGCCAGTGCGGCAGCGGCAGCACCACCAGACCATGTCTCTGCACCAGCCAGGCGATGGTTTGCTCGTTTTCGACCGGGTTGAAGGTGCAGGTGGAATAGACCAGCCGGCCGCCGGGGCGCAGCAGGAGCACGGCCGCGTCGAGGATCTCCCGCTGACGAGCCGCGCACACGTCGGGGCTGTCCGGGGACCATGCCGTGCGTGCGTCGGGATCTTTCCGGAACATGCCTTCCCCTGAACACGGCGCATCGACCAGAATCGCGTCAAAGACGCCCGGCCAGCGTGCCGCCAGCCGCTTTGGCGACTCGTTGGTGATGACCGCCGGGATGCCCAGGCGCTCGAGGTTCTGCCCGAGAATGCGCACGCGCATCGGGTGGATCTCATTGGCGACGAGGATCCCGGTCCCGCCCAGCCGCTGCGCCAGCGCGGTGGTCTTGCCGCCCGGCGCAGCGCACAGGTCGAGCACGCGCTCACCCGGCTGCACGTCCAGTGCCGCGGCGGCCGCCATGGCCGAGGGTTCCTGCAGGTAGTACGCGCCCGTTTCGTGGTACACCAGTTTGCCCAAGGGGGCGTCGTCATCCATGTAAAAGGCGTCCGGCCACCACGGTACCGGATCCCGCAGGTATTGCGCGACCGCAGCCGGCACGGGGAGGCGGCCGGGCGCCGTGTGTGCGCGCGGCGCGTCGGAATGGGACGCCGCGCCAGGATAGGACGCCGCGCCAGGATAGGACGCCGCGCCGGATGGGGCGGGGGAGACGGCCGTGATCCGGTGCAGGCGCACCCCGCGCAGCGCGCGATGGTACAAGGCGTCCCGAAACGCTGCCCACTCGGCGCCCAGCCAGCGCTGCATTTGCTGTTCAAACGCCTCCGGCAGGCGCGGTTCGTTTGGCGATCGCGCTTCGTCTTGCATGCCAATTCCTCCGTTCACGCGCACTTGTGCAGGTGGAAACTGTCGATGGTCCTGCCCTTTGTGCATTCCGCACACAGTTCGTGATTCCGCACAATAGCATAGCACGCTGGAACCAGCCGCCCAAGCGCATCCAGACAACCTGCTGCTAGAGGCGCCTGGGCACACGCCCAGGCTGGGGCGCATAGGGTAGGGAGAGTCCGACGGAAGCGAGGGAGAACCATGCCGCGGAAGGTCACGTTTGAGGCGACCATTGCAGCGATTGAAATCAAAAATGTCGAGGGTGGCATTGTGAATATCGGCCAATCATTCCAGCGGCGGATGAGGCGGCAAGGGCCCGTCATGCCGCCGGATGGACCGGAACGGCCCGGGTCCACCCGTACTGCGGGGATGCCCGGTACGGACATGGGGATGCCTGAGAGCGCAGACGGGGCGCCCGGGACACCAGAGACGTGGGGCCCGCGCGACAAGAGGACGTGGTACGGATGAATCTTCCGTGGGAAGAATGCCCGCCGAATGATTTGAATGAGCTGGTGTTGCAGGTTCAGTGGCTCGCGCACCGGGTCCGGGTGCTGGAGTCCGAGTTGGAGCGCCAGCGCCAGCAGCTGGGCCTGCACAACTTGCGCAAGATTCAATATCACATTGGCAAGCTGTACGTCAAAGAGTTGAGTGGAACATTGAACATCGGGATCGCGAGTACAGACGCGGGCGGCTTCGGAATCTCGGCCGTGGGCGCGCAGCCGCTTGCCGGGGAGCCGGACCTGCGCGGACCCGCGGACGATGACGCATGGCCGTGGGATGGATAGGCAGCGGGATGGTCGGGAGCCGGCGAGATGGATTGGGCGGGCGAGATCTGGTAAGATTGCTGACGTACTTTCGAGAAAGGGGCGGAGGCAATTGCCGACGAAACCATCCAAGGAGCTCGTTGTCGTTCCAAATCCACATCCAGACACGGTTTATGATGTTGAGATGAATTGTCCGGAATTCACCACCCTCTGTCCGATGACAGGGCAGCCGGATTTTGCGACGATTTCTATTCATTATCAACCAAAAAATCACATCGTAGAGTTGAAATCGTTGAAACTCTACCTGTGGAGTTTTCGCGATGAAGGACATTTTCACGAGGATGTCACGAACATCATCCTGAACGACTTCGTCAACGCGGCCAAACCGCGCTACGCCAAAGTCACCGGGGATTTCTGGGTCCGCGGGGGGATCGCGACGAAGGTGACGGTGGAGTATCGCGATCCGGAGACCAAAGCGTAAGCCTGGCGGCACGGGGTGATGGGTGGTAGGTGTGGAGTTTGCGCCGGTGGGCGGTGGTGCGCGGTGGGTGCCGGGTAACGCTAGGGAATGAAAGGCTCCCTAAGGTGCCGTGCCAAGGCGGCGACAGGGCGAGATTGGGAACGAAAGGTTCCTAAACGCCCGGCACTTTGCACCGCGTGGGTAACGCTAGGGAATGAAAGGCTCCCTAAGGTGGCGTGCCAAGGCGGCGCCGGCACGAGATTGGGAACGAAAGGCTCCTAAACGCCCGGCACTTTGCACGGCATGGGTGCCGCTAGGGAACGAAAGGCTCCCTAAGGTGCCGTGCCAAGGCGGCGTCGGCACGAGATTGGGAACGAAAGGCTCCTAAACGCCCGGCACTTGACGCCGCGTGGGTGCCGCTAGGGAATGAAAGGCTCCTAAACGCCCGGCACTTGACGCCGCGTGGGTAACGCTAGGGAATGAAAGGCTCCCTAAGGTGCCGTGCCAAGGCGGCGTCGGCACGAGATTGGGAATGAAAGGCTCCCTAAGGTGCCGTGCCGAGGCGGCGCCGGCACGAGATTGGGAATGAAAGGCTCCCTAAGGTGCCGTGCCAAGGCGGCGTCGGCACGAGATTGGGAACGAAAGGCTCCCTATGCCTGACCTCCTGGCGGTCAGACGGGGCGGACTGGCCACCTGTGCCCGCACCCCGCCAGCCCACGCCAGCCCACGCCAGCCCACGCCAGCCCACGCCAGCCCACGCCAGCCCACGCCAGCCCACGCCAGCCCACGCCAGCCCACGCCAGCCCACGCCAGCCCACGCCAGCCCACACTTCACCACCCCGCCAGCCCGCCCACGCCTCCGGGCCCGCGTCGATCCCGCTCTTCCTCACGCACTCACTCCGCTTCTTCCGCTGCCTGCTCTGCGCCCGGTCGATGGGGCACGATGGACTGAACCTGGTTTTGCTCGTCGACGAAGACGACGTTCGCCGTCAGGTTTGACCACTCGCTGTCGGTCACGTAGCCGAGCGACAGAATGATGACCTGGTCGCCTGGCTGAAACAGGCGTGCCGGCGGGCCGTTGAGGCACAGCGTGCCGGATCCGCGCGCGCCTTCGATGGCGTATGTATGCCACAGGGCTCCATTCGACAGATTGGTGATTTGCACCATTTCAAACGGCAAAATATTGGCGGCCTCCATGAGCGCTTGGTCGATGGTCACGCTGCCCATGTAGTTCAGGTCTGCCTGCGTCACGGTGGCTCGGTGAATCTTCCCTTTACATACCCGTCTGATCACGGTTGGCCCTCCCTCACATACTGCCTTCTCATTCTTTCTCCACATTGTAGTGTATGCGTAAACTTCCGCCGCCTGCTTGGGCGGCTCGCCTGGGCATTCGCATAGACGCGCCAATCCGGCCCTTCATAAGGTGCAGGAGGACACAGGGAGGTGACGCACTGTGGCATCCCCGGATAAGTGGATTGGCGTCGCCACCACCGTGATCGCCAAACGTCGACCGTCCGCAGGCGAGTCTGTGCTGCGCCCACCCATTTACTACTGCTGGATGGCGCAGCGCGCCTATGAACGAGGATTTCACCTGGTCTTGTTCGATCCCGACGCCGTCCACTGGCAAGAACGCCGCGTGAGTGGCTGGACCCCGGTTGACGCATCCAATCCCTTCGGATCCTGGAAGAAGACGCAGACACCGTTGCCCGCGGCGATTTACGAAAACGTCTTTGTGCATCTCGCCATGCGCGGGCGCTGCCGGGGGCTTCGGAAGATGGCGCGGATACAGGCCATTCCGCTGTTCAATCCACCTATGCCGGACAAGTGGCGCATTCTGCGGCTGCTGCGCGCGAGAGACGTCCGCGTGTACGTCCCGGAGACCCTGCGCTTGTCCGACCCAACGGCCGCCGTTGCGCAAATTAAGCAGTGGGGCGTCGCCTACGTGAAACCCATCGGCGGCTATGGCGGAATGGGGGTTACGAGAGTCGAGGCGCTGCCGGACGACAGCTTCCGGGTCTCGATGGATCGAACCACACAAGGTGTTCGCCCGTCCCGGCGCGTCGTGTCGGAAGCGTCGCTGCGAACGTGGCTGAAGACACGCACCAAGCGGCCCCACATCTTGCAGCGTGGGATTTCGCTGCTGACGCTGGACGGACGACGGGTGGACTTTCGCGTGGCTTGTCAACGAGACGGAAACGGGAAATGGCAGGTGGTCGCCATTGTACCGAAACTCGCGGTGCGCGGAGGCGCGGTTTCCAACATTCGAGCAGGCGGATCAAAAGTGTCGCTTGAGGCCTGCCAGCAAATGGCCGAGCGGGCTGGTAAGCGCATCCCGGTCGAGGCGCTGGAACGGTGTGCGCTTCGCATCGCCGGCATCTTGAGCCGGCAACAGCCGCGATGCGGGATTGTGGGCTTCGATCTCGGTGTGGATGAGTCTTTGCGGGTATGGTTCATCGAAGCAAATCCGAAGCCGGCCAGGTCGCTGCTGTCGGACGTACAACGCCGCCGTTCCGCGCAGTTGAATGCGGACTTTGCCTGCTGCTTAGCAACTTCATCGAATTGATGTGCCGGTTCAACAGACACCTGTTCTCATACGAGACAACATAGTATACTGGGAATCAAATCATGCCTGCTGTGAGCGGGCATTTTCCATTGAACGGGCATTTTCCAGGTCGAGCGGCTGCAAACGTCTGATGCAAGAAGCAGGGGATTGGGTATGGTTGGCGTATGGATATGGCACCTTGTCGCGGGGTTTCTGGGCGTCCTGTTCAGCGTGAGTATTTTTTATCAGAAGCTCGAGTCTGTGTTTTCCGTGTATCGCAAGCTGGCGCCAGAAGAAGTGGTGCGGATGGTCGATGCCGCCGGCAGAGACATGAGCCAGGAAGAGCAAAACGCGTTTATTGTCTTTTACAATGGGTTGTCGTTCATTGGGAAGAGTGACCGTTGGGCGGACGAGGCGCTGGACCGGGGGGTCCGCGTCTATCTCCGCGACGGGGAGGAACTGCACATTGTGAATGGGGAACGTTTTTTCGAGGTGGAACGTACCAAACGGAATCAAAAAAAGGTATATTTTAAACTGTTTGGTACGAGTACGTCCCAGTCCACGCAGACGTGAGAAAGGACGACCAGCATGGATGCACCGCGGATTCTGATTGTCGAAGACGAAGAACATCTCGCCGAATTTATTGCCTTGGAACTGAAGCACGAAGGGTACGCCGTCGAAGTGGCGACGGACGGCAGGGACGGACTCGATAAGGCGCTCTCCGAAGAATGGAGTCTGCTCTTGCTTGACATCATGCTGCCCGAAATCAGCGGGCTGGAGATTTGTCGGCGCGTTCGGGCCAGCAAGGACGTGCCTATCATCATGCTGACCGCCCGCCATGCGGTCCCCGACCGGGTGGCGGGGTTGGACGCCGGCGCCGACGACTATCTTGGAAAACCGTTCGCCATCGAGGAACTGCTTGCCCGCATCCGCGTGTTGCTGCGAAGAAGGGGCCATGACCGGGAAGAGGAAGTGGAGCTGTTCGCGGACGACTTGACGATGAACCTTGCCACGCACGAGGTGAAACGGTTTGGACAAGCCATCTCGCTGACGGTTCGCGAGTTTTCCCTGCTCGAAATGTTTCTGAGAAACAAGAACCGGGTGTTAACCCGAGACCAGATTCTGGAGAAAGTGTGGGGCTACGACTTCGTGGGTGAAACCAACGTCGTGGATGTGTATGTTCGGTACCTGCGGCATAAAATCGATGTACCCTTCGGAACGCAGCTGATTCAGACGGTTCGGGGTGTTGGGTACATCTTAAAGACCGCTGATCAGACATGAAAACCCGGGTCACGGTGCTGACGTCAGTGGTGCTGTGCGTCATCTTGCTGGTGCTCGACGGGTTCATATACCTTACCCTGCACGTGCGGCTGATGAAGATTGAAGAGGCGGCGGTGCTGTCCAAGGCGCAGAGCATCGCCCAGTCGATGACCAATGCGCCGCTGTCGCAGCAGCCGTTCTTGTTTACGAACCGCACGTCATCACCCACGTCACCGGATGACTTGACCGACCACCGGACCTGGCTGCGTCAGTACGGAGCGTTCGGACAAGAAATTCTGATTGTCACCACCAATCACCAGGTGTTGGCCCAAATCGGACGGGGCGACCCTAACGCCCTCTTGACGGAATTTGCGAGCCTGCAGCATCCAGGGGACCAGACAGTTCATCAGCTGCCGAATTCGACCTTGTTTGTGTCGGTGCCTTATTACAGCACGAATGGGCACAGCGTCACCGGCTACGTGCTGTTGGAATCCGACATCTCGCAGGTCACCACATACATGCATAACCTGCTGGTCTTGCTGCTGTCGGGATCGGTCGGCGCGGTTCTGCTCGCGGCGCTGGGCGGATATGTGGTCTCGGCCTTTGCCGTTCGCCCCATTAACCAGATGATTCGAACGGTCCAGCGCATCCAGTTCGGCCACCTCAATGAACGCGTGGCTGAGCCGCGCGGCCGCGACGAAGTTGCACGGCTGGCTTCCACCTTTAATCAAATGTTGACGCGCATGGAACGCAGCTTCGAACAGCAGACCCGCTTTGTGACGGACGCTTCGCACGAAATCCTGACACCGCTGACGACGATCCAAGGGTATGTGAATTTGTTAGATCGCTGGGGCAAAGACTCTCCTGAAGTGTTGGAGAAGGCGATTCGGGCGCTCCAGAACGAGTCCACGCGCCTGCAGGAGCTGGCGGACGATTTGCTGACGTTGGCCGCGGTGGAATCGGCTACCAAGAGCATGGACAAGCGCGCCAACGTGGTACAGATTGTCGAAGAGGTGGTCGAATCCGCCATCGCTCATCGCCCGGAGGCCACGGTTCTGAAAGACGTGCAGGGGACGCCCGTGGCCGCTGTGGCGCCCTCGCAGCTGCGACAAATTTTGGTGAACCTCGTGGAAAACGCGCTGAAGTACAGTGACCCGCCGGCGCACATCCGTATTGCCGCAGCGGCGCAGGGCGCACAGGTCGAACTTCGCGTGGAAGACCAGGGTCAAGGGATTCCGCCGGAAGACCTGCCGTACATTTTCGACCGGTTCTACCGTGTGGACAAGTCGCGGGGCAGACGCGAAGGCGGGACAGGCCTGGGGTTGTCGATTGTGAAGGAAATCGTCGAAACGTACCGCGGCGACATTCAAGTGGAAAGCAAGCTCGGAGTTGGGACGACCTTTACCGTCATCCTGCCGGCGGTGGGTTCTGACGTCCAACAGGGATAAACCGGTCATTCGCCAAATGCTTCTCATTGTTTTCAAATGCATTTTTTCATGCGTTCTTCATCGTATTGATAAACCCCTCCCATGGTCGTCCGTCATGCTGAAACGCACAGGATGACTTTCATGCGGAGGCTTCGTGATGGTGAAACATTGGCTTACGTTTGGCATGTCAGCGTTCGATACGCCAGGATTTCAGGATACTTCACGTCTGATGCATGCCGCTTTTCCAGGACCGCGCATGTACATTGAACCGCCGCAGCCCTTTTCCGGCTGGCTGCACGCGAGTGCTTCGCCCTTTCGGTACCGCGTCGCCAAGGTCGGGGATGAAGTGGTCCTTTCTCCTCCTTTGCCGTTTCCCCGGCGGTTTGACGTTTTGCGCATTGGTGCATCGATTCAGGCACGTTTCCTGGACCGTGTCGTAACGGCCGCATGGGGGAAGGACTGGCGTTCAACCTCCATTGTGTATTTGACGAACTGGTCCTATGCAGCTCGTCCCATCGTGGAGCACCTGCGGCCAAAATACCTCTTGTTCGATTGCGTAGACGATGTTCTGGCGTTTCCCTATGAAGTTCAGCAGGAGCGCGTGAATGCTGCGATGGCATGGTTGGCGCGGCGCGCGACCGTTGTCACAGCAGTTTCGAGTCCTCTTGCCGAAAAAATTGCCCGGGACTGGCATATTGATGCCGTCGTACTTCCGAACGGGGTAGACGCGGGACGCTTTCGGTGTCCAACGTCGACGCTGGCCTGGTGCACGCGCAACCATCGCTGCGAGGTGCAATCGACGGTGCTGACGCAGTTGGTCGCGCTGCGTAAATCGGTCCCCGGAAAAATATGGGCAGGGTTTGCGGGTACGCTCAATCACTGGATTGACTATGATGCCATGCGCGCGCTCGTGGATGCGTTTCCAGACATTCACCTGGTGCTGATTGGAAAGGTCGGCCACCTCGGCAGCGCAAGCGTGGAGCAATCGTTTCGTGCGTTGCAGCGCCATCCGTCTGTGAGTTTTCTCGGTCCAGTGAGCTACGACGCCTTGCCGGCCTGTCTTCATGCCCTGGACATCTTGCTGCTTACGCGCGTCCCTGGCCCTGCCAGTCTGGCATCGAGTCCACTGAAATTCTATGAGTACCTGGCCGTGGGAAAACCGGTCGTGGTCTGTGGCGTGCCCGTACCGGAGGATGCGCGAGCGCTTGTCTACTCGTTTCCGGAAGGCAAGCGTGGACTGCTGGACGCTGTCCGGCTTGCGGTCGGGGAGTGCCGCGGCGTGAGCGCGTCGCTGCGTATACAACGTCAAGCGTACGCAGCCTCGCACTCCTGGGAGACGAGAGTGGAGGCTGCGCGCGCATGTCTCACTGCAGCTGCGGGTTGTTGAACAGGACGGTGCAGGTGGTTTCAGCTTCCCAGTGTGTACTCACCGGGGCGCGGTGAACGTTCCGTTTTGATAGTCCTCAATCGCCTGAATGATTTCCGCCTTCGTGTTCATGACGAAGGGTCCGTAGGACACGACAGGTTCGTGTAACGGCCGGCCGGCGTACAACAGGACGCGCAGGTCGGACCTGGCTTTGATGTGCACTTCACTCGGCTTGTCCTTGTCGGCGCTGCCCAGCAGCAGTGCCTGTCCTTTCTGTGCTTCCGTGTCGTTTGCGCCAAATACGCCGCTTCCCTGGAGGACGTACAGGAAGCCGTTGTAGTCCCCCGGCAAGTCCTGGGTGACGGCCGCTCCGGGGGCAAGCTGGATGTCCACCATCGTGACCGGCACGTGGTTGCGGGTCGGCGCCGTGACACCGCCCGACGAACCGGAGAATACGCGCACAGCTCCGCCCGGCACTTCACGCACCGGCATGTCGGCGGCCCGCAGGTTCTGGTAGCGTGGTTCGGTCATTTTCTCGGCGCGCGGCAGGTTGACCCAAAGCTGCAGGCTGTGTACCCGCTCTCCAGGCAGTGGGTCTTCTTTGTGGATCACGCCGCGCCCTGCGGTCATCCACTGGACGTCGCCGGGCCCGAGGCCGCCCTCGCCGTGCTGGCTGTCATAGTGATGGAGTGTGCCCTCGATGACATACGTTACCGTTTCAATGCCCCGGTGCGGATGCACGTCGAACGTCCCGTGCTCAAACCAGTCTTCGGCGAGCAAGAGGAACGGGTCGTACTCGGCTGTGTGTCCGGGTTCCAGCACCATCGCGACGGTGTGAATCGGACTTTGCTGCTGCGCGACCGGCGTCCACACCCGTTTGATGGCGCGCTGCTGTGGTTGTTCTTGAGTCATTTGACGCCCCTTCTTTCCATGTCGGTGTATGAGGTTTGTAAACAAGGTCTGTGAACAAGGTCTGTCAAACAGCGGCCTAGGTGTTTATTCACGGCCTTTCCACTGATTATATAGCGGCCGCTATATAAAAGGAAGTGAAAAGTCGAGCCGTGTGCCATCGGCATGCCAGCGTGTGTGAGAGAACAGCAGCCGATGCGTACCAAAAATGGATGGCAACGCAGGGGCGAATCATGTAACATAGGATTCTGTCCGCCATCATACATATGGGACAAGCCTTTTGCCCGACCGCGTCGGGCACGCAAATTTTTCAATCAAACACGAGGTGGAAGCACAACATGTCAACGACAGAAAAGGACCTCACGCCGGACGTTGTCGAAGCAGCGAAAACCGCGGACACCCTGGACAGCCAAACGGTGGAGGAGCCGCAGGCAGAGGAAGAGAAAGAACTCACTCGAAAGTTGAAGATGGAAGAAGCCGTGCTCCGATACTTTCAAAACAAGGAAATTGCCAAAGAGCGAAACGAGGAAAACAAACTCCTGCTGGAGGAACTGGAAGCCTTGTTTCAGGAAGGAGACAAGGAAGAGGTCGTGATCGTGCTGCCAAACGGTGACCATGCCGTCCTGTCGCCCAAATTTGTGGAGCGCGAAGTACTCGACCGCGACTTGCTTGCGGAGGAAATGCAGGTTCCAAAGGATGAATTGAAGACGCCGTTCGACTTCTGTATGTTTACCGCGCAGGGCAAGCTCACCCCGGAGATGATTACCCGCCACACGACCGTGGAACGTGAAGTGAAGATGAAAATCAGCAAACGGAAACCGACGAGCCGCAGGCGTAAATCTACGGCCGATCTTCCGGAGGACCTGCGGTAGGCTGCGCGTGTCCATCCATCCGCACGCCGTGCGCTGCTTGCTTTCGTGCGCCGCTTCGCTGGTTCTCGTTTGGCCCGTGCGTTTGTTACAATGGCTCTGATGTAAAGCTTGGAGTGGAGCCTTGACGCAAGCCCATTGGGCGGCTTGCAGGCCGTGCCGGCAGGGGCATGGGCCAGTTGAGGGTGGAGGTCGGTGCCTGGTGTCGGACGAGCGGGCCGCAACGGAGATCGCCATTCGGTTTCATGAGGTGCGAAAAACCGTCCCCGGAAAGGATGGTCCCACACCCATTCTCGATGGCCTGACGGCCGATGTACCGAGCGGGAAAATTGTAACCCTTGTGGGTCCCTCCGGGTCGGGGAAGAGCACCATTCTTAAACTCTGCAATTTGCTCATCACGCCAGACAGCGGTGAAGTGTACGTCCATGGAACCGAGGTGCGCGCCTGGAAGCCGCCAGCCCTGCGGCGTTACGTGGGGCTCGCGTTCCAAAGTCCGACCCTGTTTCCTGGCACTGTGCAGGAGAATCTCGCCTTTGGCCGCATGCTGCGCGGGGAGGAGCTGGACCACCCCGAACAGCACCTGCAGCGCATCGGCCTGTCGCCCGATTTGCTGACCCAGCGGGCAGACGACCTGTCAGGCGGTCAAAAGCAGCGTGTGGCGCTGGCGCGCGTCCTCGCGAATGACCCACAAGTGTTGCTGCTGGATGAGGTGACCTCGGCGCTCGATGTCGCCGCCATCCGCGAAGTAGAACAGTACATCCTGGAAATTCAGCGAAACCGCCGGCTCACCGTGCTGTGGGTGACGCACGACCTGGAGCAGGCGCGCCGGGTTGGGGACATCACCTGGCTGGTGGTGTCCGGCCGGCTGGTGGAGGCCCAGGCGACTCGGTCGTTTTTTGAAGCGCCGCAGTCGGCGCTGACCCAGCGCTTTTTGCGCGGCGAGCTGGGGGGCGGCGGCGCATGAGCTTTCTGACACTGTCCTTCACAGTTGCGTTTGTCATCGGCGCCGTTCTGTTGTCCGTGTGGCTCAAGCTTGAACTCGAGCGCGACATGGTCGTTTCAGCGGTGCGCGCAACCATCCAGTTATTGATTGTTGGCTATATCCTCAACGCGGTCTTTCACGCAGAGCGCCTCATCTTTGTGCTGTTGATGGTCGCGCTGATGATTGCCGTTGCCACGCACAACGCCAGCAAACGAGGCAAAGGCCTGTCGGGCGTCTGGTGGCGGGTGCTTGCCGCGATCGCCGTGACAGAAGTGCTGACCCAGGGGTTTCTCGTGCTGATACGCGTGATTCCCCCCACGCCGCGTTATCTGATCCCGGTCAGCGGCATGCTGATTGGCAACGCGATGATTGTTGCAGGCCTTGCGCTCAATCGGCTGCAATCGGAGGCGCACAGCCACCGCCAGGAGATTGTCGCGGTGCTGGCGCTCGGCGGTACGCCGAAGCAGGCGGTGATGCCGTATCTGAAACAGGCCTTGCGCGCGAGCATGCTGCCGACCATCGACAGTACCAAGACCATGGGGCTCGTCCAGCTGCCCGGCATGATGACGGGACAAATCATCGCTGGCGCCAATCCCGTCGAGGCTGTTCGGTACCAACTCCTGATTGTCTTTATGATCATCGCGTCGGCTGCCATCACCAGTATCGTCCTCGGCTTTTTGACTTATCCACGCCTGTTCAACGCGTATGACCAGCTCATCGACATGGAGCCCTGACTGTGTTGCAAACCGGTTTGCGGTACGGCGGAAGCGGCAGGGGCTCAATATGTAAAGCGTTTTCTGGTAGAGTGGAGAGAGCACAGGAGCATCATGGAGAAGGGGAGACGGAGGATGTTTGAGAAAGACCTTTTAAAAGACAAAGTCGTGCTCATTACCGGCGGTGGTACGGGACTCGGCCGCGCCATGGGAGAGCGGTTTCTGGAACTGGGTGCAAAGCTGGCCATCACCGGGCGCCGGGAAGAGGTGTTGAAGAAGGCGGCCGAAGAAATGGCTGGGACCGACAAGGAAGTCTTCGCATACCCGTGTGACATTCGCGATCCCGGCCAAATCAAGGCGCTGGCAGACGCCGTGGAGGACAGGTTTGGTCACATCGACGTGTTGGTGAACAACGCGGCGGGCAACTTCATCAGTCCCACGGAACGGCTGTCGCACCGGGCGGTGGACGCGGTGCTGAACATCGTGCTGCACGGCACGTTCTATGCGACACTCGAAGTCGGCAAGCGGTGGATCCAGCAGGGGCACAGCGGCACCATGTTGAACATCGTGACTTCCTACGCCTGGACGGGGTCGGGGTTTGTCGTCCCTTCCGCCGCTGCCAAGGCGGGGGTGCTGGCCCTGACTCGGTCACTGGCCGTCGAATGGGCGCGCTACGGCATTCGTCAGGTCGCGATTGCACCGGGGCCGTTCCCGACCGAAGGCGCGTGGTCGAGACTCTCGCCAACGCCCGAACTGGCGCAGAAGGCGATTGAGCGAATTCCGCTCAAACGCGTCGGCGAGAAGTCGGAACTGGCCAACTTGGCAGCCTATTTGATTTCGGATTACGCGGGTTATATCAACGGCGAAGTCGTGACCATCGACGGCGGCGAGTGGCTGCAAGGCGCGGGAGAATTCAGCGGCTTGACGGAGGTCACGGAAGAACAGTGGGACATGCTGGCGCAGTTGACGCGCAAAGGCAAGTGAACGGAACGCAATCGAAAGTAAGGGAATGGTCAAATTTTGCAAGAAATGCAGTAACGTTTGATGATTTCGATTTAGTAGAATAGAAAAAGACGTCATGTTCGGGCGGGCGCTCGCCATGATTCCCGGCGGCGAACGTCACGCGATGGATTGGCGGGGTGTGCCATGAAATCTAAACCTGTGCGTTTTACCTTATATGGTATCATTGGCGTACTGATTGTGGCGGTCATTGGCGGCATTTGGTACATGCTGCGGGCGGGCGGCGGTTCGCTGCCGGTGGAGGGTCAGGCCCCCAACTTCTCCGCACAGGATGTGAGCCTGAACAAGACCGTCTCGATGCAGTCGCTGAGTGGGAAAATTGTCTTGATCACGTGGTACTACACGCACTGTACGGATGAGTGTCCGCTCACGATGTACAGGTTCGAGCAAATCCAGCAGCAGTTGGAGAAGCAGGGCACGTTCGGGAAGAACGTCATCCTGGTGGCGATGACGCTGGATCCGACGCGGGATACGCCGCCTGTCATCCGACAGTATGCCAATCATTTTCATGCCAACGCGAACGGGTGGTATTTCCTGCGCGCCAATCCGGCGCAGACCATTCAAATTTTGAACGCGTGGGGCATCAAAGTGAAGCCGAGTACCGACAAGGAATTCATCGAACACACATCCAAGACGGACTTGATTGACCAGAACGGCAACATTCGCGCTGAGTACAACACGGCGAATCTCAATCCGAATCAGGTCGTACATGACGTCAACAGCCTGGTTTCGCGCACGAACTGGTTGTAGGCGTTGTCTCTTGCGCGCTGCAGCATCACACCGGTCATGAACAGCGGCTGTGATGCAGAATCGGACGAGCAATCTCGTGAAGGCGGTGACCTCGTTGGCGAAGACAACGGCGCTTTGGGTTGGGCTGGCAGCGGCGGTCGTTTTTGTGGGACTGGCATGGATTGCTTGGTTGTGGCTGCGAACGGATGTCGAGCCGGCTGCCTCGATGCAAGGAACTTCCGTGAGCAGCGGCACCGGAAATCCTGTGGACGCCGGCACCACGCTGGACGGCAAGCCGGCGCCCGGGTTCACGCTGACCGACCAGTATGGCCGCACCTTTTCCTTGTCGCAGTTCAAAGGCAAAGTTGTGCTGCTCGCATTTGTGGACAGCGAATGCACCAACATTTGTCCGCTGACGACGGCCGAAATGGTCAACGCTGTTCAGATGCTGGGTCCGCAAGCGGCCAAGCACATTCAAATGCTGGGCGTCAACGCGAATCCAGAAGCGCGATCGATTGCGGATGTCAAACAGTACTCCGTCGAACATGGCATGATGAACTCGTGGCACTTTGGGACGGGGTCTGTCCGTGAATTGAAATCCATTTGGAAGCAGTACAACATCTACGACCAAATCGTCAACGGGGACATCGACCATACGCCGGCGCTGTATATCATCGACCCGCAGGGGCGTGAACGGGTCATTTTTCTCACCCCCAGCCAATTCGGAGCGGTGTCGGCTGAGTCCAGCGCAGTGGCCAAGCAGATTGCCAAGTATCTGCCTGCGGGCGTCAAGGTGAACCCACCGACCGTCCAGTACCAGGCGCCGACCGCCGGCCCGGGTACCGCGGTGCAATTGCCGCGTGCCACAGCGGCTGGGGTCAGCGGCAAGGTGGCTGTCGGTCCGGGCCGTCCGCAGCTCCTCGTGTTCTTCGCGAGCTGGGCATCAGACGGTCAGACGGAGCTGCAGGCGTTGAACGCGTACGCGAAGCAGGCAGGGAGTCCGCAGGTGGTTGCGGTGGATGTTGCGACGACGGAGCCGAACAGCCAGGCGCTGTCAGCGATGCTGCGGGACCTGCCGGCATTGAACTACCCGGTCGCGATTGACCAAACGGGCGAGGTGGCAGACGCGTACGAGGCTGCCGATATTCCGTGGTTGTGTCTGACAGACGGGAAGGGGCACATCGTGTGGAGCCACGACGGCTTTGTGTCCACCGCTTCATTGACGCAGGTCGTACACAAGAAGCTGCATGTTGCAGCGTGACGCAGCCCGTTCGTTTTCAAGGCAGTTTAGAGGTTCGACGTGTATGGTGGTGCACAGGGTAGTTAATAGAAATGGAGTTGAAGGAATGTCAGTTGAAACGAATGTGGAAGCAAATGTCGGAGGAACCGTTGAACGGAAACTTCGCCCCTGGCCGTGGGTGCTTGGCGCGGTCGGCGGTGCAGTCATTGTCGGTGCGGCGTGGGGCATCACGGCGTATGCGAACGAGGGGGGACCGCTCATCGCCAAAGTGGGTGACACTGCGATTCACCAGTCAGACCTGTACGCCAAGCTGGAGGCCACCGGCGGTTCATCTGAGTTGGAAGAAATGATCGATGAGCAGTTGATTGCGGACGGCGCGAAGAAGTACCACCTGACCGCCAGCTCCTCTGAAATCAACAGCGCTCTCAGCAGCCTGGAAGCCAGCGAGGGCATCAGCGGGACGTCCGAACTGGATATGTTCCTGGCGGAAAACAACATGACGATGAGCCAGTTGAACAGCCTGCTGAAAATGCAAGTCTTGGAACAGAAACTGGCAGAGCGCAACGTCAAGGTGACCAACGCGGAAATCCAGAGCTACTACAACAAGAACAAATCCCAGTTTACGAAGTCTGGCCAAAAAACACCGCAGCCGCTCAGCAAGGTCAAGAGTCAGGTGATTGCAGCGATTAAAGCGTCGAAAGCCGAAAGCTCCACGCAAGTGTTGGCGGATTTGGCCAAGCAAAACCCAATCACGATTTATGACGACAAATACTCGAGCGTGAAGGACGACATTGTCAACAGCACCTCGAGTGGTTCCTAATCTAGAGCGCATCAACCGGGCCTCCCTTGGCTTTGGGAGAGCCCGGCTTTTTGGTCTTGTAGTACAATGAACGGTACCAGCTGTTTCGGTGAGGAGGGAACATGAATGCAGCAGCACAGTGCCGGCACGAACGATGCCGGCCGCGAGATGGGCCAGAGTCCGCACAGCGTGGAGAAAGCCACGTTTGCCGGCGGGTGCTTCTGGTGCATGGTGAAGCCGTTTCATGAGTGGCCGGGCGTGATCGACGTGGTGTCCGGGTACACGGGCGGGCACAAACCGAACCCAACATACGAAGAGGTCTGTTCCGGCACGACGGGGCATGTCGAAGCCGTGGAAATCACGTACGACCCGTCCGTCATTTCCTACGAGACGATTCTCGATGTGTTTTGGCGGCAGATTGACCCAACCGACCCCAACGGGCAGTTCTACGATCGCGGCCCGTCCTACCGCACCGCGATTTTTTATCACTCGCAGGCGCAGAAGGAGGCCGCGGAGCGCTCTTTGCAAGCGCTGCAGGAGAGCGGGCGGTTTGACAAGCCGATTGTCACGCCCATCCTGCCGGCGGCGCCATTTTATCCTGCTGAAGAATATCACCAGGACTTCTATCAAAAGAACCCTGCGCACTACGAAGCGTACCGGCGAGGATCCGGCCGCGATGCGTTCATCCGCCGGCACTGGGGTTCGTCACAGCCCGATTCAGCAAGTCCCCCTTCGCATGGCACCGGTGACCTCACGCCCGGCGCTTCATGAATGCGCCATCGACAGGCACCGCCGTCAGGCTCTGCCATCCACAAGGCCGCGAATCCGCGGCCTTTTTTTGTCGTTCTCCTGAATGCATCCACTCCAGCCTCGCGCTTTTCCAATCGCTCATCTGCCGCAACTCGATGCGTAAAACATCGCCGGTTCAGCCATAATAAGCCAAAACCATGACGCAATGGGGGGTTGGCCGTGCGACAACGGGCGAATGAGGGCGGACGCACCGTGATCTGGTTCATCATCGGAACCGTGCTGGTGCTGTTCATTCTGGGGGCTGTGTTTTGGTGGTATGACTACGAAGTGCTCCATCACTAGCCGGGAACTTTCTTCGGCGAAGCGTCAAGCCGTCCTGTGAAGCACCAGGAAGCATAAGATCGACCCATTCTTTGCATGATTTACAAGTGGACCGCAAAAACTGGGTAGGCATCATCCGCACAGAAGCGTCGCGGTGACAAACGAAAACGCTCAGAGGATGTGTGAGAGACGAAACAAAGAAGCAGAAGAAGCTACTACGTCATGGGGATCGTCATCATCGTGTTGGTCGCCATCATTGTGCTGCTGGGGGAATTTCGGGTGTACTCCATCTACTCGCTCCGTCCCTAGGCGACCGTGGCAACTACCAGGACAAAGGAGTCAGTTGCGTTGAAAGAGCCCACAGTTCAGAACGACGTAAGCAAACGATTTCGCCGCTTCCTTTGCGGGCGCAGAGGCAGGGGGCTCGCAGTCTGCTGGTCTTTCCTGCTTGTCGCGTTTGCGGCCACCGGATGCGGTCCGGGGGTGATGGTCTTCTCGCCGGCGGGCCCGGTGGCTCGCATGGAGCAGCGCCTCATCATCATTTCGATGATTCTCACGGCCGTCGTCGTGATCCCGGTGCTGATTTTGCTCTGGTACATTGTTCGCCGTTACCGGGATGTGCCTGACAACACGGCGCCGTACCACCCGGAGTGGTCGGAAAGCCGAACGCTCGAGGTTCTGTGGTGGGGGGTGCCCATCGTCATCATCGCGATTTTGGGTGTGTTCACGGCGAGAGATACGTTCGCGCTCACCCGCCCCCCGGAACCGACCACCACGACGCCGTTGACGGTCGAAGTGACGTCGCTGGACTGGAAGTGGCTGTTTGAGTATCCGGGACAGAACGTTGCGACTGTGAACTACTGCAAAATTCCAGCGAACCGCCCCGTCCAGTTTGTCCTGACCTCGGACGCGCCGATGAACTCGTTCTGGGTACCCCAGCTGGGCGGCCAGGAGTACACCATGCCCGGAATGGCGATGAAGCTGTGGCTCCAGGCGGACCACCCAGGGACGTATTACGGGCGCGGTGCCAACTTCAGCGGCGAGGGATTTGCGAACATGACGTTTCACGTGATTGCCGTCCCAGAGAGCCAGTTCGATGCCTGGGTGAAAGGGGTCAAGAAAACAGCACCCCCGCTCACGGAGGCGACGTACAACCACCTCGTCCAGCCCAGTGTGGAGAAAGAGATGACGTTCTCTTCCTATCCTCCGAGCCTGTTTACCGACACCATCCGCAAGGAAGGTGGCATGTATATGAAACGCGACCTGACGGTCATCCATGAGAAAGAGTCTTAGCACTCAGTCTTCGCACTCGATGATCTGGATCTGGAGAAGAAAGAGGGTACAGAATGTCCGAGCGACTCCACAATTTTGTCACTTCGTTTTTTGTCACCGGAGACCCGATGATTTACGGTGCAGACGTCTCGATTGTGTTGGTGAGTCTCGCGATTTTATTCGTCCTCACCTACTACAAGAAGTGGGGATGGCTGTGGCGCGAGTGGTTGACGACGGTCGACCACAAAAAAATCGGGATCATGTATCTGATCGCGTCACTCTTGATGATGTTCCGCGGCGGCGCGGACGCGATTCTGATGCGTACACAGCTTGCGGTGCCAAACAATCACTTCTTGCAAGCGGAGCATTACAATCAGATTTTTACGACGCACGGGACAATCATGATTTTGTTCATGGCGATGCCGTTCATCTTCGCCATGTTCAACATCGCGGTTCCGCTCCAGATTGGCGCGCGGGACGTCGCGTTTCCGTACTTGAACGCCATCAGTTTCTGGCTGTTCTTTTTCGGCGCGATGCTGCTCAATTTGTCCTTCGTCATCGGTGGTTCGCCCGACGCAGGATGGACAAGCTACCCGCCGTTGGCCGAGCTGCCCTTTGACAAGGGGCCTGGTGAAAACTTCTACTTGCTGGCGTTGCAAATCACCGGCATTGGCAGCATGGGTACGGGCATTAACTTCCTGGTGACCATCCTGAAAATGCGCGCACCGGGCATGACGCTGATGCGGATGCCGTTGTTCTGCTGGTCCGTGGTTGCCGCATCGATTCTCATCATCTTCGCGTTTCCAGCCCTGACGGCGGCGCTCGCATTGCTGCTGTTGGACCGCGTGCTGGGTGCGCACTTCTTTTCGATGGTGCAGGGCGGCAACCCGATGATGTACATCAACTTGTTCTGGGTGTGGGGCCATCCGGAGGTATACATCGTCGTCCTCCCTGCATTCGGGGTCTTTTCGGAGGTCTTCAGTACCTTTTCGCGAAAGCGCATCTTCGGGTACTCTTCCATGGTTGCTTCGTTGATGGCGATTTCCGTCATCAGCTACTTCGTGTGGGTTCACCACTTTTTCACCATGGGTGCAGGACCAGGCGTGAACGCATTCTTTGCGATTGCAACCATGTGTGTCGGGATCCCGACGGGTGTCAAGGTGTTCAACTGGCTGTTCACCATGCTGCGCGGTCGGATTCGGATATCAACCGCAATGCTCTGGGCGGTTGGATTCATTCCGAATTTCGCGATTGGGGGAGCGACAGGTGTCATGCTGGCGTGTGCGCCTGGGGATTATCAGTACCATAACAGCTATTTTCTCATCGCACATTTCCATCAAGTGCTGATTGGCGGCACGGTGTATGGAATGCTTGCCGGCATGTACTACTGGTGGCCGAAAATGTTCGGATTCATCCTCGACGAGCGGCTGGGGCGCTGGGCCTTCTGGTGGTTTAACATCGGATGGTACGTTTGTTTCCTGCCGCAGTATCAACTTGGGCTGATGGGCATGACGCGTCGCATCTACACGTACCCGCCAAACATGGGATGGAATACGCTGAACCTCATCTCCACGATTGGCGCCTACATGATGGCGATTGGCTTCGTGCTCATCGTGGCTGACGTGATGTACAGCATGTTCAAGGGACAGCGTGACCTGACCGGCGACCCGTGGGACGCCCGCACGCTGGAGTGGTCGCTGCCGTCGCCGCCGCCGCACTACAACTTTGCGCGAATTCCGACGGTGACCAGCCGCGATGCCTGGTGGGTGATGAAGGAAGCCCGCAAGCAAGGCGTGCCGCCGGAGCCGGAAGAGCCGTTCAAGCCCATCCACATGCCCAAGAACTCCGGCCGGCCGTTTGTCCTGTCCGCGTTCTTTTTCATCGGCGGCTTCGGCCTGTGCTTCGGGTGGATTTGGATGGCTGTGATTGGCCTGTTGGGCGTTCTGGCGTGTCTGCTCTTTCGGTCGCTCGAATATGACACGGACTATTGGATTCCCGCGGAAGAAGTGGAGCACGAGGAAGCCGCATTGGGGAGGGCGTAAGCATGGGATTGGCGCACGAATCCGTGTTGTCAAAGCCGGAACCAGGGACGCCGCTGGAGTATAGCACGGAGGACAGCGTTCTCAAGATTATTGGGTTCTGGTTGTTTATCTCGACTGACTTAATCCTGTTCTCCTGTCTGTTCGCAACCTACCTCATTTTGCGAGCGAATACGGCAGGCGGACCGACCGAGGCGCAGTTGTTCGACGTTCCGACGTTCACGGCGGAAACGTTGATTCTGCTGACCAGCAGCTTTACCTGCGGACTCGCCACGTTCCAAATGCGGCGGGGGCAGCGCGGGTGGCTGATGGTGTGGCTGGTCATCACCATTCTGTTGGGCCTCTCCTTTGTCGGCCTGGAAGTCAACGAGTTTGTGAAATACGCCACGCATGGCGCGCCCATCTCGAGAAGTGCCTTTCTGTCCGGGTTCTTCACGTTGGTCGGCACGCACGGGTGTCACGTTTCCATGGGGATTCTCTGGATGCTGTCCATCCTCTTTCAACTGGGGCGGTACGGCATCACGGCCATCACGGCGCGCAAGATGTTCATTGTCGGCCTGTACTGGCACTTTCTCGACGTCGTATGGGTGTTCATCTTCACGGTCGTCTATCTGCCGGGGGTGATGAGTTAACATGTCAACGCAGTCGAATGCAGACGGGCACAGCGGGGCAGGCCACGCGTTTCCCTGGCACCATGTGATTGGGTTCGTCATTTCCATTGTGCTCACGCTGATCGCGCTGTGGCTGGTACTGAACGGTGTGATGCCAGCCAGCGGGTTGATGACCGTCATCTTGCTGCTGGCGGTGCTGCAGATTGGCGTGCAGTTGTTCTTCTTCATGCACATCACGGAGAGTCCGGGCCCCAAGTATCACGTCTTGGCGCTCGTCTTCGGTGCTGTGTTTCTGATCACGATTGTGGCCGGGTCGATTTGGATCATGTCCTTTGGCAGCACCCAGGCGTATTGACACCGAACAGCGGCCGCCCGCGCCGATTCGGGCGCTGGACCCAGGGCATCTATCCTTGCCGTGCAACCCGATCGGCCCATAGGATACAGCATCCCGAACGAGAGGAGTGGAGCCGAATGTACGGGGTGTTTGGTGGATATACGCAATGGGCTGTGGTGTTTCTGATTATCTTCGTGTTGTTCTTCCTGTTCGTGCCGGCAGGCATGGGTGCCGCAGCAGGCGCGTACTAACAGATATGCCTCCCCTGAGACACGGTGGCAGCCCATTCGACTCTGTCGTTTGGGCGGCCCCCGTGATTTGGAGCTTGATATCGAGCGGGCAATCGGGTGTCATACAGCCGTTCTGTGCACGCTTCGTGTCGAATTTACTCCGCGGGTCGGTCTGCGTCCGGGCTGCGGGCGGATGTCACTGATTCTTCACTTCTGCGAAGTTTGCGTGCCCGCCGCTTCCGGTAGTTTGCGATGCGATGCCAGACAAAGCGTGTTCCGTCGATGACCATTGAGATTTTCCCCAACTGGCTGATGATCGGCTGTACCGCGAAGAATGCGGTCAACAGCACATAGGCAATGACCGCCAGACAGAGCGCCACAATCCCCAGTAAGATGACCAAAACAATCAATAACGCATGCATGCGCAGTCCTCCGAATCCTTCGTTTGCCACCTGTGCCGGGACGATTCGTCCCATGTAATTCAGCGTACCGAAATCAGGCGGGTCTGACAATCGCCCATGGCCGGAATCACTCGACGCCGGCCATGGTCCCTGGCTGGAATTGGTTGGGCCGATCATGACTGACCGGCTTGTGTTTGACGTGCGCGTTCAGTACACTCGGATGGAAGAAGACTGGAACGGTGAGGACAAACGTGGCAGACGCGAACGAAACACCCTTTGATGTGATTGTCATTGGCGGCGGGCCCGCCGGACTGATGGCTTCCATTTTTGCACGAACGGCCGGCGCCCGCACCCTGTTGCTGGAGAAAGGAAACAAGCTCGGGCGAAAGCTCGGCATCTCAGGCGGCGGCCGCTGCAACGTGACGAATGCCAAACCGCTGCCAGAGTTGATGGAGAACATCCCGGGCAACAGCCGCTTTCTCTACTCCGCCTTGACGCGCTTTTCGAATACGGACATCATGGCGTTTTTTGAACGGCTGGGTATTCGGTTGAAGGAGGAAGACCGCGGCCGGGTTTTTCCTGTCTCCGACAAGGCGTCGACGGTTGTCCAGGCACTGGTTCGACATGTGCAGGAGGTTGGGGTGGAAATTCGATTGGATTGCCCCGTCCGCAGACTGCTTTACGATGAACACCGCGTGACAGGGGTGCTGCTGTCGTCCGGCGAACGGCTGCAGGCCAAGGCCGTGGTGGTGGCCGCCGGCGGCTGCAGTGTGCCGAAGACCGGCAGCACGGGGGACGCGTATCCTTGGGCCAGAGCGGCGGGGCACACGATTGTTGAGCCCTACCCGACCGAAGTGCCGTTGACAAGCGAGGAGCCGTTCATTCGCAAGCGCTTGCTGCAAGGACTGAGCCTGCAGGGCGTTGACATCACCCTTCGCGACGGCAAAAAGGCCTTGACGACGGAGTTCGGCGATATGATTTTCACCCACTTTGGGTTGAGCGGACCGGCGGCGCTGCGGTGCAGCCATTATGTTTCAACCCGTCTGCGCAAGGTGCCGCAGGCCGAGTTGACCGCCTACATCAGAACCTTGCCGTCCATGGATGGAGAGGCGTGTCTGGCTTGGCTGCGGAACACCCGCTTTGCAGACCGCCGTCGGCAGCTGAAAACCGTTCTGCTGCACAAGCTTCCGGAACGCCTGGTCGACGTGATACTCGCGCGTGCCGGGGTAGATGCGGCGTGCCAGATGGCAAATCTCTCAAACGAAACCCTGGCGCAGTTGTCGAGCTTCATCACAGCGTTTCCCGTGCGCATCAGCGGCACGCTGCCACTGGCCCAGGCCACGGTGACCGGCGGCGGGGTTTCGGTTCGCGAAATTGACCCGAAGACAATGGCGTCCAAGCGCAAGGCTGGGTTGTACTTCGCCGGGGAAGTCATGGATGTTCATGCGCATACGGGCGGGTATAACATTACCGTGGCCTTTTCCACAGGCTCGTGCGCGGGCTTGAGTGCCGCACTGCACGCGCTTTCTCATGACACGGCGCCCGGCAGGACTATACCCGCCGGATCGTTAGATTCCGGTGAAATTTCTGTGCCAACCGATTGACATCTTTAAACGTGACACCATGCAATTTGACCAGGTCGGTGTGAATCGGCAGCATCGCACCCTGCAGTTGACTGCTCTTTTGACGGACATCCGCTGCAATATCGTTGTGACGGGCCGGGGCAGGCGCGAAAATGCTGATGACCAGAAAGGATGCAGCTGTCATCGTGGCGGCCACAATGACGCGGTACATCCGGTACTTTCGTCTGGCTGCAAGCACGAGGTGACGCATTTGCGACTCTCTGTGGAAATCCGCCGCCACGCGGGAGTGCAAGGACTTCAATTCTGCTACTTCTTTACGACAAGCCGAACAGTACTTCAGATGCCGGGCGAATCGCCTTGCATCCAATTCACTCAATTCACCCAGGATGTACGAAGCACCCAAGGCACATAATGGGTTTGTACGCATCGAATCACCTGTCCGCTGGATTGAAGTCTGTGGTCTATTATAACCAGATCTCGTTTAAAAATCTGTGTCATCTGCGAGCCGCGGCAGGAGCCTGCGGCTGCCGCCTCGAAGCTACTAAAGAGTCCCCAGCGGTTTGGGGAAGGCAGGTCACACAGACACACATGCAGACACACATCAGGAGGAGTTCCGTGCGCGGGAGAATCATCACAGCCGTTGTCGTCATCGTCATCATCGCTTTGGGGGTAATACAACTCGTTCGTCCTGTCGCGGCGGCGAAACTTCAGCAGACGGTTCCTGCTTCGGCAAAGGTGCAGGGGACACCCGTCGCCATCCAGTGGCCGAAACAAGGACAAGCAGCGTTGGCCGTTTCCGGCGTTGGTCTGATTGGCAACGTGGGTCCGCAGACCCCGGTTCCGATTGCCAGCGTGACAAAAATTATGACTGCGTATCTGGTGCTGAAGGCACATCCACTGGCCGAAGGCCAGGATGGCCCGACCCTGACGATTACTGCAGACGATGTTCGGCAGTACGAGCAGGATAAAGCGGCCGGACAATCCGTGGTGCAGGTGCAAGCGGGCGAGAAATTGACCGAACGGGAGCTGCTGGAGGCGCTGCTGCTGCCTTCCGCCAATAACGCAGCAGACTTGTTAGCTGCATGGACAGCCGGGAGCAAGCAGGCGTTTGTGGCGGAAATGAATCAGACCGCGAAAAAACTCGGAATGAACCATACGCATTACGCTGACGCCAGCGGGGTGAACCCGGCGACGGTGAGCACCGCTGTCGATCAGCTCAAGATTGCGGAGAAGGCGATGGCCATTCCGGCCTTTCGAGAAACGGTCGCGATGAAGCAGGCGTCGCTGCCCGTGGCGGGGGTTCAGTACAATGTGGACTATGCGCTGGGGAAAAGCGGCATTATTGGCGTCAAAACGGGTTCTACCGATGAAGCAGGCGGGTGTTTCGTGTTTGCCACTGAACACACGGTTGCAGGCAAGCCAGCGCTGGTGCTGGGCGTTGTGCTTGGACAGCAGGGGAACAATTCCTCCAACAGTGAACTCATGACGGCATTGACAGAAGGGGAATCGCTCAGTCTCCAGTCCGGAAAAATTCTGCAGGCCGTCTCGCCAGTCAAGGCCGGGCAAACGGTTGGAATGATTGACACCGGTTGGCAGGCGCCCGTGCCTGTCGTGGTGTCCAAATCGGCGAACCTCGTGGCGTGGCAGGGCATGCCTGTCACGATGAAATTGCTGCAGAAGCCAAACCTGACGCAGGTCGCGGCCGGCGAACAGGTGGGCACACTTGAAATTCGGGCTGGACAACAAGTGGTCAATTTGCCCGTGCGTGCCGCGCATGCCATTCAGCGTCCGAGCCTGGTGTGGCGTCTGGAGCGCGTCCCGTTTATGCACCGCTGACCGCGCGGTGTACCTCCCTTCGAAACGGGGTTCGCGCTTTTAGACAGGCGTACGCCCCTTCCACTGAACATAAAGGACAGGCGGTGCTTCCCGAGAGAGGCACCGCCTGTCTTATGTTGGTTGCGGGGGCAGGACTTGAACCTGCGGCCTTCGGGTTATGAGCCCGACGAGCTGCCAACTGCTCCACCCCGCGTCGTGTGGGCCGCCGTGTCGGCCCTTGTGTCGCTGACCTTCGAAAGTATAACCTCCGCCACGTGTCGATATACATCTGACGAACACCCGAAAAATAGGCATCGATTACGAAAGAGTATGTTAACTGAAGATCCGTTCGATTCGGTTGAGTCCGACGACAGAGAAGGAGTGGAGACCATGTCTTCCGCTTTGACCATGGTACAACCCGCCGTCGATACCACGGCGGCGCGGCGTGAACTGCAAAAAATGCGGGACGGCATTCAGAAGGCGAAACGCCAGCGGGAAGTCATCAAAATCATCGCCAAGCACGGCATCGCGGAGGTCTTGACGAAGAGGGCCAAGGATGAGACGGAACGTCAGCGCCAGCTGGGAAAGCGGTTGCGCGCCGCATTCGAGGAGCTGGGACCCACCTTTATCAAGCTGGGTCAAGTCATTCTGACTCGTCAGGAACTGCTGCCGGACGCCCTGACTGCGGAACTGACGGACCTGTTGAACGGCGTGCCGCCCATGCCGTTTGAGTACATGGCGCCGTTTTTGGAGGATGAACTCCCCGATGGACTGCACACGTTCCACTGGATTCACCCAACTCCCATCGGGTCTGCGTCGCTGGCGCAGGTGTACCGCGCCGAGCTCTGCGACGGGCGGATGGCAGCGGTCAAGATTGTGCGTCCGAACGTCGACAAACTGTTTCAGACCGACATTGCCAACGTGCGCAAACTTGTCAAACGCCTGCAGAGGATGTTGCCGCCCGAATTGAAAACCGCGATCGACCTGGGCGCATTGCTCGAGGACTATTACAGCAGTTCCATGGATGAACTCGACATGACGGTCGAGGCGGGCGTCATGAATGAACACCGCGTCGTGTCTTCCGAATTCGCGACCATTCACGTTCCGGAAGTGTATCACGCCACGAAGCATGTGCTCATCATGGAGTACATTGATGGCTGGAACCTGAAAGAATTTCCGGTCGATTTCCTTACGTTTGAGGAACGGCTCGAGCGGATGACCGACCTGGCCCACTATTACGTCAAAACCTTTCTCGACGGCGCTTATCACGCCGACCCGCACGGCGCGAACATCATGGTGGACCGCCATACCAAGCAGTGTGTCGTGCTGGACTGGGGCATGACCGGGCGCATGGACGCTGTTCACACCGAATCCATTTTCCGCATGCTGATGCACATTCGCATCAACCAGGCGGAAGATGCCGCGGAGTGCTTCCTGGATGTCTACCAGCCCACAAAATACACCAATCCAGCGAAACTGAAAGACGACCTGCGGACCGAGTTGATTCACTATGTCAACAGCAATCAGGCCAGCCGCTACAACTGGGGAAACCTGACCTTGCGGTCCATCCATATCGCACTGAAGAACTATTGCCGCATTCCAGGCGGGCTGGCGCTGTGGGCGAAGGGCTTTTCCGCCGCTGAAGGCACAGCGCGCTGGCTGTGTCCGGAAATTTCCTATCACGACCTGGTGGAAATCGCGGATGTGAACATCGTTCGCAGCTGGATGCAGCGGCGGTTCAACTACCATTCAAACGCCAGCCTGCTTGCGGAGTCGACCAAGCTCGTCGCGACGATGCCTCGGCGCGTCAATAAGATTCTCGAGAATTTGGCCTGGAACAACATGCAGTTCGTCGTGGAAGGCAAGATGTCTGAGACCACGGCCAGGACGCTGCAGCGGGTGTCGAACAAAATCTCACTGTCATTCCTGTCGGGCACGTTGTTCCTGGGCAGCAGTGTGCTCCTGGCGTTTCGCTCGAAGACCGGTGTTGGAACAGGGGTGATGTCGACGATTGGCGGCATTGGCATGATTGCCAGTGCGGTGATTCTGCTGGTCGTCTTGTTCAGCGCGTGGCGATCCCGGCGCGCGTACTAGGCTGGTGCCGAGCGCGCGCACGAACGGCCGCGGTTCGCGCAGACATCCGCGGGGCGGGTGGATGTGCACCCGATGAGCTTGCAGGGAGGGGAACGATGTGAGAAAGAAAAAGCGTGCAGAGGAGGCCCGGCAGGCCTCGGCCTCCGGATTGCTGCTGGACCAAGACCAGGAGAAGCTGACGATGCAGCAGCGAATCGATGCCTTTTATCGGCAGAGCGGCGGGCCCAACAACCCGCAAATCAAAAAGGTGTTGGAGCGGCACCTGCTCTACGGAAAAGATCACGGTGCACCAGGCCGCAAAGAGACGGTCATGGACGCGTTCACGGATACGATTATGGGCGACCCGCTGCTGCTCATGCTCTTTCAGCAGTGGAACAACCGGCGCATGAACCAGGCTTCCGCCAGCAAAGCTGGCATCAGTACCGCCGAGGCGGAGACAATTCGCCAGCTGCAGCGGGACGTCCTGCAGTTGAAGTCGGAGATGGGGGCGCTGCGGGAGCTGCTCGAACAGATTGCGGCGAACGTGGAACCGCCGAGATCGGCGGTGGCAGAGCGGGTCGACTGATGCCGGCGGCGTAAAGCACGGCGGCATGTGGCTGGCCGGACTATTCAATCATCCGCCAGCGCAGCGCAATCGCCACCGCCTCCGTGCGGTTGCGGGCGTGCAGCTTGCGCATGGCAGACCCGACGTGTTCTGTGACGGTGTAATCGCTCAGTTTGAGCCGCTCTGCGACGTCTTTTGTCTCCAGGCCGTTCGCCACCAGCTGCAGGACTTCTTGCTCGCGGCGGGTGAGGGGGGCCGGGGGCGTACGTCGCAGCGACGGGTTGACTGCCGCCGTGTACAGGTGCGAAATCAGCGGCCGCGCGATGCGCACAAGGACTTGATGGACCGAGGCGACCGCGTCAGGGTCGGGTGTGAAACGCTCCCCGCCGCGATCGAGCAGGAGAAAGGCGGCAGGCAGTTTCCCCGCTTCGCCCAGCGGCACAATCAAAATCGAGGTCAAGTGAAACCGTTTGACATACTGGCGCGGAAACACGGTCTCGGCTTCGCGAAAATAGACCGGGCGCAGGATGTCGAAGGAGCGCCGCAACGCCGGGAGGTTGAACTCGTTTTCGCGGATCCGCTGGATGTCCCGGAGCTGCACGTTGTACCCGTGCACCCCTTCGAGCGTGCCATCGAGGGAAGAGTAGAGAAACAAGGCACTGCGCCGAAAGTCGAAGGTCTCGCAGACGTGCCGGAGAATCCGTCCGAGCATGTGGTTGAGGCGCTCTGCGAACATCGGATCATGCTGGTCGAGTGCTTCTTCGTCCGGCCGCGCCTGCACCGCGTCGAAAACGAGCGCGTGCAGCCACTCCAGCAGGCCGAGCACGTCCTGTTCATCTTGCAGCGACAGGGCGGCAGTGGTCACGAGTTCCTGGATTCGATGCGCCACTTCTGGTGTCAGGCTGGGTCTGATTGACGACTGGGCGGCCATCCTGCATCCCCCTTTCCAGACGATCCCGATGGCATACCATTCGAAGGAGAACACCCGTCTTTTGGCCGTGGATCGTCGTCCAGCCAATATTAATTGGACTGAATCCAACGAAGCGTGTATACTGGGGTGAAAATCCCTGGAGATGATGACTGCCATGGCGGGCGTAAAGTTTCAATTGAACCGGCTGATGTTTGAGCGCGGCATGAATGTCCCGGAACTCGTCCGAAAGAGCGGCGTCAACCGCAACACCCTGTACGCGATAAAAAACAATGCCCTGAATCGGGTCGATTTGGGGGTTCTGGAACGGATCTGCGATGCATTGCCGTGTTCCTTGTCAGACCTGGTGGTCTACGAACCTGCCGGCGGCGACGAACGCCCTGTGATTCGATTCAACCCAGCTTTCAAACGGGACCGGGAAGGGCGCATCTTTATCATTTCGGGCCCATCCGGCGCAGGCAAAAATACATTGATTAACCACCTGAAAGAGATCAACCTCGGGGTTCACTATATTCCCTCGTTCACGACCCGCGAGATGCGCGAGGGAGAGACACAGGGAAACCCCTATCATTTCGTCGACCTGGCATCCTTCAAGGCGATGATTGACCGGCACGAATTTCTGGAGTATGAGCAGATTCACGGAAACTATTACGGGACCCATGCGAAGACGTACGAATACGCCATTCGGCATGGCTACGATGTACTGAAGGACATTGATGTCAACGGGGCGCTGAACTTTCGCAAGTGGTTTCGCGACCACGTCGTCCTCATCTACGTTCGTCCGACCGATTTGTCCGCGCTGGCAGGCCGGTTGACGGGCAGAGGGGATTCGCTGGAAGAGATTCAGGTGCGCATGAAACGCATCGAGTTTGAAGAGTCGAAGCGAGACCAGTTTGACTATTTGATTTACAACGATGATGTCCTCGCTGCGCGCGACGAGCTCTTGGCCATTCTTCGGCGTGAAGGAGTTCTGTAGCGATGACGCTGGTGTCCAGGGAGTCGTCGCCAACGCAGGTCTGTCATCCGGACAAGCCTCGTCACACGCGTGCCCGAACCCGCACTCGAGGGTGCCTGTCCTGGCTGCTGCGCGGCGCCCTTGCATTCCTTTGCGCTGCCTGTGTCTGGTCGTCGGTGTCAACGTACGCCTTTGCCGCATCCGGCGGCCCGATTTCCATCCGCCAAATCAGCGTAGGTTTTCAAGGGTACTACAGCAAACAGGACTGGATCCCGGTCACGGTACGGATCTACAACACAGGCAAGGCGACGTCCGCCACGCTGGTGGTGCCGGTCTCGACCGCGGTTGACCAATCCTCGCGAATGGCGTACGGGAAACTGCAGTGGCCGGTGTGGCTGAACGCGCATGGCTGGACGACCAAGCAGGTGATGCTGCCTGGGACGATTGTGGGCAGCGCGAATCTGCTGTGCGATGTGGACGGCTCGCCGGTTTCGAGCGCGGCCATCACAGGCAACGCCTTGGGAGATGTCGCGCTCGTCGCGGTGCTGGCGAACAAGGTGCAGGCCGCGCAGTCGCTCATGGGCAGCGAAGACGGGGCCAGCGGGGCGCCCGTCTTACCGGTGACGATTGACCCGCACAACTTTCCGTCGACAGTGAATGCGCTGACGGGGTTGACGGCGCTTGTTGCGACGCCTGAAACCTTGGCCAGCCTGTCGAAGGCCCAGTCCGACGCCGTGCAGGAGTGGGTGAGCCTCGGCGGCGTGTTTGTTGTCATCGGAACGCAGGGTGTGACATCGACATGGCAGAATCGACTGCCCATCTTGCCCGCCAACGGCACCGTGGTGCACGGCGACAGTCTGGAGACCTTTATTGGCGCCTCAGCCGCAGAGGCCCCGCGCCTCACAGTCTATGCGTCGAAGCATTCGCTGCAGCCGGGGGCGTCTTCGTTGGTGGACAGCGGCGGTGTCCCGCTGCTGGCGCAAATCCCGGACGGGCGGGGCACCATTGTGCAGACCTCGTTCTCGCCGTCGGAACCTTCCCTGCTCGCCTGGACAGGCAACGCGGCGTTCTGGACGACCGTGTTTAAAACGGCCGCCAAGGGCACCTTCAGCACGTTTCCCAACTACTTGTCGGGCAGCGGCGTCTTTTCGCTGACGTCCGCCAGTGATGCGCTGGCGCCACTGCGGGTGCCGTCCCTGCGCTTTTGGGCTTCGTTGTTTGCGATTTACGTGCTGGTGGTCGGGCCGGGGCTGTTCTTTGTGCTGCGGCGGTTCAAAAAGGAGACGGCCGCGTGGGTCATTTTGCCGGCCGTCAGTGTGCTGGTCACGGTGGGGATATACGGGTTTGGCGCGACGCAGCGCCCCACCGGCCTGTTGACCGAGGGCACTGGCTTTCTCGACCTCGTGGGCAACGGCAGTGCCCAGGCGTACGGGGTTCGAGCCTTGATGTCGCCGCGCGTGACGTCTGTGCAGGTGAACACCAAGCAGCCCATGTTGTCGCTTGCGCTGATTGAACAAAATAATTCCCTCACCGAACAGGAGACGGTCACGACCGGCGGGGGGACCGCCGTCTCATTTGATCACGTCGCACGCTGGGGCGTACGATATGCTTACCTGGCCGGGGCGGTCGAGCATCAGGGGAGTTTGGAGGCGGACCTGACGTCGGCTTCCGGTGAGTTGTTTGGTTCTGTGCAAAACAATACACCGTATACCCTGAACGACGTGATGCTGTTCTGGGATAAACACACCATCAGTTTGGGTGACTTGAAACCTGGCGCCAGCGTTACGGTGGACATGCAGTCAGACCCGCACCAGACCACGACCAATTGGCTGGGCGCGTACAGCGCGTACAACCGCGACATTTCCCGGTCGATTGGCCGTTCCATCGGTTCGCTGGCAGCCACAGAGCAGTGGCTGAATTCGTCGCTTGACCCGAACACGGCGATGATTGTGGCGACGACCACCAATGTGACGCCAGCGGTGGGCACCGTGCAGGCGTCGGAGCAGGTTTCCTCCGACCAGACCCTGACCCTCGTGCGTCAATTTGTCAGCGTTACGCCACTGGGGCCGTTGAGGGGGATTTCACCGTGATCGAATGTCAAAACCTGTGTAAAAAATACGGCCGATTTCCCGCTGTGCACAATCTCAACCTCACCGTACGGCAGGGAACGGTCTTTGGACTGGTGGGGGAAAACGGCGCCGGCAAGACGACGACGCTGTCGATGCTGGCGACCCTGACGCCGCCCACCTCGGGCAAGGCGTACGTGAACGGGTTCGAAATCTCGCGGCATCCTCAGGAGGTTCGGCGCAGCGTCAGCTACATGCCGGACTCCTTCGGTGTGTATGACGATTTGAGCGCGAAAGAGTACCTGGAGTTCTACGCGGATTGTTACGGCGTGCCCCCTGCCGTGGCGCGGCAGCGGGTGGGTGCGCTGCTGGCCTGGGTCAATTTGGAGAAGCACCGCGACGTCTACGTCAATGCCCTGTCGCGCGGGATGCAGCAGCGGCTGGAAATCGCGCGCTGCCTGATGCACGACCCGCACGTGCTGATTCTGGACGAGCCGTCGTCTGGACTGGACCCGCGATCGCGGCTGGAGATGCGCGAGGTGCTGCATCAGCTGCGGCAGCTGGGCAAAACCATACTCATTAGTTCGCACATCCTCTATGAGCTGAGTGAGATCGCGGACGAGATTGGTATTATGCGCGGCGGGGACCTGGCGGCCGTGGCCGCCGTCAACGCGTTATTAGAACACTCCAATGCGCACCGGCACCTGCTCATCACCGGCAATGCGGCGCCGGACGAGTGGGAACGCGTGCTCCGAAACGACGCGCGTGTCGTGGATGTCCACTTCGTGCAAGGCGGTGTCGAAGTGATGTACGGCGGGACGCTGGAACAACAGGCGGAGCTGATGCGGACCATCCTGGACGCGGGCATCGTGATTTATCAGTTTGCCGAGCGCCCGACCGACATTGAGGCGCTGTTCCTTCGCCTGACCGATCGGACGGTGACGCGATAATGCTCAACCCCTTGTTGCGCAAGGAATTTCGTCAGCGGATGCGAACCAACCGAGCGCCGGTGGTCATCACGGCGTACATCGTCTGCATGGCGCTGCTGACCTTTTTCCTGTTGTACGAAAACGTGCAAGGGCAGCTCCTGGCGCTGCCGCTGCTGCCAGTCCGAAGCGAGCAGGTGTTCGTCACCTTGAGCTTGCTGCAGATGACCGTGGTGGCCTTTATGACACCGGCGTTCGCGGCCGGGTCGATGTCTGGCGAACGCGAGCGCCGGACGTTGGCCGTACTGTTGACCACGCCGCTGTCGCCGGTGCGGATTTTGATGGGCAAGATTTTGTCTTCCAGCGCGCTTTTGAGTTTGTTATTGGTGTCGGCCCTGCCGCTCTACAGCATGGTGTTTCTGTTTGGCGGTGCGGTGCCGCAGGAAGTCGTGTCCGTGTTTGCGTTTCAAATTTTTACGATTGTCCTCATCGCGACCCTCAGCGTGCTGTGGTCGACCATTGCGCTGCGATCCGGCTGGAGCACGGTGCTGGCGTACGCCACGGTCGCCTGGATGGTGATGGTCACGGGGGCGCTGGGTTACGGCTTGCACTTGGTGGCCGAGCGTGATCAGATGGAGTTTTTTGCCGCGCGGTGGTCAGAGTACTTTCTCGCCTTAAATCCACTTTGGATTGAGTCTTCCTTTGAAAACTATGTCACCGCCCCGCGCTTTGCGTGGGTCTGGTTTGTCGGTTTCTACTCGCTCCTCAGCGTGATTTTGTTTATCCCGAGTGTATGGCGGCTGCGCCCGCAGACCTTTCGCAAGCTGCCGTGGATTGGCAGACGAAGTGAACGCGACTTTCAGTGAAGTTTTTGTAAACCCTTCGCAGTTTTCGGGGCCGAGTGGTTTCCTTTTGTCATCGTTCGTATTAAAATCGTTTTGTTAATGAAACATCAGGTCATTAAAATGTGTGTTTGCGAGTTGTGTCCGAAAAGGTCAAACTTGAAAGGTTCAGGAAGCGGGGCGAAGACATGCGGGCAAGGCAACTGGTCATACTCAATATCGTGATTATCATCGTGGTGGTGGCCCTGGCAGGTTTCGGATACTGGTATTTCTACAACCAGAATCAGTATGTCACCGAGAACGATGCTGCCGTTACCGTCAACGCGCAGAATGTCATCGCGCCGGCGAACGGGAAGCTGACAAAATGGACCGTGTCGGACGGCACGAGTGTATCTGCTGGCGACGTCATCGGTGTAGAGCAGCTGCCGACCGGCCAAACGGTGAACATCACCACGCCAATCGGCGGTCAGGTCCTGAAGTCGAATGCGGTGGCGAACGAAGTGGTGCCGCAGGGGGATTTGCTCGCAGTGGTGGCGAATCTCAATGATGAATACATCGTTGCCAACCTGAAGGAGACCGAGGTGCGGCATGTCGCAGTGGGGGATACGGTCGACATCTACCTGGATGCCTATCCGGGCACCACGTTTTCGGGTACCGTCACTCGAATCGGTTCAGAATCGGCAGCCGAGACGTCGCCTTACCCGAGCGCCCAATCCTCGGGCAATTTCCAGAAAGAAGTGCAGCGCATCCCTGTCTACATTTCACTGGATGGGAAACAAGGAAAGTACATTGTGCCGAATATGAACGCCAGGGTTCGAATCCATCGGACGAATGATTAAACGCAATGCAAACGAACGCACCTGAAAAGGTCAGCGCAGGCTGCTTCGGACAACGCGCAGGACCATCGTACAGCCCGTCCCGAGTCTGGAGAAGGTTCAGGGCATCAAGGTACATACCAAGGCGACATAGGGGGGTGGGCAGGTCATGAATGGGGCACTGTTTGGTCTGGTAGCCCTCGGACTGCTCCTGATTTGTCTGTGGATTTGGATGAACGTGATGTTGACGAGGCCTCGCCATCCGTCCGCGGAGCGTAAGGAACCGCGCGGGCCGGAACGCGGCGCAGTGGAACCACAGGCCCAAGCGGCGTCCGCGGAGATCGCACTGGCGGTAGGGCAAGGCGGTGCGGAAGGTTCACCGTCTGCTGCGATGCCTGCTTCTGCGCCGGACCGTGACGACGATGCATCCGCTGCGGCAGCGGGGGTGTCAGCCGATGCGGGGGTGCCGGAGGATGGGTCACAGCGCCGTTCGACCGGCGTCGATCGGACGACACCTGCGCTAGGGTTGACGCCCGCCGCCGACGGTGGAAACTCACGGGAGCTCGAGGTCGTGACCGAACCCCCGAAGACCACGACGGTGTTCGGCCGCAAAAACCGTCCGTTTTCGCTCAATGAAAAGGCGGCGCCGCAGTTTGGGAAGGAGCCGTGGCAGACCTGTTTCTACAAGCTCTGCGAAGACCCGTTGGTCCTCGGGTGGATCGCGTTCTATGACGATGTCGTCGGCGCATCCGATCACGATTATGACGCGGCGTTTGTAGAGGCGCTTCGCACGTATAAGCAAAGTGTGGAGCAGCTGCGGCGGCAGGTGGGCTTGACGCAGATTGTGGAGACCGCGGTGGTCGGCGAAGAAGGCAAAGTGTGGTTTTTGACGCCTGTCGAGGACACCTGGATGGCCTTGTTTGTCGACCGTGAAGCCGACATCGAGGCGCTGTCCGAGCGGCTTATCGCGGCGGTTCGGCCTGCGAGCCTGTCATCGGACGAGTCCTAAGCCTGTTGAAATAGATTGCGGGAGTGGAGCGAGCGCTTGGCGCTCGCTTTTGCATATTCGGACGAGCCGCGGCGTACAGTCTATCGATGGCGTTCGACGCGGAGGTGATGGGATGCAGGTCGCCGTATCCCTGATTTTCTCTTTGGCGATGATTCTGTTCGGTGCAGAGTTGTTTACGAACGGCGTGGAGTGGCTCGGCAAGAAGCTTCACCTTGGGCAGGGAGCGGTGGGCAGCGTGCTGGCGGCCATCGGTACGGCGATGCCGGAGACAGCGGTGCCTGTGACCGCCATTCTGTTTGGCGGCGGCGCAAAGGATGCGGTGGAAATCGGGATCGGCGGCATTCTCGGCGCCCCCTTTCTGCTGGCGACATTGGGGTCCCTCATCGTTGCCCTCGCTGTCCTCACCAGCCGCAGGCCGCACAGCCCGGGTCATCTGCAGGTGGAGGAACGCGGATTCTCGCGCGACATGACCTATTTTTTGCTTGCCTACGCGATGACCATGTTGGCGGGTTGTCTGCCCACGGAAGCGGTGCACACCCTCACGCCGCTGGTACTGATTGGGCTTTACGGGGCCTTTCTGGTCCAGACATTGCGCGACCGGCAGGTGTTAAGCGGCAGCGAGGACGAACTGCACCCGTTGTATTTCCAGTGGAAGACGGACCACCCGTCGATGACGGTGGTCGTGCTGCAATTACTGATTGCCCTCGGCTGCATCATGGGCGGCGCGCAGCTGCTGACCAAGGGGGTGGAGCAGCTTGCGGCCGCCTTCGCGATCCCGGCGTTTGTGTTGTCTGCATTGTTGATTCCGCTCGCGACAGAGCTGCCGGAAACATTCAACAGCGTCGTGTGGATTCGCCAGGGGAAAGACGGCTTGGCGTTCGGCAACATCACGGGCGCGATGGTGTTTCAGAGTACGCTGGTGCCAGCGCTGGGCATCTGGTTGACGCCGTGGCAGCTGACCACCCAGGCGGTCATCACCGGTGCGCTGACACTGTGCGCGGCGGGGATGATTTTTGCGCTCTACAAATTGTCCGGCCGGCTGTCCGTGCGCGTCTTTCTGGCGGCGTCGCTGTTGTACTGGGTTCTTCCCCTGCAGCTGTTGGCCTCCCGGTATCAATGGACGTCGATGTACTGGGTGAGTGCCGCCGTCGTCTGTCTGGCGGCCTTTCTGTGCTTTCGTGCCGCGTCTGCCACGATGTCTTGAGGTTTTCGGGCAGACTTGAACATTGTGCTACAATGGGTAGTGCACAATGGATGCAGGAGGCGATAGGATGGCGACACAGAAAGTAACGGACGCTGATTTCGCGTCTTTTGTGAACTCTGACAAACCCGTGCTCGTGGATTTTTGGGCGACCTGGTGCGGACCCTGCAAGATGATGGCGCCAGTGCTGGAGGAAGTCGCGGAGGAACACAGCGACAAGCTGGTGGTTGGCAAAATCGACGTGGATGAAAACCCGCAAACCGCTCAGCAGTACGGTGTCATGAGCATTCCGACGCTGATTTTGTTCAAGAACGGCGAAGTGGTCAAGCAATTGATTGGGTATCGGCCAAAGAACGACCTCGTTGCGCAATTGGCCGACGTTCTGTAAGCCCCGCAACTTGGCACAAGCGGCTGTGCCGGCGTTCTGCCGGACCACAGCCGCTTGTTTGGTCTGCCTGCAATTTTACCGCGGAATATCCTGTAAGGCTTTGAAGCTCTTTTCCACCGCCGTCAGCGTGATGGCGATGTCCTCTTCGGTGTGCGCTGCCGACACGAACCACGCCTCGTACTTCGAAGGTGCGATGCTGATGCCTCGGTCGAGTAGGGCGTGGAAGAACTGCGCAAACCGCTGCCCGTCGGTCCGCTTTGCGTCTTCGTAGTTGCGAACGGTGTGGGCCCCGAAGAACAGCGTAAATGCGCCGCCTACGCGGTTGAGGGTCACCGGTTCTGAAACGGCTGCTGCCGCCTCCAAAATGCCGGCTGCCAACTGCTCTCCGAGCCGATCCATACGCTCGTAGATGCCTGGCTGCCGCAGGACCTGCAGGCAAGCGATGCCTGCACGCATCGACAGCGGATTCCCCGCCATCGTGCCCGCCTGGTACACCGGTCCGAGCGGTGCAACGCGTTCCATGATGTCTTGCCGGCCTCCGTACGCACCGATGGGCAGTCCGCCGCCGATGATTTTGCCCAGCGCAAACAGGTCTGGGTGCACGTTGTACATTTGCGCGGCTGTGCCGTAGTGGAAGCGGAACGCTGTGATGACCTCGTCGAAAATCACCAGCGCGCCCGCGCGGTGTGTCCGGTCGATCACGTCGGCCAGATACGATTCCGACGCTGGCGGGACGATGCCGAAGTTGCCCACGATGGGTTCGACCAGGACAGCAGCAACGTCGTCCCCGAAGCGGTCGAGGGCCTGCTCGAGCGCCGGGATGTCGTTGTACGGCACGGTGATGACTTCGCGCGCCGTACTCTCGGTCACACCGGCGCTGTCCGGGACACCCATCGACGACGGGCCCGACCCGGCCGCCACCAGCATCAGGTCCGAGTGCCCGTGGTAGCAGCCTTCGAACTTGATGATTTTGTTCCGCCCGGTGACGCCGCGCGCCACGCGAACGGTGGTCATGACCGCTTCGGTGCCTGAGTTGACAAAGCGGATGCGTTCGAGGTCTGGGACCGCCGCGCGCAGTGCCTCTGCGAACTCTACCTCCCACGGCGTCGGGGTTCCGTAGAGAATGCCGTCTTCCGTCGCGCTGCGAATGGCCGCCATCACCTCTGGGTGCGCATGCCCCAGCACCAGCGGTCCATAAGCAGCGAGGTAATCGATGTATGTATTGCCATCTACGTCGATGAATCGGGATCCACTCCCGCGTTTCATGACGACCGGCGGACCCCCGCCCACGGACTTGAAGGAACGTGAGGGGCTGTTGACGCCGCCCAGAATCACGCTGTTGGCCCGCTCGCTCCACAGCCGGGATTGTGTTCGGTCAGGTTTGCTGTTGTTCACGGTGTATCCCTCCATGCAATTGCATCACCCCATTGTCGCACGGGGAGGCCGGTGAGATCCACTGACAGCCGGTATGACCTGCGCCGTGCGGACGCAGACTAGGCGAAGACGAGGAGGCATCGCCGATGAGACAAAAGGAACTGGCGGACAATCGGGCCGCCCTGTCGCGCGAGGCTTTGCAGGTTGATTTTCATGACTTCGTTCGGCTGGCCAACTGGATGAGTGATGTGGAACTGGCGGAGACGTTTGCGCTCAACCGGGGAGACGTGGAGAAACTCCGGCGCAAAACGGAGCGGAACTGAACGGCGGTGGGGGCTCAGCGGGCCGTGCTGCGCCGCGACCTTGACAAGCGGTTGGCGTGAACCTTATAATGACGGCAATTTCGCGCGTTTGCAGTGGGCCGTATGCGGCGGCTGGCGGCGCGCGCCATACGGATTCGATGAAGAGGAGAGTACGGACTGACCGCGGCGTCCAGAGAGACCCGTCTTGGCTGGAAACGGGTCCGGCGCACAGACCGGAAGGACACCTCGAAGAACGCACGTGAACGAATCCCACGGACAGTGGCTCAGCGAGCCGACCGATGTGGAGGTTCCAAAGCGTGGGCGGTTTGTACACGTTACGTACACCAAGTGGAATCGTCGGCTGCAGCCGGCGGTTCAAACAGGGTGGCACCGCGGAACAGCGCCTTTCGTCCCTGCCGAACATCGGCGGGTGAGGAAGGTGCTTTTTTGAGTGAATGGGCTTGTGAAGAACCGATGGCAAGACGCCCCGAGGTTGGGGAGACGTCAAGGACAGGCGGGGGGAAGATGACATGTTGACGCAGCGACCGCGCGGCACTACGGATTTACTTCCTGGGGAAGTAGAACGCTGGCAAGCGGCGGAAGAAACGATTCGATCGGTGTTTCGGCGGTACCACTATGGGGAAATCCGAACGCCTGTGTTTGAGCACACGGAACTGTTTGCCAGGGGGGTTGGGGAGTCGACGGACATTGTGTCCAAGGAGATGTACACCTTCCTGGACCGCGGCGAACGCAGTCTCACGCTTCGCCCAGAGGGGACAGCCGGCGTTGTGCGGGCGTACGTCGAAAACAAGCTGTACGGTAACCCGGGACTTACGAAACTCTACTACATCGAAGCCATGTTCCGGTACGAGAAACCGCAAAAGGGCCGAGAGCGGCAGTTTCACCAATACGGATGCGAGGTGCTGGGGGCTGACCACCCCGCCGTGGACGCCGAGGTCATCACCCTGAATGTCCACTTGCTTCGCACGCTGGGACTGCAGGACTTGCATGTTGAGTTGAACAGTGTCGGTTGCGGCGTCTGCCGGCCGGCGCACAAAGCCCGCATGATCGCGGCGCTTACCCCGCACCGGCATGAACTGTGCCGGGACTGCCAGCAGCGCCTCGACCGCAACCCGCTGCGGATTTTCGACTGCAAAAACGAACACTGTCAGGCGGTGCTGCGCACCTCCGGTGCGCCAACCATCCTGGAAGCCCTGTGTGACGATTGCCGGGCGCACTTTTCGTCGGTTCGCGAGATGCTGGAGTCTATCGGGACCGCCTATGAAGTGAATGACCGCCTGGTGCGGGGGTTGGACTACTACACACGGACGGCCTGGGAGATCACGGTGCCATCCTATGGGACGGTCGCTGGCGGCGGACGGTACAACGGCCTGGTTGCGATGATTGGCGGTCCGGAAACGCCCGGCATTGGCTTTGCCGGGGGCATGGAGCGAGCGTTGATGCTGCTTGCCGAACAGGGCCGGGACCTGCGGGCGCCGACAGGCCTCGACGTCTTCGTGACGGTGGCCGACGAAGCCGGCGAGCCCATGGCGATGCGGCTGCTGCAGGATTTGCGGGCGGCCGGCGTCACCGCGGACCGAGACTACCTCGGCCGCAGCCTGAAGGCGCAGTTTAAAGCAGCCGACCGCGAAGCGGCCAAGTTTGTGGCTATCATCGGTGAAACCGAAGTCCAGCAGGGGAGTGTGTCGCTTAAGGACCTGCAGTCTGGCGAGCAGGTTGCGCTGCCCGTTTCGGACATTGTCTCCTATCTTGCAGAAAAGGTGGGCGTTCAGTCATGACAGCCGGGGGTACAGAAATGCACAGAGCGCATGCAGGGCAGCCAGTCTACGAACGGACGCATTGGGTCCAGGACACCGTCGCGTTGACCGAGGGCGTCAACGTCGCGCTGGCAGGCTGGGTCCAGCGCCGGCGCGATTTGGGGAACTTGATTTTCATCGACCTGCGGGACCGCACGGGCATTGTGCAGTTGGTATTCGATCGCGATCGCGGAACGTCCGGCAACGCCATGCGGCTGGCGGAGACGCTGCGCAACGAGTATGTGATCACGGCCCGGGGCACCGTCGCAGCGCGCTCGCCGGAGACGGTGAACCCGCGGATTGAGACGGGGCGCATCGAGGTTGTCGTGAGCGACCTGGAAGTGCTCAACGAGGCGAAGAACCCGCCGTTTTACATCCAGGACGGCATTGACGTGGATGAAAATGTGCGCCTGCGGCACCGTTACCTCGACCTGCGCCGGCCGGAGATGCAGAAGATGTTGATGCTGCGCCACAAGGTGTATCGGGCGTTCCGGAATTTCCTGGACGATCACGGGTTTGTCGAGGTGGAGACACCGATTTTGACGCGGAGTACGCCAGAGGGGGCGCGCGACTACATCGTGCCGAGCCGTCTTCAGCCCGGCGAGTTTTACGCGCTGCCACAGTCTCCGCAGTTGTTCAAACAGCTGCTGATGGTCAGCGGGCTGGAGCGGTATTACCAGATTGCGCGCTGTTTTCGCGACGAGGACCTGCGAGCGGATCGGCAGCCGGAGTTCAGCCAGTTGGACATCGAAACCTCCTTTTTGTCGATGGACGACTTGCTCGCGCTCATGGAGCAGATGTTCGCGGCCGTGTTTCGGGAAACGCTGGGGATTGAGATTGCGACGCCGTTTCAACGCCTGACCTACCAGGAAGCCATGGAGCGCTACGGGTCGGACAAGCCGGATTTACGCTTCGACTTGCCAATTGTGGACCTGAGTGAGGCGGTTCGCGGTTCGCGGTTCGCTGTGTTTGAAAACACCCTGGCGAGCGGCGGTGTCGTCAAGGCCATTGTGGCGCCTGGCTGCGCGGACTATTCGCGCAAGCAGACGGACGAACTGTCGAAGCTGGTGGCGCCGTTTGGGTTGAAGGGAGTGGCGCCCATCGCGATTGGGGAAGAGTCGTTCCGGTCGCCCATCGCAAAGTTCTTCACCCCCGAACAGCTGCAGCGCATCGTGGAGGCCGCCGGCGCGAAGGTTGGCGATTTGATTTTGATTGCGGCCGCGCCGCGCAAGGTGGCCCTGCAGGCGCTGGGTGCCCTGCGCCTCAAGCTGGGCGAAACGCTGGGGTTGATTGATGCGGACGCCTTCCGGTTTGCGTGGGTGGTCGATTTTCCACTGTTCAGCTATGACGAGGAACTCGGGCGGTACGTTCCGGAACACCACCCGTTCACGATGCCGAAGTGGGAAGACCTCGACAAGCTCGAGTCCGACCAGGGCGCCGTGCGGGCGCAGGCCTATGACCTGGTGTTGAACGGGTTCGAGCTGTCCTCCGGCAGCATGCGCATTTATCGCCGGGACATTCAGGAGCGCATGTTCGCGGCGCTCGGCTATACACCGGAAGCGGCGCAGGAAAAGTTTGGCTTCCTGCTGAACGCGTTCGAGTACGGGACGCCGCCGCACGGCGGGATTGCCTTCGGGCTCGACCGCTTGGTGATGCTCATGGGCAAAGGCAAGTCCCTCCGCGACTGCATCGCGTTCCCGAAGACGTCCAGCGCAACCGATTTAATGATGGACGCACCCTCTGCGGTCAGCCCGGAGCAGCTGGAGATTCTCAAGCTGCAGGTGAAGGCGCGCGGGTAGCAGGAGCAGGGCGTGCGCGGCGGGGTCTGTGCGCCGGCTGGGACTGGCTGGGACTGGCTGGGACTGGCTGGGACTGGCTGGGACTGGCTGGGACTGGCTGGGACTGGCTGGGACTGGCTGGGACTGGCTGGGACTGGCTGGGACTGGCTGGGACTGGCTGGGACTGGCTGGGACTGGCTGGGACTGGCTGGGACTGGCTGGGACTGGCTGGGACTGGCTGGGACTGGCTGGGACTGGCTGGGACTGGCTGGGACTGGCTGGGACTGGCTGGGACTGGCTGGGACTGGCTGGGACTGGCTGGGACTGGCTGGGACTGGCTGGGACTGGCTGGGACTGGCTGGGACTGGCTGGGACTGGCTGGGACTGGCTGGGACTGGCTGGGCCGGACCCCGTTAGGGCGCCAAAGGTGCCCTATGCGTCGGGATCCCACCCGGCCTGTGGGGGACTAAGGCGTGAAAGGTGCCTAAAGCGTCGGCATCTGGCTGGGACTGGCTGGGACTGGCTGGGACTGGCTGGGACTGGCTGGGCCGGACCCCGTTAGGGCGCCAAAGGTGCCCTATGCGTCGGGATCCCACCCGGCCTGTGGGGGACTAAGGCGTGAAAGGTGCCTAAAGCGTCGGCATCTCTCGGCGTTAAGGCATGAAAGGTTCCTAAAGGTGGACGGTCCGGCTGGGCCGGGCCCCCGTTAAGGCGCGAAAGGTGCCCTATGCGTCGGGATCCCACCCGGCTTGTGGGGCGACTAAGGCGTGAAAGGTGCCTAAAGCGTCGGCATCTCTCGGCGTTAAGGCATGAAAGGTTCCTAAAGGTGACGGTCCGGCTGGGCCGGACCCTGTTAAGGAAGGAAAGGTGCCAAAAGCGTCGGGATCCCACCCGGCTTGTGGGGGACTAAGGCATGAAAGGTGCCTAAAGCGTCGGCATCTCTCGGCGTTAAGGCATGAAAGGTTCCTAAAGGTGGACGGTCCGGCTGGGCCGGACCCCGTTAAGGAAGGAAAGGTGCCTAAAGCGTCGGGATCCCACTCGGCTTGCGGGGGATTAAGGCGCGAAAGCTGCCTTAGGCGGCCGAAGGCGGCGCAACAGCTGGAGGCAGCGAAGCTGCTCGGCTGGCCTGCGGCGATGCTGATGTGTGACTGGATGCAGGACTGATTAGGCACATGGCGGATGGATGGTGAATTTTCCAGCGGTTCATCCTTGCCAGCGTTGATGAGCCGTGGTAACATAATCCCACAAGTTCGAAGTCGGCGCCCTGCGCTGTTGGTGTTAACCCATTGTGTTTTGAGCCAACACCCATTCTACGGGAGTCCGAAGTCTCTACCAGGCGCAAACGCCTCGCGCGGCGAGGACTTGCAAGCTGGATGAGCAGGGCACCCACCTGCGAGAGCAGGTTCAAAACCGCGGGTTTCACGGCATTTGCGGGGCATGTTTTCATCAGCGTCATGTTGATGAAGCGTGAAATGGATATGGGGAAGTACGAAAAACGGCGCCTGCGGGGGCCGTTTTTCGTATACACGCGCGCCTCGTTCGCTCCACCCTCACCTGCAGTGCGCCAATTCGCGCCGCCGGTGGGCCTCGTTCGCCCCGCCTTCACCTGCAGTGCGCCGATTCGCCCGGCCGGACGCGCCCCCGCTCTCTCCCGCGCGTCGGGTTGCTCTATTGCGGTGTCCCTCCATTGTGGCATACAATGGATACTTGTATAATTAAACGCAGTACATCAATAGGAAATGGGGACTTTTCGGATGAGTCGCATCGACTTGCGCAGTGATACTGTGACCAAGCCGACAGACGCGATGCGCCAGGCGATGGCGACCGCGGAAGTCGGCGATGATGTGTATGGGGAAGATCCGACCGTTCGCCGACTGGAAGAATTGGCGGCCGATTTGCTGGGGAAGGAAGCGGCGCTCCTGGTCACGAGCGGAACGCAGGGGAACCAGGTCGCCATCGCCACGCACGCGGGCCGCGGCGAGGAAGTGATTGCAGAGGCGGAGTCCCACATCTTCTATTACGAGGCGGCGGCTGCGTCGGCCATCGCTGGGGTGCAGATTCGCCAGTTGGCCGGACGCCGGGGTGCGCTCGATCCCGACGACGTTCGCGCCGCCATCCGCGAGCCGAACGTCCATCACCCGCGGACCGCGCTCATCTCGTTGGAGAATACGCACAACCGGGCGGGCGGTACGGTGATTCCGCTCGACAACCTTCGGCGCATCCGCGCCGTCGCAGACGCGTACGGCGTCCCCGTCCATATGGACGGGGCGCGACTGTTCAACGCCGCGGTTGCTTGCGGGGTGTCGGCGCGCACCATCGCCGACACCGTGGACACCGTGCAGATTTGCCTGTCCAAAGGGCTGTGTGCACCCGTCGGGTCGGTGCTGGCGGGGCCGAAGGCGTTCATTGAGCGGGCGCGCCAGTGGCGCAAGCGCATGGGGGGCGGCATGCGGCAGGCCGGTGTCCTCGCCGCGCCGGGCATCCTGGCGTTGACCGAAATGGTGGACCGGCTTGCAGACGATCACGTCAATGCCAGGCGGCTTGCAGAATGCCTCGCCGAGATGCCGGGCGTCAAGGTCGATTTGGAGACGGTGCAGACGAACATCGTGATCGCCGATATTGGTGCCACGGGTCTGACGGTGCCGGCATTTCTGGACGCCCTTGCGCGCGAGGGCGTGCTCGCCACGTCCTTCGGCGGCAGCCTGGTCCGGTTTGTCACCCATCATGATGTGAGCCGTCAGGACATCGAGACGGCGGCGGACCGGATTGCAGCTGTGGTGCAGGCAGGGGCACGGGCTTAGTTTGGGCACGGGCATAACAGGGCCGCGCACATCACTGGGCCGCGCGCATCACAGGACATAACAGGGCACGGGTATCACAGCGGAAGGCGGGATCAGCATGGATTTGTTCAGTGCAGCAGCTGAACGCGATCGCGAACAAGACGCGCCGCTCGCGTACCGGATGCGGCCGCGGACGCTCGACGAGGTCGTCGGGCAGCAGGCGGTCGTCGGTCCCGGCACGCTGCTGCGGCGGGCGATTGAGGCTGACCGACTGGTGTCGGTGATTTTCTTCGGTCCGCCGGGCAGCGGCAAAACCACGCTGGCACACATCATCGCGAACGCCACCTCGGCGCGGTTTGAAACGCTCAACGCGGTGTCCGCGGGTGTGGCGGACATCCGGCGCGTCATTCAGGAAGCCTCGGACGAGCGCAAGTTGTACGGGCGCAAGACGGTGTTGTTTATCGACGAGATCCACCGCTTTAACAAGGCCCAGCAGGACGCCCTGCTGCCGTACGTGGAAGGTGGATTGGTCGTGCTGATTGGCGCGACGACGGAGAACCCCTACTTTGAAGTGAATTCGGCACTGGTGTCCCGGTCGCATGTGTTCCGGCTGGAGCCGCTGACCGATGACGACCTGCGGCAGCTGCTGCAGCGCGCCCTGACGGATGAAGAGCGGGGTTTGGGGCGGCTGCACGCGACGCTGTCTCCCGAGGCGGCCACGGTCCTGGTCCAATACGCTGCCGGCGATGCGCGGCGCGCCTTGAACGCGCTGGAACTGGCAGCTGTGTCGGCACCGCTTGGCCCGGATGGGTACCCGGTGATTGACGTGGAGCAGGCACGCCAGTCCATCCAGTCCAGGCAGGTCTTGTATGACAAGTCGGGGGACGAGCATTACGACACGATTTCGGCGTTCATTAAGTCGGTGCGAGGGTCCGATCCCGACGCCGCCCTGCTGTGGCTGGCGAAGATGATTGCGGGCGGCGAGGACCCGAAATTCATCGCCAGGCGGCTCATCATTCTCGCGGCGGAGGACATTGGCAACGCCGACCCGCACGGGCTGCCGCTGGCGGTCGCGGCACTGCATGCGGTGGAGGCGATTGGCATGCCAGAGGGGCGCATCCCGCTCGCGCAAGCCACCACCTACTTGGCGACGGCGCCGAAGTCGAACGCCGCGTACATGGGCATCAACCAGGCGCTGGCAGATGTGGAACAGGGGCTGAAACTTCGCGTGCCTGCACACCTGCGGGGCACTGGGTATCAAGGCGCCAAGGCCTTGGGCAGCGGCGAGGGGTACCTCTACCCGCACGATTACCCGGGGCATGTGGTCGAGCAGAACTACTGGCCGGAAGGCGTGTCGCCGCGATCGTATTATCGGCCCGATGTACCGCGCGAACGGCGCTGAACCAAGCGAAATCAGACATGGTACGAGCCAAAGAGCCAAACGGGGGATGAACTGTGAAAATCTCGACGAAGGGCAGATACGGCCTGATGCTGCTGGTCGATCTCGCCATGCACGAAGGCGGGTCTCCGGTGTCACTCAAGTCTGTCGCAGAACGACAGGGCTTGTCCGATCATTACCTGGAGCAGCTCATCGCACCGCTGCGCAATGCGGAGTTTGTGCGCAGTGTGCGCGGGGCGTACGGCGGCTATATGTTGGCCAAACCCAAGTCGGAAATCACCGTGAAGGAAGTGATTCTGACCCTGGAGGGTCCTTTGACGATTGTCGATGACGATTTTGACGACGGACTGGGGCAGCTGTGGGACCGGCTGAGAAATGCCATCCTCGACGTGCTCGGGTCGGTGACGCTCGAAGACCTCGTGGCCATGCGCGAGGCCGAGCAGGGGCCGCCGATGTTCTATATCTAGGTTCGATAGCGAGGCACGTGGCAGGAGATGGCGCACGCACAGGAGGGAGAGCCGTGATTTACCTGGACAATGCGGCGACGACACCGCTTCACCCCGATGTGTTTCGGGCCATGGCGCCGTACTTGCAGGAGGCGTTTGGCAATCCGTCCAGCCTGTACGCGCTGGGGCGCAGCGCGCGCAAGGCGGTGGAAGCGGCGCGCGCGCAGGTCGCAGCGTTTGCAGGGTGCAAGACGGGTGATATCGTGTTTACGAGCGGGGGAACCGAAGCCGACCATGCGGCCATGGTCGGCGCTTGGCTGGCTGGGCGCAGCCAGGGCCGCAATCACATCGTCACCACCGCGATCGAGCATCACGCTGTGCTCGATACGTGTGCGTTTCTGGAATCCCTCGGCGCACAGGTCAGTTATGTGGCGCCGCAGGCAAACGGCGTGGTACGGGTCGAGGATGTGCTGGCGCACCTGCGTCCAGATACGGCGGTTGTTTCGGTGATGGCGGTCAACAATGAGCTCGGCACTCTTCAGCCGATTCGCGAACTGGCGGCCCAGGTGAAACAACGCGACCCAGACGTGATGGTTCACACCGACTGCGTGCAGGCGGCTGGGGTGATGCCGCTGGCGTTGGGGGATTCGCAGGTTGACCTGGCCGCGCTTTCGGCACACAAGGTGCATGGGCCGAAAGGGGTCGGCGCGTTGTACGTGCGCGAGGGCACACGCTGGCGGCCTGTCGTCCACGGGGGCAATCAGGAGCACAAACGACGGGCTGGGACGGAGCATGTGGCGGGCATCGTCGGGTTCGGCGCGGCAGCGGCGCGCCTTTCCGCCAACTGGGCGGGGCATCTCGCGCACCTGGACAAGCTGCGGGACACGTTTGTGCGCGGGCTGGCGGAGATACCGGACGTCCAGGTGCAAAGTCCGCCGGAGGGCGCGCCGACGATTGTCAACGTCCGGTTTCTCGGCGTGCGCAACGACCGCCTCTTGATGCGGCTCGACCTCGCGGGCGTGGCTGCCTCAGCCGGATCGGCGTGTACGGCAGGCAGTCTCGAACCCAGTCACGTCCTGCTGGCGTGCGGACACGACAGGGAAGTGGCGCAGCAGTCCGTGCGGTTCAGCTTTTCCGAGCTGACGACCGCAGAGGAGATCGAGGATGCAATTGCCATTATTGCGCGTGAAATCAGTCAACTCCGACAAAACCGATCGGATTCGTGACGAAATCATGAACATTGCCTGGGATGGTGGTATCTCCCAATAATTGCATTGCGCGCCTTGTGGGGTGGGAGTACGATTGAATCGGTAATCGGCCCGAGCAGGAAGCAGGGCTGTCCTTCAATGAAGTGAGGCGTGTGTCGTTGTCCCGTTCTATGGTCGGGGTTATTTTTTTGCCGCAGCGCCACATGCGAAGTTTATCGTTTCTCCCGCTTGGGTACGATAGTAGCAATACCTATGATTGCCGGTCCAAATTCAGGGTCGTAGCAGGTTTGACAATCACGAAAAGGAGACAGACCTATGAGATGTCCACACTGCAATTGCCGCGATATCGGAAAGATCGGCGCAAACCAGTTTTATTGCTGGGGCTGTTTTATCGAGTTCTCCGTTTCTGGAGAAGCCGTGCGAGTGTATGAAGTGGCAGAGGATGGTTCGCTCATCTCTGTAGCCAGCATGCCAAGCGAAGTCGGGATGAGTTCGAGCGCCTTATAGCGCGTCCGGCGCGGGGCTTGGTATGTTCTGAATCGTGGTATAAAGGGCGTCCGATTGGACGTCTTTTTTGTTGCTCTTCGGCTGCGCAGCGAAGGGCGCGCGCCTCGCCCGCCGGCGGCGGACGCGGCGGACCACACTCACCGCAGCCCGCACACCGCGGTGCAGCGCCTTAGGATGGGAAGCCGTAGAGGCCCAGCCCGCCTGCCGCGATGCAGAATACAAACGAACTCGCCAGATAGAGCAAGGCGGCAGCATACCTGCGCTCTCTGAGCAGGATGATGAATTCATAGGAGAACGTGGAGAAGGTGGTGTAGGCCCCGCACAGGCCAACACCGAAAAGCAGCATGGGAGAAGGCCCGAACTGCGGGAGCCAGCCAGCGAGCGACCGCGTGAACAGGCCCAGCAAAAAGGAGCCAGTCACGTTGATGAACAGGGTGGCCACAGGAAAGGAGACGATGAGCCGCTCGCCAATCCACTTCGACAGCTGATAGCGGAAGAGCGCACCCAGAATGCCGCCGGTGCCCACGAGCAGGAATGCCACCGTGCATCAGCCCTCCTTTCGAAAGTCAGGCTGAAAACGAAGCCTCGATTGACGGGCTGCGAGTGCGTAGCCGAAGCCTGCGGCAGCCAGTCCGAGTACAAACGAAAGCGTCACGTAGAGCGCTGCGTCGGTATACATGCCCGCTTCAACCAGCTTCCAGGTGTCAACTGTCAATGTCGAGAAGGTGGTGAACGCACCGACCAAGCCCGTTCCAACGCCTAACCGCAGATGCGGATGAATTGGAATGCGCTCCAATGTGATGGTGTAGAACCACGCCAGAAAGAAGCTTCCCGTGACATTGATGCACAAGGTCGCAAGCGGGAACCCGTGGACAGTGCCAATCATCTCGCTGATCACAAACCGCAAGCAGGCGCCGATAAATCCTCCGATGGCCACTGCTAGATACGCCACGCCATCCCCTCCTGCCGGACCTTGACGTGACCGAGGCTGCCGCAGCGAACCTCAGTCCTGGACATTCCACTTCAGTATACGCAACCCTTGTCCCGCGCCGCAAGGAAGGCGCAGGCGCGCATCCTGCCGTGCCAAATCGCGCGCGATAGGTCTTTGCAGCGCGCAGATAGAGGGCGGGAATCGGCTTGTTCGTGCATATACTCCTCACAAGTGGACAGTACTGTGTTGATAGATACGGTCCGACAAACAGGTTGACCGAAAGGGGGCAAGATCGGCATGGATGTGTCCGGAAAAACGCTGAGAATCGTTTTGACGGTGTTTGCGATTTTGCTCTCCATCTACCTGCTTGGCCAGTTGCGAGGGTTTATTCACGACATCTGGGTGGTTCTCAAGGCGCTCGTGATTCCGTTCCTCATCGCGTTGGTCATCACCTATCTGCTGGAACCGCTGGTCAACCTGCTCACCGCGCGCAAAGTGCCGCGCGGCATCGCGATTATCGTGATTTACTGTGCCTTCGTGCTGCTGGTGATTGTGGCGGTGCTCAACGCGATCCCGATGGTCAACCGCCAGTTCGCCCAATTGGGCGAACACCTCCCGGCGCTGATTGCACAGGCGAATCACTGGCTCGACGAACTCAACCAGCGCAAACAGTACCTCCCGGAAGCGGTGCGCAAGGGCCTCGAGTCCGCACTCACGCAGTCCGAGCAGCATGTCACGGAGTACGCGGCCAGCGTGTTGTCGATGGTCAACAGCACCGTCAACGCTCTGTTCATCATCGTGACGGTTCCGTTCATCGCGTTCTATATGTTGAAGGACGCCAAGGCCATCGGGCGCGGCATGGTTCGGCTCGCCCCGCTTCGGTACCGTGAAGAGGTGGCAGCGGTGCTGTCTGCCGTCGACCAGACCTTTGGCAGCTACGTTCGCGGACAACTGCTCGTGATGCTGGCCGTTGGGGTGCTCACCTACGCGGGGCTGCTGGTGGTGCACATGCCCTATGCGCTCTTGCTGGCGCTGTTCCTGGCGATTGCCGACCTCATCCCGTACATTGGCCCGATTATCGGGGCGGCGCCAGCCCTCCTGTTGGCACTGGCGATCAGCCCGCAAATGGCGCTGAAGGTGCTGATTGTGAACGTCATTGTGCAGCAGTGCGAAGGGAACTTGCTGTCGCCGCAAATCATGGGCAGAACGCTGAAACTGCACCCGTTGTCGATTGTCGCGGCATTGCTCATCGGCGGGGAGGTTGGCGGTGTTCTCGGGCTGATGGTGGCGGTGCCCGTGCTCGCGGTCTGCAAGGTGGTGTGGCAGACGGTGCGCGAACTGCGCGGCGGCGACGAAGCGTAGCGGACCGCTGCGGGGCACCGGCCTGGCATGAAGCGGTCTGGCGCGAAACGGGTTGGAAAAGGAGTAGACAGAATCGTTCAAGCAGTGGAAAATAGAGAGGATGCTAGAGGAAAGAGGCGGGTTGCCGTGTTGAAGCGCATGTCATCCGTGACCGTTTGGGCCGCTGTCCTCGACTGTGCCTTGTTTTTGTGGGCGTTCTCCGACGATGTCGTGCGGCAGACGCGTCACGTCCGGGTGCTGCCAGCACTTGAGCTGCTCTACTGGGTGACAGGCGTGGCCGGGATGGTCCTCGCGGTGTGGGGGTTTCTCGCGTTGACCCGCGGCGGCCCGCTGCAGCTGCGCAAAGCCTCCGCCTGCGTCCTGTTTGCCATGATCCCCGCGTGTGCGGCGCTGATTGGCATTCTCTCCCGGCTGCAGGTTTGACAAATCCTGCCCTGTTCTCGTACAATGCAGGCGAGTTCACAGCGTGGCAATGCTCATCAAGAACAACACGATGCGGGAACCAAGTAGGCAGCGCTCAGCCGTCACAGAGAGAACACCCAGCGGTGGAAGGTGTTCCGGCAGCGCTCTCCGAAGCCAGTCCCAAGTGCGCCCAAAGCGACGGTTGCGCCCGTTATCGCGCGTTGAGTGACAGCGCCTTCCAAGCCGCGGCCTGCGGGTGGGCGTTGTAATCAGGGTGGTACCGCGAGTGTGCGTTCGTCCTCTCGTCCCTGGCCGGGATGAGGGGACGTTTGTGTGTCAAGGTTGGATGAAAAGGTGAGGAGAGGAATCACGTGAAGAAACTTTCTGGTCAAGAGATCCGGCGCATGTACAAGCAGTTCTTTGCCGAGCGCGGACACCTGGTGTTTCCAAGTGCCAGCCTGGTGCCGCACAACGACCCGACACTGCTGTGGATCAACGCTGGGATGGCGCCGCTGAAACCTTACTTCGACGGACGCGAAATTCCAGAGCGCCCGCGCATTGTCAGCTCGCAAAAGTGCATTCGCACGAACGACATCGAAAACGTGGGGCACACCGCGCGCCACCAGACCTTCTTCGAGATGCTCGGGAATTTTTCGTTTGGCGACTACTTCAAGCAAGAGGCGATTCCCTGGGCCTGGGAATTTCTCACCCAGCATCTGGAGCTCGACCCGGCGCGCCTGTCGGTGACGATTCACCACTCGGACGACGAGGCCTACGCCATTTGGCACGATGTCGTAGGCCTCCCCGACGAGCGCATCATTCGCGGGGACGAGGATAACTTCTGGGAAATCGGCGAAGGTCCTTGCGGCCCTTGCTCGGAAATCTTTTACGATCGCGGCGCAGAATTCGGCTGCGGCAAAGCGGACTGCCAGGCGGGCTGTGACTGCGACCGCTTCCTGGAAATCTGGAACCTTGTGTTCACCCAGTACAACCGGGAGCCAGACGGTTCCTATACGCCGCTGCCGAAGAAGAACATTGACACGGGGATGGGCCTGGAACGCATTGCGTCCGTCCTGCAGGACGTGCCGAACAACTTTGAAACCGACCTGTTCAAACCGTTGATTGACGCGGCCGCGAACATTTCCGGACAGGTCTACGGCCAGGATGCGGCCAACGACGTACACTTCAAAATCATCGCCGACCACGTTCGAACCGTCGTGTTTGCGATTGGCGACGGCGCGCTCCCGGGCAACGAAGGACGCGGCTACATTATTCGCCGCCTGCTCCGGCGCGCAGTGCGAAGCGGGCGGAAACTCGGGGTCGACCGGCCCTTTTTGAACGAGCTGGTCAGCGTTGTCTCGGACATCATGGGCCAGGACTACCCTGAGGTCCGCGAAAAGCTGGACTTCATTCGCAAGGTCGTGCGAACCGAAGAAGAACGTTTCCACGAAACCTTGGCGGACGGCGAAACGCTCCTCGCGGAGTGGCTGGACCGCCTCGCCGCGAACGGAGAAACCACCCTGGCGGGGCGCGACGCCTTCAAGCTCTACGACACCTTCGGGTTTCCGATTGACCTCACCGAGGAAATCGCGGCCGAGCGCGGTTTTTTGGTCGATCGCGACGCGTTCGCAAAGGAACTGGAGCAGCAGCGCACGCGTGCGCGTCAGGCGCGGCAGACCGTGGACGGCATGAACGCACAGCGCACGGCGCTCGAGACGCTGACTGTGGGCAGCCGCTTCGTCGGCTACGACGAACTCTCTGCACAAGCACACGTGGTGGCGCTGCTCCAGAACGGTGAACTGGTGGACCACTTGCAAGCGGGCGAAGAGGGCCAGGTCATTCTCGACGTGACGCCCTTTTACGCCGAGAGCGGCGGTCAGGTCGCAGATCAGGGCGAGATTCGAGGACAGGACGGCAGCGCAGCGGTCACCGATGTGCAGAAGGCGCCGCACGGTCAGCACGTGCATACGGTCAAGGTCACGGCAGGGGTGCTGTCCATCCATGACGCGGTGACTGCCGCTGTGGACGCGTCTGCCCGCCGCGACACCATCAAGAACCACACGGCGACGCACCTGCTGCACAAAGCACTGCGCGAAGTCCTGGGGACGCACGTGGCACAGGCGGGATCGTTAGTCGAACCTGAACGCCTCCGCTTCGACTTCTCGCACTTTGGGCAGATGTCGCCCGCGGAGCTGCGGGACGTGGAGCAGCGGGTCAATGCGGCGATTTGGCGCGACGACCCGGTGGTGATTGAAGAAATGGACCTCGAGGCGGCGAAAGCCCTCGGCGCTATGGCGTTGTTCGGCGAGAAGTACGGCAACCGCGTGCGCGTGGTGCAGGCGGGCGATTACAGCATTGAACTGTGCGGGGGCTGCCATGTGCCGCGGACCGGGCTGATTGGCCAGTTCCGGATTGTGTCGGAGTCTGGCATCGGGTCGGGCGTGCGCCGCATCGAAGCGGTCACGGGCCGTTATGCTTACCAGTACGCGGTGGCGCAGGAGACCATCCTTCAGCAGGCGAGCACCCTGCTGAAAACATCGCCGGCAGAATTGACTGGGCGGATTGAGCGAACGCTGGAAGAGATGCGGGGCCTGGAACGCGCGCTGGAGTCCGTGCAGGCGCGGTTGCTGCGCGGCAAGGCGGGAGAGCTGGTGGAGAACGTCGTGACGGTCCAGGACATTCCGGTGGTGTCGGCCGTCGTGGAGGGTGCGGACGCAGAAGCCCTGCGCCGCATCACGGACGAGATCCGCGCCAAACTGCCGTCCTGCGTCGTCGTGCTGGGCAGCGCGGTGAACGGCAAGGTCGCGTTGGTGGCGGCGGTGTCCGCAGACCTGCAAAAGCGCAATCTGCACGCCGGCAAGCTGGTGAAACAGGTCGCTGAGCAAACGGGCGGCGGCGGCGGCGGACGTCCGGACTTGGCACAGGCCGGCGGGCGCGACGTCGACAAGCTGCCAGCAGCCATTGCGGCTGTTCCGGACATGATTGCAAGTTTCCTGTCCTGAGGGATGTGCGAGAGGAGATGGCCCCCTGTTCGGAGAAGGATGTCAGGGGGCTGTCCGTCCACGTAAGGTTCGGTCGGTTTGAACAACTCAGTAAGTGAGGTGTCATCAATGGGGGCAGGGTTCGACGAAACCATGCGTTTCGAGGCGAAATCCGAAAATGAAGAGGCGCGGCGGGCATTTGAACTGGCGTATCGTGCGCTGACTGAAAAAGGGTACAATCCAATCTATCAAATCGCAGGCTATTTGATTTCCGGCGATCCGGCCTACATCACAAGTCACCTGGATGCGCGCAACACGATTCGCAGAATTGAACGGGACGACCTCATTGAAGAACTCGTACGGGCTTATGCCCAGTGGACAACGCATGCGGATTCTGGCCGTTGACTACGGACTCGCCCGCATTGGCCTGGCAATGAGTGACGAGACAGCCCTCTTGGCACAAAGTTTAGCGGTCATCAAGCGCACCTCAGATGCGGAAGCGTGCAGAGAAATCCACGCCGTGGCGGCCCGCCACGGCGTGGAAAAGATTGTCGTCGGTCTGCCCAAGTTGATGAGTGGTGAACTCGGGGAGCGGGCCAAACTGTGCCAGCGTTTTGCGGATCGGCTGGCGCGTGAAACCGGGCTGCCGGTTGTCCTGTACGATGAACGGTTTACCACCGCGCAGGCGGAGCGCATGTTGATTGAAGCCGATGTCCGCCGCAAGAAACGAAAACAGGTGGTCGACGCGGTGGCGGCGACGGTGCTGCTGCAAAACTACCTGGATGCAGAGAGAACCTGAACGTCCGACCGGGAGGGAACCTTGCTGCAACGACAGCCAGAACCTGCAGACGTCAAACATCGCATGCTCCGCAGCCGATACACGCGGCTCCTGGCTTTGGGGCTCCTGCTGGCGGCGGGGCTCATCGTTTGTTGGTGGGTGCGCATGAGCACCCATCCGGCCGCGGAAACCGGCCGGGTTGCGCGCGTGGTCGTTCAGCCCGGCGAGTCGCCGAAGCAGGTGGCCAGAGAACTGCAGTCCGCGGGGCTCATCCGAAACGCGCTCGTGTTTCGGGTATACCTGTCGGTGACGGGGCAGGACCGCCGCATTCAGGCAGGCCAATACCGCCTGCCCGCCGGAGCGTCGATGGCGCAAATCGCACACAGCCTTCAGCGGGGCGTCCTGCCCGCGGTGCGGGTGACCATTCCGGAAGGGTTCACGGTGACGCAGATTGCCGACCGTCTGGCGGCCGCCGGGGTCTGCTCCCGGCAGGCTTTTCTCCAGGCAGAGGAGAAAGACTCGTTTGACGAACCGTTTCTGCAGCAGCTGCCGCACCGCACGGCGGTGAAGTACCGGCTGGAAGGGTATCTGTTTCCGGATACCTACGTGCTGTCTCGCGGGGGTCCTGCGCACGACGCGGTCGATGCCATGCTGCTCGATTTTCAGCGTCACCTGAACGGGCCGTTGCTGCAGGAGATTGCGCGCCAGCACCGCACCCTGGCGGACGTCATCACCGAAGCGTCCTTGATTGAGCGGGAGGCGCTGGTGAATCGTGATCGGCCGCTGATTGCCAGTGTCATCGCCAATCGCCTGCGCCGGCACATGCCGCTGGCAATTGACGCGACGGTTGCGTATGTCCTGGGCCACGTGGATGTGGTCACGCGGGCAGACACGCGCATTCATGACCCCTACAATACGTATGTCATCACCGGACTCCCGCCGGGGCCGATTGCGAGCTCAGGCCTGTCGTCGATTCAGGCAGCCCTGCACCCGGCGCACACCCCGTACCTCTACTATGTCGCCAAAAACGACGGCAGCGGGGGCTCTTATTTTGCGACGACCTACGCACAGCAGCTCCGCAATGAACGGCTGAGCCAGGAAAACCTGGAACGCGCGCGGCGCGCATGGCAGGAACGCGGACCAGAGCAGTCCGCATAATCCAAGGCACACGTGGAAAACTTATCCTATGCGCCGACGGATTTTATGGTGTACAACCGGGGTGATGGTCAGCTTCGCCGTCCTGCTGGGACGGCTGTTTGTGCTGTGCACAGGCGCGCATGCAGCGCCGGGGCAGCCCGCGTCGCGGTGGCAGTCAGGGGTGCAGGCGCGCGCGGATTTGGAGCATCTCCGGTTCGTGCGCACAGACGACGCGCGCGGCCGTATCCTCTACCGAAACGGGGAGCCGTGGACCGGCGCGTGGACCGACACCGAAGTGGGGGCGGCAGGCGGGCAGCGGGTGCGGGTCGGGATCCACAACGAAATGCGCGCCGCAGCAAAGCAGCGTGACCCCGTCGTGGGGCAGCTGGGACTGCCCGACGTGTGGCCGTCCGCCAAGGTGGTGCCGGAGCAGGGGCGTTCGGGGCTGGAAGCCGCCTTCGACGCGGAACTGTCCGGGAAGCGTCCGGGCTACGTGGGCACCCTGGCCGATGCCAAGGGCCGCAAGTACCCGCAGTTGTACGCGATTCCGCCGGTTTCCGGAGCGGACGTGCGCACGACGATTGACCCGGCCTGGCAGCGGGCGGCCGAGCACGCGCTGCAAGCGGCGCGGGCGGCGACGGGCGCGGTGGTGGTGCTGGATGTTCCGACGGGAGATGTGCTGGCGATGGCGAGTGTCAATCGGGAGGACCCCTGGCGGAACGTGGCGATCACGGCGCAGACGCCAGGGTCCGTGTTCAAAATCGTCACGCTGGCCGCTGCCATGGAGTCGTACCGCTACGCGCCGAACGCGGTGTTTCACTGTTTCGGCCAGGTTGAGCACCCAGGGGTCCAGATGAAGTGCTGGACCGTCCATGGGCGGGAGACCTTGCTCACGGCCTTCGCGCAGTCGTGTGATGTCGCGTTCGCAGAAGTGGGGATGGGCACCGGACGCCGGGCGATGGAACGAATTGCGGCCCGGCTGCATGTCACCGACGCGCCGCTCCAAGCCGTGCACGGGAAGCCTGTGCTGCCGGGGGCGGAGGCTGGCCGGGTGTTTGCCCGATCCGGCCAGGACGCGGGGCTCCTGGCGAACACGGCGATTGGCCAGGAGGACGTTCGACTTTCCCCGCTGGCGGCGGCGAACCTGGCGGCGACCATTGCGCGCGGCGGCCGCTGCCAGCAGCCCCGCCTGGTGCTGGACGCCGAGCGCGGCGGCGCAGTGGTGCGCGAATACCGTGCGGCGCGGGGGAACGCCGCGATCGCCCGGTCGACAGCCGCGCAGATTGGCGCGGGGATGCGGGCGGCCGTGACGCTGCCCACCGGGACTGGGCACTTTCTGGCGGGTTCGGCCATGCAGCCGGCGGTGAAGACCGGTACGGCGGAAGTCGGACGCGGACTCGTCAACGCGTGGGTCGTTGGCTATGCGCCGGCGGCGCACCCGCGCATCGCGTTTTGCGTGTTTGACGGTGCCGTCCCCTCCGCAGTGGGTCACCGAGCGGCGCGCGAAATGGTACAGGCCCTCGCACAGTCGTACACGCAGTTTTTTCCGTCCACCGACATAGGGTAGAAACAGCGGCCCAGACGGAGGTGGATGCGTACGATGCCTGGCATATTGACACTTCTGGCACTGGCGTTGAAGGACGTATCGGTATTTGTCTCGTACGTCAAAAGCAGCGCGTTTCCACAGCCGTTGACAGCAGAGGAAGAAGCGGACTGCATCGCGCGAATGCGCGAAGGCGACACGGAGGCGCGCAACAAGCTGGTCGAACACAACCTTCGCCTGGTGGCGCATCTGGTCAAAAAATTTGAAGGCAGCGGCGAAGAAACGGAGGACCTGATTTCCATCGGTACCATCGGGCTCATCAAGGCGGTGGAAAACTATCGGCCAAACCGAAATACGAAATTGGCGACGTTTGCGGCCCGGTGCATTGAAAATGAGATTTTGATGTATCTGCGCAGCACCAAGAAGCACCGCCGCGAGACGTCCTTGCAAAACCCGATTGGCACCGACAAGGATGGAAATGAAATGACACTGGTTGATTTATTAGGAACGGACCCGGACGAGGTCATCGATCACGTGGATTTAACGTGGGAGAAACAGAAGGTGTACGAAAGCCTGCCAGCCCTGGGCGACCGGGAGCGGGAAGTCATTTGCAAGCGCTTCGGCCTGCCAAGCGGCGAAGAAATGACGCAGCGGGAGATTGCCTCCCAGTTGGGCATCTCGCGCTCCTACGTGTCCCGGATTGAACGCAAAGCGCTCAACAAGCTGTACGACCAAATGCGCTCCCGGCACGGGTTCGGGTAGGATGCAGGATGGGGGGACCGGCTGCAATGCCCTTCGCCGCGAAGTGCCCTGCTGCACCGCGCGGCCGGACGCGGCCGGCGAGCGACGGCTGCTTCGCAGTGCGTTGCATCCGCAGCGAGCAGGTGGTAGAGTGATACGCAACATGAGTTTTCCGAGAAGTTACCAAACGCGTCGGGGGCGGACATGGCGGGTTGGTTGACAGAGTTGACGCCAAATGAATATGTTTCGTCTGTCTACGACATTGACTTGGACAAGTTACGGGACATGGGCAAGCGAGTGATTTTGACTGATCTCGACAATACCCTGGTCCCTTGGAATCACAAGGACGCGCCGGCCTCGCTGCAGAGCTGGATTCGCCTCGCACAGGAACGAGGCTTCCGGCTGTGCATCATCTCCAACAACCGCGGGGCGCGTGTCGCGGCGTTTGCGAAGCGTGTGGGCATTCCGGCGGTTGGCGCCGCTCGCAAACCGAAGCCCCGCGCCTTTTTGCAGGCGCTCGAGGAACTGGGCGCCAAGCCCGAGGAAGCGGTGATGGTCGGCGACCAGTTGTTCACCGACGTTCGCGGCGGGAACCGCTGCGGCCTCTACACCATTCTGGTGCTGCCCATCGACCCGGTGGAGTGGTGGGGGACGCGCCTGGTGCGGCAGGCCGAACGGGTCGCCTTGTGGGCGCTGCGGCGGCGGGGGATGCAAGAACCGCCGCGGTCATCGTAAGAGAATTGTACAGGGTATGGAAATCCTGCGTGACCAGGCGGCGCTGGCCGCTGACTGGGAACGTTCATATGGTGAGGCGAATCATGGCAGGGGAAGTCTGCGCCGGATGTGGCGCAACATTGCAAACCGAATTTCCGAATCAGCCCGGGTACGCGCCTGCGGGTGCACTGGAGCGGCCCAACCCGGTCTGCCGCCGCTGTTTCCGGATTTCGCACTACGGCGAATTTACGCCGGTGGAACTGCCGGAAGCCAGCTATCAAGCCGTGGTACGGGAAGCGCTGGCGCAGGCCGACCAAATTGTGTACGTGCTCGACGTGTTTGACATCAACGGCTCGCTGGTGCCCAATCTGGCCGCGCTGTTGGCGAACCGCGCCGTCCACTTGGCCGTCAATAAGGTCGATGTCCTGCCGGCGGAGGTCGAACCGGAGGCGCTGCGCCAGTGGATCCGCAGGGTGGTTGAGTCCGCCGGGGTCAAGGTGGCGGATGTCTGGTTTGTCAGCGCAGCCACGGGCAGCGGCATCGGCGAACTGATGGACGGGCTGGCGCACGGGGACGGCACGCGCGTGTGCGTGGTGGGGATGGCGAATGTGGGCAAGTCCACCCTCCTCAACCAGCTCATCCGGCGCAGCGGACCAGATGCAAAGCCGCAGTTCACCACCTCGCGGATGCCGGGCACAACACTGGGCATGACGCGCGCGAAGATCGTCCTGCAGGGCGGGCGGACGCTCACGTTGATGGATACGCCCGGGCTCATCGAGGGTCACCGGGTCACGGATTTCCTGTGCGCGGACTGCCTCAAAGCCACGGTGCCAGCGACACGGCTGCGGCCGCGGGTGTATCAGCTGGACAGCGGCCAGACGCTGTTCCTCGGCGGCTTCGCGCGCCTCGATTTCGAGTCCGGGGCGCATCAACCGGTGGTGTGCTACGTGAGCAACGATCTCGTCGTACACAGAACCAAGCTGGAGCGCGCGGACGCGTTCTGGGAGAGCCACCAGGACGACTTATTGCAAGTTCCTTGCGCCGCCTGTCGCGCGCGGCTGGGGCCGTTGCAGCCGCACCGCGTGTGGTCCGACCGGGCGCGGGTGAACCCAGGCCAGCGCACCGCGGACGGCCTTCGCATTGGCAGAGCCGGCGGGGACATCGTGCTGCCTGGACTTGGGTGGATCACGCTGTTTGGCGCCGCCTTTGCCGGGCGCCTTTACGTTCCGGACGGTGTTGTGGCGCGTGTGCGCCCGCGTTTGATTGGGCATGTCAGCCGCATGGACAAGTGAGGGTCGAGCAGCGTCGGCCGCACGATACGCGCGGTGGATGGACAAGTGAGCTGGGAGGAGGAGAACGCATGGGGACGACGGCGTGGTTTGGTGTCATCGGATATCCGGTCGAGCACAGTGTGTCTCCTGCGATGATGAACGCGGCATTTCGGGCGCTTTCGCTCGATGCTGTGTACTTGGCGTTTCCAGTCCCCGCGGCGGCGCTGCAGGACGCCGTCCTCGGTCTTCGCGCGCTCGGCGCGAGCGGGGTGAACATCACGATTCCGCACAAGCAGTCGGTGATTCCGTTCGTCTCCGAACAGTCGCCGGAGGCCAAACTTGCGGGGGCCGTCAACACCCTGGCGTTTCACAAGAACGGTGTGCCGCTGTACGCACACAACACAGATGTCGAAGGCTGGTGGCGGAGCGTCGAACCGGCGCTGCAACCTGGGTGGCAGCGGGCAGCTGTGATTGGGGCTGGCGGCGCCGCACGCGCCGTCCTGGCGGCACTGGCCCTGAACGCGCCGACCTGCCAGGTGACGGTGGTCGGTCGTGATCGGCAAAAGACGGCTGTGCTGGCGGCGGATTTTGCAGCCAGGCTGGACATCGTCCCGGCTGCGTGGGAACAGCGCGCGGCAGTGATTGATGCGAGTGACCTGGTGGTCAACGCCACCTCGGTCGGGATGTGGCCGCATGTCGATGCCTGCCCGGTCGACACGGATGGCGGCTTTCACCCGGGCCAGGTCGTGCAGGACATGGTCTATGCACCCTTGCGCACGCGCTGGCTGGAGATGGCCGCCGGGCGCGGGGCTGCAACAGTGGATGGGCTCGGCATGCTGGTCGGTCAGGGGGCTGCGGCGTTTCAGTTGTGGACAGGGCAGGAAGCCCCCGTATCGGTGATGCGCAGGGCCGCAATGGACGCCTTGCGTGCCCGCGGGCAGCTGCCGCGTGATGCGTGATGCGTGATGCGTGATGCGTGATGCGTGATGCACGTGCGGCGCCAAGTCGTGCGCTAGGCGCGGCCCACCGGAAAATGCTGTGCGCAGCATGCCCCTGGCCCGGTGCGGGATGAAACTTTTACATATGGTATACTGAGCGGGAAAGGACGGGTCGCGGGTGGCGGATGACCTCAGCAGGTTTGAGGATGCGGTGATTTTGTTTGGCGGGACGTTTGATCCGCCGCATGTCGGTCACCTGGTGATGGCGCAGCTGGCGCTGGAGCAAACGGGTGCGGCGTCGGTGTGGTTTTTGCCGGCACCAGAGCCTCCGCATAAAGCCCGCCTGGCGCTGCCGTTCCAGACACGGGTGGCCTTGGTCGAAGCGCTTGTCGCGAACTATCCGAGGCTGGCCGTTTCGACGATTGAGGCAGACCTGCCAAGACCCTCCTATACGGTGGATACCGTTCAGGCCCTGCAGGAAGCGCACCCGGCCCAATCCTTTGTCTTTCTGATTGGGGCGGACAGTTTGGCGCAGCTGCCCGGCTGGCATCAGGCAGACGTGCTGACGCGCCGGGTGCCGTTCTTGGTGGCGGCCCGCAGCGGCTTTCCGTTTGCGCCGACGCTGGCACAGACGCGGCGGCACTTGCCGCACATTCAAGCAACCGCCATTGAGATGCCGATTCTTGACGTCTCTTCCACGTGGATCCGAGCCAGGTGGGAAGCTGGGCAGCCGGTGTGCGGACTCGTCCCTGAGCCCGTGCAAGCCGCTTGGCGCAAGTGGCGGGGTGAAGCCGGCTCGAACCAGGGCATATGGGAGAACAGGGGAGACCAAATTTGAAGGAAGAGGAAATTCGTGAACGGGTTCGCCAGGAATTGAGCCCTGCGCGCTTTGCACACGTGGAAGGGGTCGTGCAGACAGCGGCGCAGCTGGCGGAGCGCTATGGGGTCGATCCCGCTCGGGCGCGCACGGCGGCCTGGCTGCACGACTTGGCGCGCGAGTGGTCCGTCGAGCGGCTCAAGCACGCTGCCGAGAACATCGAAATTCCCAGCGGGTTCGGGTTGATTCCCGCGCTGCTGCATGGACCGATTGCGGCTTCGTTCGCGGTGGAATGGTACGGTGTCGACGAGGATGTGGCGAATGCCATCCGGTTTCACACGACGGGGCGCGTCGGGATGTCGACACTGGAGAAAATCATTTGTCTGGCGGACGCGATTGAACCGGGCCGGGCGTACCCTGGCGTCGAGGAACTGCGAGCGGCGGCCCAAAAGAGCCTGGACCTGGCCTTGCTGAAATCATTCGACGCGACCTTGCGTTATTTGATTGACCGGCAGCAGCCCATTTTCACGTTGACCGTGATGGCGCGCAATGAATTTTTGGAGAAAACCAGGGAGGAAGCTGAATGATCCAATCGATCGACCAAATTGCACTGCAGGCAGCGAGCGCGGCGGCAGACAAGAAGGCGCAGGACATTGTTGTGCTGGACATCCATGAACTGACACCCATCGCAGACTGTTTCGTGATTTGTTCTGCCAAGTCTGGTACGCAGATTGAAGCCGTGGCCAAGGCGGTGCGTGATCGCTTGGGAGAGCTGGGCGTCCCCTGCAAAGGCACAGAAGGGTTGGATGAAGCCCGGTGGGTTTTGCTGGACTTTGGAGACCTTGTGGTGCACGTGTTTCGGGAGGAAGACCGCGACTTTTATCACCTGGAACGACTGTGGGGAGATGCGCGGCAAATCCCGCTTGACATCCAGTAACCTTCCAGCTGCGGCCGGTGTTCCGCCGGTTCACATCCGGTCGAAGGCGGCGGTTTTTTGCCGTCAGGTTTCATCGGCCCGGTTTTGCTCTGCGCGCTGGCTGCAGAAGACTTGAAACTGGGCCAGACAATCGGCGTTTTGTTCGAAAAACATGACCAGGGCCTGCAGCGAATCGAGCGTTCTTGGACTGACGTGGTGTTCAATCCCCTCCACGTCTTTTTGAATGGTCTCCTCACCGACATCGAGCATGCGCAGGAACTCGGCCAACATGCGGTGCCGCTCCTTCATCTGCTTGCCGAGCCGCTGTCCCCGTGAAGTTAAAATGATGCCCCGGTACTTCTCGTAGGTGACGTACTGATTTTCGTCGAGCTTCTGCAGCATTTTGGTCACGGATGACGGCTGGACTTCAAGCGAGGAAGCAATGTCCGAGACACGGGCGTAGCCCTTGTCATGCATCAACTCGTAAATTTTTTCCAGATAGTCTTCCATGCTTGGCGTCAGCAATTTCATAACCTCCGTACCGTGGTTATTTCATCTTACACGACACAAGCCGGTTGTGACAATTGAATGTGGTTTACAAAGTCATTTCGAATCGACTGTCTGGGAAACAGGGGTCCGTTTGCGTCGCCGCGAATCCACATGAACAAGCGGGGAGGCGATCGGCACATGGACCTGTGGGAAGACGGCCAGAAAGACGAAACCTGGATGGACGGCGATGCGCCGCTTGAGCCGTTGGATGGGGAGGTGCCGCTCGGGCCCGGCGCTGTGTCTGGTGAAGGGCCTCGGCGGCGGCAGCGCAGGGCGGGGTACGCCGCGGCCTTTGTCTTGGGGACCCTGGTCTGCGCGGGCGTCTCGTTTTTCTTGCACAGTTCCCCGGCAGGTGCAGGGGCCGCGGGGGCATCTGCCGCCAACAGCGGCGCACAGGCGGGGTCTGTGCGTGCGCCTCAGGGCGGCGAGGCGAGTGAGGCGGCGAATGGCATCGTGATCGACATCCAGGGGGACGTACACCATCCGGGCGTGTATACGCTGGCTCCGAACGCGCGCGTCAAGGATGCTGTGCAGGCAGCGGGCGGCTACCTGCATGCGGCGGACGCGCAGAACGTGAACGAGGCTGCGCCGTTGAACGATGGGACAGAGGTGGTGATTCCAGCTTCCGGTTCGGCGGCGCCGTCCCCCGCAGCTCCCCCCGCAGGCGCGGGCGGCGAGGGCAGTGGCGGTGCGTCAACTGCGAGCAGCGCTTTGGCGGCGCCGGCGGGCGGTTCGAGTGGCGCAGGTGCCTCTGCACCGGGGCCGGGTACGCAGCAAATTGACTTGAACACGGCCGACCTTGCGACCCTGGAGACGCTGCCCGACATCGGTCCGACCCGGGCGGCGGCCATTCTCGCCTATCGCACGGCGCACGGACCTTTTCCCAGTGTGCAGGCGGTTCAAGACGTTCACGGCATCGGTCCGACCATCTATTCGCATATTGCGCCGTATTTGTATGTGGGACGTGCACAGTCTTCATCCACCACGTACAATGGGTAGACAGAAACGGCGGGTGCACATCGCAAAGGTATGGGGAGGTGAGGGGTGTGCACATGAATTGGATGACAATTGCTTTTGCCGTGATTTTGCTCTGGTCTGTCGTCTGGGGCGCGAAACGGCGGTTCGCAACGGAGATGGGGGTCGTCATCGCGCAGTTGATCTCGGTGGCCGTCGGCATCGCTGCGCTGTGGGCCGCTTGGGTGGGCAGCGCCCGCTTGTCCAACCTGGCGACGCATGCCAAGGTGCAAACCCTTCCCCATGTTGTGATGCAGGTGCTGCAGGTGTGGCAGCAGGCGCCCGGCATCGCAAGGGCCATCGTGTTTTTTATTGTGTATCTCGTTGTCTCCAGCATTCTCAACAGCTTGCTGCAGGGCCTCGCGGTGCTCGTTCCGCGGTTGATTCCGGGGATGTTGGGCAAGAGCCGGCTGCTCGGCGGCGGCTTGGGCGCCGTGGTTGGTGCGGCCCGGGTGATTGTGCTCGGCGGACTGGTCTACGTGGTCTTGCAGTACCTGTCGGTACCCATTCTGGCCAGCGCGGCCAAAACCTCCGGTCCCTATCAGTACTTGCGGCAGACGCTGTATGACCCGTGGATTCGACCCTTGACGACGCGAGAACTGCCGGTGTACGCGCAAGGGGCGCTGGAGCCGTTGTCGAAGAACATCAACATGTTCGTCATACCCACGGGGGTTGGACAGGAACGCGGCGTACTGGTGGTGCCGAAACAAGTGTCGTCGCTCGCCAAGCAAATTGTCGCCGGCCAAACAACGGCGCGCGGCAAAGCGTATGCGCTCTACGAATGGGAAATTCACCACATCCATTACGACTGGAAAAAATATGATGATTACGTATACCACGGAAAGTGGGATCAGCAGTCTCCCCTGCAAACCCTCGAGACGGGCAAGGGCGTCTGCGCGGACTACGCACTCCTGTACGCTGACATGGCGCATTCCGTGGGCCTGACGGTGCAGATTGATGAAGGCCTCGGCGGAACCCCCGGGCAGTACGGCTCGCACGCGTGGAATCAGGTGTGGCTGCCGTCTTCTCAAACCTGGATTCCCGTGGATACGACTTGGGGCTCGCAGCAGGACGCGTGGTTTGACGCGCCGAACTTCAGTCAGACGCACATCCAGCAAATCGCGATTACCATTTCGGGGGCAGGTGCCTGAACGTCTGGCGCTTCCGGCAGACCGTTGTCTGCCTCTTCGTATTTACGATGGGTTATGGTTTGTCACTCGGGGGCAAGCGTGGATGGCCGGCGCTTGCCCCCGTTCTCATGCTGCTGTTGGGTTGGGCTGCCGCGGCCTGTCTCGTCGACCGGTGGCGGACCAGCTCGCTAGCGGTGCGCCAGCCCGTGCGGCGCATGGAACCGTGGCGGACCTGGCTGCGGAAAAGCATCGTCCTGGCGCTTGTTGCCAGCCTCGGCATCGGTTACGGCGGTTGGCGGGTCAGCCTGGTGCCGACGCAAGTCGACCGCTGGCTCGGGCAGCCGGCGCAGTTCGACGCGCGCGTGTCGTCGCTCAAAGCGGTGACGGGCGGCGAAGTGCTGGACCTGCAAATCGACCGAATGGTGGCGGATGGTCAAACCCACCGCTGTCAGGTCAGCGCAGAGTGGCCCCTTTGGGGGACGGCCGACGACGGCTCGTTTCATGCCGGGGATACGGTGACGTTGTCGGGTGTCCTCGTCTACCCGCAGGCGCAAACGTCGAAAGGCATGCCCCTGCAGCGTGAGCTCGCAAAGGCGGGCATCGACTACACGTTTCAAGGCAAGTGCCTGACGGACCAGCCTGTGTCAAGCTCGCTTCTGTCGCGCATGCGGGCGGAGGTCGATCGCGCTGTTGCCGCGGTCCCGGCCGGGACCACCGACGAGAAGACCTTGCTCGAGAGTGTGGTGTTTGGCGGAGAGAACGTGTCCGGCGCGGAGCAGCAGACCTTCCTCGCCGCAGGCTTGCTGCACGTGCTGGCGGCCAGCGGCGCCAACATTATGCTGATTGAATCGGCACTCGCACGTATCGCCGGACCATTGTGGCGGCGGCTGCACCTGCCGGCGGTCGGCTGGACTCTCAGCCTCATCGCCTTTGCCTGGGGGTTTGCGGCGCTCGCTGGGTTTGGGGCGTCCATCGTGCGCGCGGCCATCATGTCGAGTTACCGCCATCTCGGCCGCGCGTTCAGCCGCCCTGTCGCGATGCTGGACGGACTGAGCATGTCGGCCTTCGTCATGTCGATTTGGCAGCCATCCGAAATGAGCACGCCGAGCGCCCTGTTGTCGTTCGTCGCGACCGCGGCGCTGGCGTTTGGCATGCATGCCAGCCGGCACCCTCGCCGCCGAGCGAACACGCGGCCCATCATGGCGGTGTGCCGCAGCTTGTGGTCCCATCTGCAAAGCACCCTGATTTCCTCGCTCGTCATCGAGTTTGCGCTCGCGCCGCTCACGCTGGTCTTATTTCAACAGGTGACCCCCTATGCGTTTCTCACCAACTTGTTGGTCGAACCGGTGCTCATGTTCCTGCTGCCGCTGTCCGCCGGGTACATGCTCGTCTCGCTTGCGGCACTTGGCTGGCCCGCGCTGATGCCAGTCGCGATCGGTTTCGCCCAATTGTGCGACCAGCTGCTGACGGTCGTTTTGTCCGTCGCGAACTTTATGGCCGCCCGGCCGAAGGCGCTGGTGACGACTGCTCCTGTGCCGCATGCGGACTGGTTCGTGCTCGGTTTCTACGGGTGCGGACTGTGTTTGTCAATCTTATGGCAAACCTCCGTCCGCCGCGGTGGCAACTCGCCGCCCAAGTTGTGATACAATATGTGCGGCAAAAACCGCGCACCATCGCCAATATCTGGACAATGCGGTTGGGGATGGACGGTTTTCAGATCGCGCATGGTAAACATGCAGACCATCATCAGTGGAGAGGGCGAGCGTTGATGAGCAATCGGATTTTAATTATTGGCGCGGGGTACGCCGGCATGCTGGCGGCCACCCGTCTTGAAAGAGTGTCTGAACCGTTCACCATGGTGAACAAAGACCCATACCACTATTTCACGACACTCCTGCACGAAGCGGCGGGCGGCCGCGGCGAACCGACCCATTACACCGTGCAAATCAAAGACGTGCTGCGCAAGCCAACGTCCGAAGTGATTGTGGACGAAGTGACGAAGATCGATCGCGAACGCCGGGTGGTGGTCGGCAAGTCGGGCGAATACAGCTTCGACTACCTCATTATTACCCTGGGTTGGGTTCCGGAATACTTTGGCATTGAAGGTCTGAAGGAAAACAGCTTGGTGCTGCGCAACGTGGATACGGCCGCGCATATTCGAAATCACATTGAACAACAGTTTCAGGCCTACTTGTCGGACGGCGATGAAACGCACTTGCGCATTGTCGTTGGCGGCGGCGGGCTGACCGGCATTGAACTGCTCGGCGAATTGCTGGACTGGGTGCCGAAGCTCTGCGTGAAGTACGGGGTGAACCCGTCCCTCGTCGACCTGCAGAACGTCGAAGCCATGCCGAACATTCTCCCGCAAGTCTCTGCGACGCTCCGCGAGGTGGCTGTCCAGACGTTGACGGAACGCGGCGCGACGCTGCGGACGAATACGAAAATCGTCAAGGCGGAGCCGGGTGTGCTGCACGTGGATGGCGCTGAGCCCATTCGTGCGGGAACCATCATCTGGACCGGCGGTGTCCGCGCCAATCCGCTGTTGGCGGAAGCAGGCTTCACCGTCGACCGCCGCGGCAAGGCAAAGGTCAACGCCTATCTGCAGTCTGTCGATGACGAACGGATTTTCATCGGCGGCGACAGCGCCTGGTGCGAGGACGCAGAAGGCAAGCCGGTACCGCCCACCGCGCAGGCGGCCATGCAGATGGGGAAGGTCATCGGTGACAACGTCAGTTCGCACATTCACGGACAGCCAATGCGCATGCTCACCCTGAAGAACAAAGGAACCCTGGCATCGCTGGGGCCGGAAGTGGGCGTCGGAGACGCGTTCGGGATTCCGGTGAAAGGCGTCGCCGCTGGACTTGCGAAAGAAGCGACGAAAGTGGAGTACCTCTGGGAGCTTGGCGGACTTCGCCTGGTAGCGGACAAAACAGGAGAGGTTGTGCACATTTAATGCAGGATTGGCAGACAGCGATGAAGGACCTGCAAACGAAGCCGCTGTCTCCAGTGTATGTGCTGCTCGGCACGGAACCTTGGCTCATGCGAAGGTTCATTGAGGCGGTTCGGGACAGGCTGGCTGAGGCAACAGGCCAGCCGGTTGACCTGAACCGCTCTTCTTTTGAAGACGACGGTGCCGAAGCTGCGCTCGCAGGCTGTGAGACGGTGTCCTTGTTTGCGTCATCCAGTGTGCAGGTCCTGGAGAACTGTACGGCGCTGCTGCCGCCTGGGAAGGCGAAGTCCGGGAAGCACGACACCACCCTGCTGGAAGCGTATCTGGCCAATCCCATCCAGGGCGGGAATATCCTCATCCTGACGGCGCTGGGAGAAAAATTGGACGAGCGCAAGAAGCTCGTCAAGCTGGCCAAGAAGCACGTGGTGGTGGACTGCAGCACGCCTGCAGCGCACGCAGCCGCGGCGCTGGTGCAGCAGATGGCGCGACGTTTGGCGATCGACGTGACATCGGATGCAATTGCGGAGCTGGTCCGCCGGACGCAGCGTTTGTCTGTCGCGATGACGGAACTCGAGAAGCTTCATGTGTACGCGTGGGGGCGGACCATTCAAGTGGAGGATGTTCAAACGCTCGTGGCGGCCCCTTCTGAGGACGACATTTTTCACTGGATTGACCTCGCGGTCAAGGGGCAAGTGAAGGCCGCGCTCGATGCGGTGGACGACCTGTGGATTGCCGGCATCGACCCGTTTGCGGTGATTGCGCTGCTCGGCCGCCAGTGGCGGCTGATTTGGTACGCGGGCCGCGCCGCACAGACGCATGAGCACCCGCGGGACACAGCGGCCCTTGCCGGGGCGCCTCCGTTTGCGATGAAGATCGCGGCCGAACAGGCACGCGGCTTGTCGCTCGGACAAATCGAAGACATGCTGCTGCTCGTGGCGGATGCGGAACTCGCGCTAAAGCAGGGGCGCCGCGATCCGCACCAGACCGTAGAGTGGCTGGTGCTGGAATTTGCCGCCGCGCGTGAAAACCGCCATACCCGGGCAAGTTACACGTGAGTGAGCCTGACACCGCACGCAGCGGTGGGTTCGGGCAGGGGAACGATGCTCATAAGGGGGCGAAGGCATGGCACGCAGACGCAGGCGTCTCTTGGTGCCTGAAGCGCGCGCGGCGATGGATCGTCTGAGAGGGCAGGTCGTGGACCCGGCTTCCGTTCCGTATGCGAATACGGCAGACAAGGGGAACCTGACGACCCGCCAGGCTGGCGAGATGGGCGGTGAAATCGGCGGGAGCATGGTGCGGAAGCTGATTGAAATCGCCGAGCAGGAGTTGTCCGCCGAGCAGGGGTTGTCCGACCCGCACTCCTGACCAGCCGCAAGCCCAGCGTGCAGGTCATTTGGAACAAGCAAAGGGCTGCCCCGTGTTGGGACAGCCCTCTGGTGATATGGCACACGCTTTCGGTATGGCCATACGGATTCCGGTTACTCTGCGGCAGACTGCTTCGTGACCGCATTGAATCGGCGCGTCAAACGGGACTTTTTGCGGCTGGCCGTATTGCGGTGGATAATTCCCTTGGTCGCCGCCTTGTCCAATGCCCGGGTGGCAATGCGAAGTGCCAGACGAGCCTGTTCAACATCGTTTTGGTTGAGCGTTGCTTCGAACTTCTTCAAGGTCGTGCGCAACGCCGAACGCAAGGAGGTATTCCGCAGCGACCTTTTGGCTGTCGTACGGACGCGTTTTTCCGCGGACTTGATATTGGGCATGGTTTCACCTCCTTGACATCCCTTCTTGCAGACAGATTCGACTATACCACACTGATTGCCGCAGTCGCAACACTTTCGTCCATTTCGAGAGGAGGAGACAGCGCATGAGTCGTACCGATGACCCAAGGGAACCGTTTGAGGCCGTCCCGCAAACCTTCAGCCCGCGAACGGACCTCGCGGTGGAGGCGCACGAACTGGCGCGTGCGGCCGCACCCAACCTGCGCGGCATCGATGAATCCGTGGAAGAGCTGGAGAATTTTCGCATCACCCGCGTTCACGTGCGCACGGTGGAAGGGGCGCGGGCGATTGGCAAACCCCCTGGGACCTACATTACACTGGATGTGCCGGGGATCCGCCGCCGCGATCCGGCATTACAGGATGAGGTCGCAGCGCACCTGGCCAAAGAGCTGCAGCAACTCATTGATATTCCGGAAGACGGCTCCGTGCTGGTGGTCGGCTTGGGGAATTCACATGTGACACCGGATGCATTGGGGCCGTTGGTGATGAATCGTCTGTTTGTGACAAGACACCTGTTTCATTACATGCCGGAGGCGATTGGCGAAGGGTACCGCACGGTCAGCGGTGTGGCCCCGGGCGTGCTGGGCATCACTGGCATCGAGACGAGCGAAATCGTCCAGGGGATTGTGGAGCACGTGAAGCCGGATTTGGTGGTGGCCATCGATGCGCTCGCCGCGCGCTCGCTCTCGCGCGTGAACGCGACCATTCAAATTGCGGATACCGGGATCAACCCGGGTGCCGGGGTAGGGAACAAACGGAAAGCGTTGAATCGGGAAACATTGGGCATTCCCGTCATCGCGGTGGGCGTTCCGACCGTCGTGGACGCTTCCACGATTGCGAACGACAGCATGGAACTGCTGCTGGGGCAGCTCCGGTCGTCCGTTCCGAACAATGGGGCGACCAAGATTTTCGACCAGTTCAGCCCAGAGGAGAAGTGGCAGATGATTCGAGAAGTGCTGGAGCCGCTGGGTGACAATTTGATGGTGACACCCAAAGAAATCGACGAGTTCATTGACGACACCGCGCACGTGGTCGCCAAGGGGTTGAATCTCGCGCTTCACCCCGGGATGACCAGCGAAGACGCGGACGTCTTGACGCATTAATATGGAACGTATGATCATACATGGAGTGACGGGCCGGTTCGTGATTCACGAGAAGTTTTATTTGACTGTTAAATATTTATCGTGTTAAAATACATTCGTAGATAGCGCACGACCCATACCTTTGTGCGCCAAGACTGCTTCCCTGCGGACGTCGGAAGGATTGTACACGGGTCGCCCAGGGAAGCAGGACTCTGTCTTAGGAAAAGCGAGGTTTCGTCTGGTGGCAACTGCAGCAGTACAGACAACAAATCGAATTACGGGCCAGCGCAAGTGGTGGGCACTGGCAACCGTGTTGTTGACGATGTTTTTCTCATCGATGGACCAAACCGTCGTGTCGACCGCCATGCCGACCATCATCAGCGATTTGAAAGGTTTTTCGCTGTACGCCTGGGTGTTCAGCGCGTATATGATGGCGTCGTCGGTGACGGTGCCGATTTACGGAAAACTGTCGGATGTGTTCGGACGTAAGCCGTTTTATTTGTTTGGTCTCATTATGTTCGGTATCGGCTCCGCGGTGTCCGGTCAGGCGCATACCATGATGGAATTGATTTGGGCGCGTGCCTTCCAGGGCATCGGAGCGGGTGCGATGATGAGCATGCCGCGCGCGACGGTCGGCGACATCTTTGATCCGAAGGAACGCGGCCGGTGGATGGGCGTCATGATGGGCGTGTTCGGCCTGTCCAGTATCATCGGCCCCGCGCTCGGCGGGTGGATCACGGACACGTTCTCGTGGCGCTGGGTGTTTTACATCAACCTGCCCTTTGCGGTGCTGGCCATCATCGGCGTGCTGTTCACGCTGCCCCGGGTTCGCGCCGAGCATCAGGTCAAAGTGGACTGGTTCGGGTCGGTCATTCTGGTGGTTGGCCTGCTGCCGATTTTGCTCGGGCTCACGTGGGCTGGCAGCAAGTACGCGTGGGGCTCTCCGGTTGAGCTGACCCTGTTCATCGGCGGCGCCATCGTGTTGGTGCTGTTTATTCTCTGGGAGCGGCGGGCGTCGGATCCGATTCTGACCCCGGTGTTGTTCAAAAACCGCACGTTTACCACGTCGCTCATCCTCGGCGTGCTGGTGGGCATGACGATGTTTGGGAGCTTGATGTTCCTGCCCATTTACGTGCAGGGTGTCATTGGCCTGAACGCACAGAGCAGCGGGTGGGTTATGGCACCGATGATGATTGGGTTTATCATCGGGTCCATGGCCTCCGGTCAGATTACCTCGAAGACCGGCCGCTACAAGGTGCTTGGGATTGTCAGTGCGGCGGTCATCATCGTCGGGTCGTTCCTGCTCAATCGGATGAACATCAACACCACGTGGCCGACGGTTGTCGTGAACATGGTTGTCCTCGGCCTTGGCATCGGATCGCTGATGCCGATGATGAACCTTGCTGTGCAAAACGCGTTCCCTTACCGCATGATGGGGACGGTCAACTCGACGCAGCAGTTCGTCGGTTCGCTCGGCGGCGTCATTGCGTCACCGATTTTTGGGTCCGTGTTGAACAAGGCGTTTGCGCACAAGTTGACCACGGCGATGCCCGCGACGTTGAAGCAATACCAGTCGAAATTGGCGGGAATTAATCCCCAGCAGCTGTTGACGAAGCAGGCGCAGCAGTCCATTGCGTCCGACTTCAGCAAATTCGGCGCAGCCGGACATCAATTGTATCTGCAGCTCATGCATGCGGTGAAGGTGTCGTTGACGTTCGGGATCCACCGGTTGTTCGAGGTTGGGTTGGTCTTCGCCATTCTGTGCTTCATCGCGACCTTCTTCCTGCCGGAAGCGAAACTGAAGGGCCAGGAGTACTTCGAAGACGCGGGCGACCAGACGAAGGCTTCCACGGCCGCGACAGAGTAACGTGACGGCTTCATGTGGCCGCGTATCGGAACGCCGGCACGCGGCGGCGGAACCGAAAAGCAGACGACGATAGCAGCTTTGCGGTCGCCCGGGGACACCTCGGGCGACCGTTTTGACATGGGGCGTCATCGACCTCCTGATGCTTCCTGGTCACAACGTTTTCACGGTGCGCGCGTGATAATCTATCAAATTCATTCATATGAATCCTTAGTAGGATACCCGCTGTGCATGGGATGGCCAAGGCGGGTCACGATAAGGGGTTGATATGAATGAGTGGCGCGAAGAGTTCACACCAAGCCGTCGACGCAGCGCGCCGCGGCGGTTTTCACAAGGATTGGATTCGCCAAATGCTCAAGCGGGCGCTGGCGATGACGTTGTTTCTGGGGGTGCTCATCGGCGGGGGGGCGGCTGCCTTCAGTCTGTTGGCGGCCGGGATCTCCGCACTCTCCAACGCCACAGCGCAGACGCAGTCACAGTCTGACGCGGCCCAGACGACGGCGGCCGGGTCGGGGAGTTCCACGACGGGTACCGCAGCGCCGTCCGCCGGCAGTGTAGCCCCGTCCGCCGGCAGCGCGGCCTCGCCCGCCAGCAGTGCAGCGGCAGACGACGGCCAGCTGTATGGGGACACGGGTGCATACGGGGCGTACGGGGAGGCTGGGTGGAGTGAGTCCTCCGCGCAGCCGGCGCCCAGCGTGATCGACAAACTCAACAACCAGCTGGACCACATGAGCAGCCCCATCATGGGTGCCATCGACGGGGGCGGCATCACGGTCGGAAACCGCGTGCAAAGTGCCTTTGGCCGCATGCTCGCTGGAGTCATCAATACGCTCTTCCTCGAGCAAAACGATGCGCCTGCATCTTCCGCCGCGTCCGCGGGCAGCGGCGCCGAGACGGGCGCAATCCAATGACCGTCTCCCAGCTGTTCGTCTGAGCGGGGGGTACGCGCGCGGGGCATGGTATGTTCGTGCGCGTGGTGCTATAATGTGTCACAGCAAATCGCGGCAGCCGCGCCTTCGTGCGCGGCCCTTTCATAGAAGCGGCAGAGCGGCTTACGCCCATGCGGCGCCGGCCAATCGCCCAGGGAGGACACTTGGCGTTGCAGGACCGACAACAACGGATTCGGAATTTCTCCATCATCGCCCATATCGATCACGGCAAATCCACGCTCGCCGACCGCATCCTGGAGTTTACCGGCGCAGTCTCGCAGCGGGAAATGCAGGAGCAGCTGCTCGACCAGATGGATCTCGAGCGGGAGCGCGGCATTACCATCAAGCTGCAGGCGGTTCGTCTGTACTACCGCGCCAAGGACGGTGAGGAGTACGAGCTGAACCTGATTGATACGCCTGGCCACGTCGACTTCACGTACGAAGTTTCGCGCAGCCTGGCGGCCTGCGAAGGGGCGCTCTTGGTCGTCGACGCGGCCCAGGGCATTGAGGCGCAGACCCTGGCCAATGTCTATCTGGCGCTCGAGAACGACCTGGAAATCCTGCCCGTCATCAACAAAATCGACTTGCCAAGCGCCGACCCGGACCGTGTGAAACAGGAAATCGAAGACATCATTGGGCTAGACGCCAGTGAAGCGGTACTGGCCTCGGCGAAGACGGGCGTTGGCATCGAGGAAATCCTGGAGCAAATTGTGACCAAGGTGCCGCCGCCGCAGGGGGACGCCGGGGCGCCCTTGCAGGCGCTCATCTTCGACTCGCACTACGACCCATACCGCGGGGTCATCACCTATATTCGCGTGATGAACGGCGAAGTCAAACCGGGCATGCGCATTCGCATGATGGCAACCGGGGCGGAATTTGAAGTGACGGAAGTGGGGGTCTTTCGGCCGCGGATGTCGACAGTCGACAGTCTGTCAGCGGGCGAGGTCGGGTACCTGGCGGCGAGCATCAAAAATGTGCGGGACGCTCGGGTGGGGGACACCATTACGTCCGCCGAGCGTCCGGCCGCCAGTGCCCTGCCGGGGTATCGGAAGGCGAACCCCATGGTGTTCTGCGGCCTGTATCCTGTCGACAGCAACGACTACCATGACCTGCGGGACGCGCTTGAGAAGCTGGAGCTCAATGACGCTGCGCTCACGTACGAGCCCGAAACCTCGAGCGCCCTCGGGTTTGGTTTCCGCTGCGGGTTCCTTGGGCTTTTGCACATGGAAATCGTGCAGGAGCGGCTGGAGCGGGAGTACAACCTGACGCTCATCACCACCGCGCCCAGTGTGGTCTACCGTGTGTACCTGACGGACGGGACGATGGTCGAGATCGACAATCCGACCAACATGCCGGCCGGCGACCGCATCGACCATGTGGAGGAACCCTATGTCAAGGCCTCCATCATCGTGCCGAACGACTTTGTCGGCGCCGTCATGGAGCTGTGCCAGGAGAAGCGCGGCATTTACAAGGATATGCAGTATTTGGACCAGACCCGGGTGACGGTCGTCTACGAGTTGCCACTGTCGGAAATTGTCTACGACTTCTTCGACCGGCTGAAGTCGTCCACCAAGGGGTACGCGTCCCTGGATTACGAGCTCATCGGCTACCAGCCGTCCGACTTGGTGAAGATGGACATTCTCTTGAATGGCGAGGCTGTGGACGCACTGTCGTTCATTGTTCACCGCGACAAGGCGTACAACCGCGGGCGTGTGCTGTGCGAAAAATTAAAGGAACTGATTCCACGGCAGATGTTTGAAGTGCCGATTCAGGCGGCGATTGGGAACCGGGTGGTCGCGCGCGAGACGATTCGCGCGATGCGAAAGAATGTGCTCGCCAAGTGCTACGGCGGGGACATCACGCGCAAGCGCAAGCTGCTGGAGAAGCAGAAGGAAGGCAAGAAGCGGATGAAGCAGGTCGGCAGTGTCGAGGTGCCGCAGGAGGCATTCATGGCCGTTCTGAAGATGGAGTGATGAGCATGCGCACGGTACCTTTGCGGCTTCGCGACGGTGTTCGGCGACAGGCACCGACGTCCCTGTATGTGCACATCCCGTTCTGTGCCAGCCGTTGTTATTATTGCGATTTCACGACCTATGTGGCGCCGAAAGGCGCCATTGCTGCGTACCTTGACGAGTTGGGGCGGGAGTTTGAGCTGTTGGCGCCGCAGGTCACCCATCCCCTGCAGACCGTGTTTTTTGGCGGCGGCACGCCGACGCTGCCTGACGCGCAGCAACTGGCAGACCTCATGGCGCGCCTGCGCAGCGCCTTTCCCATTGCGGCGGACGCCGAGATCACGATGGAAGCCAACCCAGGCACGGTGGATGCGGACAAGCTGGAGACGCTGCGCGCACACGGTGTCAATCGGCTGAGCTTCGGCGCCCAGACGTTCGAGCCGAGGCTCCTCATGACCATCGGCCGGCTGCACGACACGGATGCCATTTACAACAGTGTCCGCAGGGCCCAGCAGGCCGGGTTCGAGCGCATCAACCTGGATTTGATGTTTGGCTTGCCGGAACAGACGCTCGATGACGTGCGGCGTTCGCTCGACGAGACGTTGTCGCTCGGGATCGAACACGTCTCAGCCTACTGGCTGAAGGTGGAACCTGGGACGCCCTTCGCGGACTGGCAAGCGCGGGGGATGCTGCCGCTCCCCGGCGAGGACGCGGAAGGAGACATGTACGAAGAAGTGGTGCAAACCCTCGTTCGTGCCGGGTATCTTCATTATGAAGTGAGCAACTTCGCGCGGCCCGGCGGCGAAGCGCGGCACAACCTGGTGTACTGGCGGAACGAGCCGTACCTGGCGGCGGGCGTGGGTGCGCACGGGTATGTCCACGGCGAGCGTTATGAAAACGTCCGAACCCTGGCTGCGTATGCCAGCGCTCTGGCGGATGGGCGGCGTCCAGTGGCAGACACGATGCGGGTGTCTGTACGCGAAGCGTGCGAAGACACCATGATGCTGGGGCTGCGGCTGGCAGAAGGCGTGTCCCGGGCCGCCTTCCTGAAGCGGCACGGGGTGGCGATGGATAAGGTGTTTGGCAAACAGATTCGCGAACTGACGGCGCAGGGGCTGCTGGCCTGGACAGACGGCCGGCTGCATTTGACAGAACGGGCATGGCCGATTGCGAACGTCGTGTTTGAAGCGTTCATTGACACGGTTTCAATGCTTTGATAATCTTCATGATGGAACGTTAGCACTCGACATTCCTGAGTGCTAACAGACGAGGTGAATGAGGTATGCTGACGGACAGACAAAAGTTGATTCTGAGCATGATTGTCGAGGATTATGTCCGCGGCGCGGAACCGGTGGGTTCCCGGGCACTGTCCAAGCACCAGGAAATTCAGCTGAGCGCTGCGACCATCCGCAATGAGATGGCAGACCTGGAGGAACTCGGTTACCTCGATCAGCCGCATACGTCAGCAGGACGTATCCCTTCCCAGAAGGGCTATCGGTTTTACGTCGACCACCTGCTGAACCGCCGGGAGATTGACGCTCGGACGCTTGCCGCGCTGCGGGAAGTGTATTTTCAGAAGATGAATGAAGCGGAACGGATTTTCCATCAAACGGCGACGGTGCTGTCACAGTTGACGCAGTACACCACGATTGTGCTGGGTCCGCAGGTGCACGAGGAACGAATTAAGAGCATCCAGCTGGTGCCGCTGACCAGTCACACCGCCGTGGCGATTCTGGTGACCGAAACGGGCCAGGTGCAAAGCCGCCAGGTGCAGTGGCTGGAGGACATTTCGCCGGAGGACATGTCCCAGCTGGTCAGCTTGTTGAACACCAAGCTGCAGGGCGTGCCGGTTTCGCAGCTGCGGTCGCGATCGTACCGGGAAATCGCCGCTGAAATGACCAACGTGCTGGAGCATTGTGAAAACGCGATCGCGATGCTCGATGAACTGTGTGCGGTGGCGGACAGCGCCGACGAACGCTTGTATGTGGGCGGAACGACCAACATCCTGGCCCAGCCGGAGTTCCGGGACGTCGAGAAAGTCCGTCCGCTGCTGGCGCTGCTGGAAGAGGAAGGCGCGCTGCGAAGGGTGCTTCCGAGCTCCGGTTCGGGTATTCAGGTTCGCATCGGCATGGAGAATGGCCTGGAGCCGCTGCAGGACTGCACAGTCATTTCCGCGACGTATACGATTGCTGGCAAGTCGGTTGGCAGTGTCGGCGTCTTGGGACCGACACGCATGGACTATGCGCGTGTCATGCAGATTCTGGACTACGCGTCGCGGTCACTGACGCACGTTATGACACAGCGTGCGGCCGAAGCACAGGAGTAACGGCCGGCGGCGGGCGTTCTGCGCCTGCGCTGGACGGCCCGTGCCAAGGGCGCGGTGATGAAAACACGATGGAGGGCGAACATGGCAACGCAGCGACGGAACGATTCAGCGCAGGATTCACAGACCACCTCAAGCTCGGAACCAGCGGAGGAAGCGCGTGTGAGCGGGCAGTCGTCAGAGGCCGGGGACTCCGCGGGCGCTGCGGCGTCTGCCGCCGCAGCGGCAGGCGCCCAGACGGAGACGCAGGCGTCGGATTCAGCAGCGGCTGACGATGGCGCGCGTGCAGCAGCGACCGACGCAGCGGCGTCCGGACCCGCCGGGGAGGCGGAAGCTGAGGCGCAGGCCGAGGAAGGACAGCCGGATCCGCGTGACGCAGAAATTGACAGCCTGAAGCAGCAGCTCCTGCGTCTGCAGGCGGACTTTGACAACTTCCGCAGACGGACCCGCCAGGAGCGAGAAGAACTGCAGCTGTTTGCCACGCGCAAACTGCTCGGCGAACTGCTGCCCATCGCGGACAATTTCGACCGGGCGTTGTCGGCTTTTACCCCGGAAGCAGACCTGGAAACGGTGCGCGCGGGGGTTGAAATGGTACAGCGGCAGCTGCTCAATTTGCTGCAATCCTATGATGTGACGCAGATGGAGACGGTGGGCCAGCCGTTCGATCCAAACGTGCACGAAGCCGTGATGCAGGAACCGGCTGGCGACCGCGAAGCTGGCATCGTCGTCGAGGAGTTCCAAAAGGGGTACCGGATTGGCGACCGAGTGTTACGGCCAGCGATGGTCAAGGTCACCGTTTGAACAGGCTGCAGGATGTGAGACGAAGGCAGATCGAGGAGGAACAGGGATCATGGCAAAGGTGATTGGCATCGACCTGGGAACGACCAACTCTTGTGTGGCAGTCATGGAAGGCGGCGAGACCGTCGTCATTCCGAACTCTGAAGGGAACCGGACGACCCCGTCTGTGGTGGCGTTCTCGAAGGATGGCGAGCGGCTCGTCGGGGATGTTGCGAAACGTCAGGCCATCACGAATCCGGACCGCACGATTATTTCCATTAAGCGGCACATGGGGACCAATCATAAGGAAACCATTGACGGAAAGAGCTACACGCCGCAGGAGATTTCCGCGATGATTCTGCAGAAGCTGAAGGCGGATGCGGAGGCGTATTTGGGTGAAAAAGTGACGCAGGCGGTCATCACGGTACCCGCGTACTTCAGCGACAGCCAGCGCCAGGCGACCAAGGACGCCGGCCGCATCGCGGGGCTTGAGGTGCTGCGAATTGTCAACGAACCGACGGCTGCGGCCCTCGCGTACGGCCTTGACAAAGAAGGGGAGCACACCATTCTCGTCTATGACCTGGGCGGCGGTACATTTGACGTATCGATTCTCGAACTCGGCGACGGCGTGTTCGAGGTGAAGGCCACCAGCGGGAACAACCACCTGGGCGGCGATGACTTCGATGAGCGCATCATGCGGTACCTTGTGGACACCTTCAAGAAAGACACGGGAATCGACCTGAGTCAGGACAAAATGGCGATGCAGCGCTTGAAGGACGCGGCGGAGAAGGCGAAGAAGGAGTTGTCGTCGACGCTCACCACGACCATCTCGCTGCCGTTCATTTCCGCAGATGCCACCGGTCCGAAGCACTTGGAAGTCAACCTGACGCGGGCCAAGTTTGAAGAACTGACGGCTGACCTCGTGGAAATGACGCTGGAACCCACTCGGCAAGCCTTGAAAGACGCGGGGCTGTCCGAGAGTCAAATTGACCGCGTGATTCTGGTCGGTGGTTCGACGCGCATTCCGGCGGTGCAGGAAGCCATCAAAAAGCTGATTGGCAAGGAACCCTCGAAGGGCGTGAACCCCGACGAAGTCGTCGCGATTGGCGCTGCGATTCAGGCAGGTGTGCTGACCGGTGAAGTCAAGGACGTCGTGCTGCTCGACGTGACACCGTTGTCTCTTGGCATTGAGACGCTGGGCGGCGTGTTCACGCGCTTGATCGACCGCAACACAACGATTCCGACGTCGAAGAGCCAGGTGTTCTCCACGGCGGCCGACAACCAGACATCGGTGGAAATTCACGTACTCCAGGGTGAACGGGAGATGGCGCGCGACAACAAAACGCTGGGCCGCTTCACCCTCAACGACATTCCGCCGGCACCGCGCGGCGTTCCGCAAATCGAGGTCACGTTTGACATCGACGCCAACGGCATTGTCAACGTTTCCGCGAAGGACCTGGGTACCGGGCGCAGCCAGCGAATTACCATCACCGCTTCAAGTGGTTTGAGCAAGGAAGAGATCGACCGCATGATGAAGGAAGCCGAGCTGCATGCGGAAGAAGACAAGAAGCGGCGCGAGCAGATTGAGCTGCGCAACCAGGCGGACCAGCTGCTCTACCAGACCGAAAAGAGCCTGAAAGACCTCGGTGACAAGGCTGATGCAGCGCTCAAGTCCGAGGTCGAGGAGAAGCAGAAGAAGCTGCGCGACGCGCTGGGCGGCGACGATACGTCCGCGATTCAGTCGGCATATGATGAACTGACGCAGGTGCTGCACAAGCTGTCGACCAAACTGTACGAACAGGTGAAGACGGATGGGTCGGGCGCAGCCGCTGGTTCGACGGACAGCGCGCAGGACAACGTCGTGGATGCTGACTACAAAGTGGTGGACGAGGAGAAGTGAGTCCTCGATAACGACGCCGCGTACTGGCAAGTCGCGCCAGCTGCGCGGGTGCCAGCGGATGGACGCGAGGACGCGTCGTGGGCAGGTGTCGCAGCCGCGAAGTGTTCACAACAGCCCCGGGGGCAGGTGGGATCTGACGGCCCGGGGCATCGCTGTGATATGATAAGGTCGTCAACGGCTGGAGGGAGAGTCGGTGGAGAAACGAGATTATTACGAGGTCTTGGGTGTCGGACGGGACGCCAGCCCGGAAGAAATTAAGAAGGCCTACCGCAGGCTTGCGCGCCGGTACCACCCGGACGTCAACAAGGACGATCCCAACGCCGAACAGAAGTTCAAGGAAATTTCCGAGGCCTACGAGACGCTGTCCGATGCAAACCGGCGTGCTCGATACGACCAGTTCGGTCACCAGGATCCGACCCAGGGCATGGGCGGTGGTGGTTTTGAGGGCGGCGGCTTCTCCGACTTCGGTGGGTTCGGCGACATCTTTGATATGTTCTTTGGCGGCGGCCGGGCCCGTGGACCCCAGCGCGGGGCAGACCTGGAGTATGAGCTGGAAGTCGATTTCGAAGATGCTGCGTTTGGCATCGAGGAAGAGATTCAAATTCCGCGCACGGAGACCTGTTCAACGTGCGGCGGGTCCGGCGCCCGTCCCGGGACGCAGGTGGAGACCTGCTCGGCCTGTAACGGGACAGGTGAGCAGCAGTCTGTCGTCAATACCCCGTTCGGCCGCATGGTGAACCGGCGGGTGTGTTCGGTCTGTCACGGGAGCGGCAAACGAATCAAGAGCCCGTGTCCAGACTGCCACGGTCAAGGCCGCCGACGGGTGCGCCGAACGGTGAAAATCAAGGTGCCAGCCGGCGTCGACACGGGGATGCGGCTGCGTATGCCGGGCGCTGGCGAGCCCAGCCCGAACGGTGGGCAGCCGGGGGATTTGCACATTATCATCCGCGTCCGACCCCATGAGATTTTCGAACGGGATGGCAACAATGTGTATGTGGACGTGCCGCTGACGTTCGTGCAGGCCGCACTCGGCGATGAGATTGAGGTACCGACGCTGGATGGAAACGTCAAGCTGCGCATTCCGGAGGGGACACAGACCGGAACCATGTTCCGCCTGCGCGGCAAGGGCATTCCCAAGCTCGGGTCGCAAGCGCAGCGGGGCGATCAGCATGTGCGTGTGCACGTCATCACGCCGACCAATTTAACGGAGCGGCAGCGAGAACTCCTGCGCGAACTGGGCGGCGAACTGGGTGAGACGCCGCAGGAGCAGACGCGGACGTTCATTGAGCGTATGAAGAGCGCCTTCCTGGGCAATCACTGAAGCCGTCACTTGGCTCAACTTGGCGCGCACGGCTGCTTCCCGGACATCCCGTGTCCGAACGCTCGCGTTCGCACCAGAGCGGGCACCGGAAGTCCGGGAAACACTACATATGGGAAACACGACATCTATCGATATCGATGACCGAGTGGGTGAATCGTTTGCAGTGGTGGCAAGTGGAATTCGAAATCCCCAATGAGGCCGCGGAAGCGGCCGCCGCTTTATTAGGCGACTGGCCGGAGGTGGGCGGCGTGATGCTGGAGGGTCAGCACGCCGGCGCGATGCATCCGGAATTTGGCGAGTGGTACGAACTGCCGCCGCGGGAGACGGACGATGTGACGGTGACGGTGTACGTGCCGCAGCATCTAGCGGAGCCAGACATCGCTCTGCGGGTGCAGGCCGTGCTGGACCGCATTGAATCGGCCGATCTGGCTGTGGGTCCCGCACGAACGTCGCTGCGCACACAGCTGGTCGACCCGGAAGCGTGGGAGAATGCGTGGAAGGAGCAGTTTCACGCAATGCCGGTGGGCAAGCGGCTGATGGTGGTGCCGAAGTGGGAAGCACCCGCCGCGCCCTGGCGCGAGACACAGCGGCTGCCTGTCATCATTGAGCCAGGCATGGCCTTTGGCACGGGCTTGCACGCGACCTCGCAGCTGTGTCTGGAGGCGCTCGAGCACGCGGACGTGGCAGGACAGGTGCTGCTCGATGTCGGGTGTGGGACAGGCATTCTCTCGATTGCGGGTGCGAGGCTCGGCGCCAAGACTGTGTATGCGGTCGATCTCGATCCCGTCGCCGTCACCGCAGCCAGGGCGAACGTCGCGGACAACCAGCTGGCCGATGTGGTCGACGTGCGCGAAGGCAACCTGTTGTCAACTGCGCCCAACCTGATGTACGACGTCATTGTCGCGAACTTGCTGCGCGATCCGGTGATTGCCCTGACACCGCAGGCGGCCAAGCAGCTGCGTCCTGGCGGGCGTTACATCACGTCCGGGTACGTCGACACGCAGGCGGACGCGGTCCGGGCAGCGCTCCTGGCGGCTGGGCTGCACGTGACAGATGTCTTGCAGCGGGACGACTGGGTTGCCATCGTGGCGGAGCGGCCCGCATGAACCGGCGCGTCTTCACGAACGAATCGGTTGGCCCCGGGCAGGTCATGAACGTGACGGGCGAAAAGGGACACCACTTTGCGCGGGTCCTGCGGCTGCGCGACGGGGAGGCGCTGGTTGTGGCAGCGGCGAACGGGCCGCATGCTGCCGTCGTCACGTCGGTCGATGCGAAGCGAGGCGAAGTGACACTGCAAATTGGCGATCCGGTCGAGCGCCGCGATCCGGCGGTGCCTGTGTACCTCGTGCAGTCGTTCGCGAAAGGCGATAAGGTGGACGACGTCGTGGAAAAGTGCACGGAGCTCGGCGTGGCGGGGTTCTGCGTCTTGCCCACGCAGCGCAGCATCGGCCAGCTCACGGGTGAGCGGCTGACCGCCCGCCTGGCGCGCTGGCGCCGCATTGCGGCAGAGGCGGCCGGCCAGGCACAGCGCGATGCGGTTCCGTCCGTCGACTGGTATCCGGGGTTATCAGCGCTGGACGGGTATCTGGAGGACGTGCAGCCGGGCTTGCTCCTCTTGCTCGACGAACAGGAGACGACGTGCGGCATTCGCACGGCGCTGAAAGAGGCACTGACGCAGTCTGCACCGCTTCGCTCGGTGGTCCTGATGGTGGGCCCGGAGGGCGGCTGGGACGAACGTGAACGCGCGTGGCTGCGGCAGGCCGGCGCGCAGTCCATCACGATTGGCCAGCGGATTTTGCGCACGGAAACATCCGGGCTCGTCGCCGCGAGTGCCGTGTTGTACGAGATCGGTGAACTAGGGGGCTGATCGGCATGCCGACGGTTGCGTTTCATACCTTGGGGTGTAAGGTCAATTTCTACGATACGGAAGCCATTTGGCAGATGTTCAAGGCCGCTGGGTACACGCAGATTCCGTTTGAGGAGCGCGCGGACGTGTACGTGGTAAACACCTGTACGGTGACCAATACGGGAGACCGAAAGTCGCGCCAGATGATACGCCGGGCGGTTCGAACCAATCCAGCGGCGACCGTGGTCGTCACAGGCTGCTACGCGCAAGTGGCGCCGAAGGAAGTTGCGGCCATCGCGGGGGTCGACCTGGTGGTCGGCAACGACCGCAAGTCGCAAATCGTCCGGCTGGTGGAAGAGATCCAGGCCGAACAGCACCCGTACCTGCACCCGCGCGAGCAGGTGGGCAACATCCTGAAGACGCGTGAATTTGAAGAGATGGATGTGCCTTGGTTTGAAGAGCGGACGCGGGCGAATCTGAAAATCCAGGACGGGTGCAACAACTTCTGCACGTTTTGCATCATTCCCTTCGCGCGCGGCTTGATTCGCAGCCGCAAACCGGAGAACATCCTGCTGCAGGCGCGGAAACTGGCGGCGGCCGGGTACCGGGAAATCGTGTTGACCGGAATTCACACGGGCGGTTATGGTGCGGACCTGGACGGGTACCGGCTGGCGCACCTGCTTCGCGATCTGGAAACGGTACCGGACCTCTACCGCGTGCGCATCAGTTCGATTGAAGCCAGCGAAATCGACGACGAACTGATTGAGGTGCTCGGCCGCTCCAGCAAGGTCTGCAAACACCTTCACATTCCGCTCCAAGCGGGCGACAACCAGGTGCTCAAACGCATGAACCGCCACTATACCGTGGAGGAATATGCTGACAAGCTGGTTCGTTTGCGGGCGGCGCTGCCCGAGCTCGCCATTACCAGTGACGTGATTGTCGGCTTCCCAGGGGAGTCGGACGACGCGTTTGACCGGACCGAGGCGTTCATCCGGGCACAGCGGTTCTCGCAGCTGCACGTTTTTCCGTACTCGGCCCGCAAGGGCACCGCGGCGGCCCGCTACACCGATGTTGTCGATGAAGAGGTCAAAGCGGCACGGGTGGAGCGGCTGATTGCGCTCTCCGCAGAACTGACAGAAGCGTACGCGCGCGGGTTTTCGGGGCGCACCCTGGAAGTGATTCCAGAAGAACCGCTGCAGCCGCAGGGAAGCGACCTGCGTCCGGGCAGCGGACCGAATGGAGAAGACGGTTTCTGGCTGGTGGGTCATGCGGACAATTACCTTAAGGTAACGTTTCCTGTGCCTGCCGGTATGCCTGCTGAGGATTTGGTCGGACAAGTGTGCGAAGTCGAGTTGACTCGTCCGGGTGCACAGCTTCAGCATGGAACGTTCGTAAGACAAATCACGTCGGACGATACCCTGCCGGACGATGATGAACCGGCGATGGAGATGAGTGTATGAAGAAGATTGAACGTGCGGCTGGCGGCCTCGTCGTTCGACAGACGACCGCAGGACTCGAAGTTCTGCTGATTGATGACGCCTATGGCCATACCGCATTTCCGAAAGGCCATCTCGAAGCAGGGGAAACCTGGGAGATGGCGGCGGTCCGCGAGATTGAAGAAGAGACGGGTATAGAGGCACGGATTCTGGCGCCCCTGGGCCGTGTTGCCTACGACATCGAGCGGGACGGACAGCCCATCCGCAAGGAGGTGCGGCTGTTCCTGCTGGAGGCGATTGACGAATCGGTTGAGCCGACGCCGCAGCAGGAAGAACTCGCGCGGGCCTATTACCTGCCCTGGCAGGACGCCGGAGCGCGCCACAACGAACGCGGGTACGACAACTGGAAATGGATTTTCGACAAAGCAAAACGGCTGTGGGAGTGGCACGAAGGCCGCTATGAGGAAGCGTGGCGCCAGCTCGATGCCGGGCAGGATACGGATGTGCTCGCGGCGAAGTGGCGCGAAGTTCAACCGTGGCTGCGCCAGCTGATCGCGGCCGTGGAAACGGAACTGCGCTGGACGGCGCCTGACATCGCGTCCGCCTGGCAGAAGGTCGAGCGCCCAGCGGAACCGGCGTTTCCGCTGACCATCGCAGACCCGCAGGCTGCTCTGCTCGGCGCCATTGAGCACACCCTGCTCAAGCCGGAAGCGAGCGTGGTCGACATCGAAAACCTGTGCCAGGAGGCACTGGCCTACAACTTCCGCGCCGTGTGCGTCAACCCGCAGCACATCGCCCTGGTCAGCGCGCGGCTGCAGGGTTCGGACGTCGTTCCCTGCGTGGTGGTCGGATTCCCGTTCGGCACCACCGACCTCGCGGCGCTGCGGGCGGAGACCGAGGCCGTGATTGAAAACGGCGCCCGGGAAGTCGATATGGTGATTCCATTCGGCTCCATGCGGGAAGACGACATCTGGCACACCTACGCGGCCGTTGCGGCCGTGGTGCAGACCGCACAGAAGCACCCGGGTGTGCGCACGAAGGCGATTTTGGAGACGCATTTCCTGACCATCGATCAACTCGTCAAGGCTTCCATCGCGGCGCTCGCGGCCGGGGCCGATTTCATCAAAACCTCGACCGGCTTCGCGCCGTCCGGCGCGCGCGTTGCCGATGTGGCTTGCATGGCAACGCTCGCTGGTGCGAGCCGCGGGGTCAAGGCGTCCGGCGGAATCCGCACCCGAGCGGCTGCGCTGAACTTCCTGCGCTTTGGCGCGACGCGCCTCGGGGCTTCATCCGGCCCGACGCTGGTCCGGAAGTAGCCGTTCCACGAGGCGGGCGAACTGTGCCGCGATGGGCCATGCCAACAAGGTGCAGACGACGTTGAAAATGGTATGCACGTTTGCCACCTGTCGGTTTGCGGGCCCGCCAATCCAGGTCACCAGGTTCGCGAATGCGTCCACAAACGGAAACGCGAGCACTGCGCCTGCCACATTCAGCAGCACGTGGGCGACGGCAACCTGCATTGCAGCGCGGGACTGGCCAATGGCGGCAATCACAGACGTCGCGCACGTGCCCACGTTGGCGCCGAGGATGATACACACGGCGCCTTCGAGTGGAATCAGCCTGTCCATCGCTAGTGCCATGGTGATCACGGTGGTGGCCGTACTCGACTGCAGCATGGCGCTGGCCAAACACCCGGTCAACAGCGCCAGCAGCGGATCGCTTCCGGCAGTCGCCAGCCATTTGGAGAACCACGCCGTGAGCGCCAGCGGGTGCAGTGCAGCCACCAGCACCTCGAGGGCAATCATGATGCCGGCAAAGCCGACAATCGCCAACCCGGCGCAGTGAAGCTTGGCGGAGCGCCTCAGCCAGCCCGTCAGGAGAGCGGCCAGCCCCAGCACAAGGGCGGGGACGGCGAACTGCCACAGGTTGAACGTCAGCAGCTGCGACGTCAGCGTGGTTCCCACATTAGCACCGAGAATGATGCCAATGGTATCTCGAAACGCAAGATTTCCGCCGGCGACGAGGCCGACCGTGATGGCCGTGACGGCCGCGCTGCTCTGAAGCAGCGCGCTGACCAGCGTTCCAGTCAAGAGGCCGCGCGTCGTCGTCCCTGCGCACTGGCGCAAGAGGGCGGGCAGCCGACCTTTGGCGAGTCCTTCCAGCCCCATCCGCATGACGCGGAGCGAAGAGACAAACGCCACAATGGACAGCACGGCGCCTGCAAGACTCCACCCCATGTCCAGCACCTCCATTCATGCTAAGGTATGTCCCAACCGCTGGCGGCATGCCTTGGCGAAACCGCTGTCATGCGGCTTGCAAGGCTTGTCCGGCGGGTTGTTCACGGGACGCGGATGGGCGTGGACGCGTTTGCGGACGAGCGTGGACGGCGTGAAATTGCCGATGTGGCGCGGGTTTTCTGGAAACCAGGAAATGGATCGGGCGTTTGACACTGGTTTTTGTGCTGTACTATAATACGTACGACCGACGATTTGCGTCTGGGTTGGAGGGAGGGAGAGAACAATGTCCGAAATCAAGGTTCGGAAGAACGAATCCCTGGACAGCGCGCTGCGTCGCTTCAAGAAGCAGACCGCCAAAGACGGGGTTTTGGCGGAAATGCGGAAACGGAAGCATTACGAGAAGCCGAGCGTTGCGCGGAAGAAGAAGTCCGAAGCTGCCGCGCGGAAAAAGCGCCGCGCGTTTTAATCATTGAAGGAGGCCGACGCATGGGATTGTCTGAGCAACTGTCGGAAGACATGAAACAGGCGATGAAGGAGAAGGACAAACTTCGCTTGTCTGTCATCCGGATGGTGCGAGCGGCCGTGAAGAACAAGGAGATCGAAACAGGTGCGGCGTTGACCGACGACGAGGTCCTTGGCATCGTGCAGAAAGAGCTCAAACAACGCAGAGACTCCCTCCAAGCGTTTGAGAGTGGCGGACGTGCCGACCTGGTCGACGAGGCGAAAGCAGAAATTGCTGTGCTGGAATCGTACTTGCCTGCCCAGCTGAGCGAGGATGAACTGCGCGACATTGCAGCGCGCATCATCGCCGAAGTGGGTGCGACAGGGAAGCGTGATACCGGCAAAGTGATGTCGAAACTGATGCCGGAAATCCGCGGCAAAGCGGATGGAAAGCTTGCACAGCAGGTCGTGCAGACCCTGCTTCCATAGACTTCGCAAGGAATCAACCGAAACCGCGTAACAAAGGGGCTGTCTGAGGCACAGAGTCGTGTCCTGGCAGCCCCTTTTGTTGTCGTTGTACTAGCTTGCCTGTCCCCGTCATATCCATGGATCCGAGGGGGGACGGTTATGCGGGCATTCGGCAAACGAATCAAGCAGACGGCATCCGAGTTGTTTTCGTTGCCACCGGATACGCTGCTCGACATACCCCGGCTCAGTTGCCTGAACGCGGAAGAAGTCGTGATCGAACACATGGTGGCGTTGGAACACGTATCCGACACCGAACTGGTCGTGAACCTTGGCGAACAGACCGTCCTGATACAAGGCCGTGACTTTGTCGTCACGCTTTTGACCAGCCAGGAGATTCATATGAAAGGGCAAGTCGATTCCATCACCTACCAGCGGCACGGGAGGGCATCACGATGATGGCGCGGCCAGGGCTGTGGTGGTTCGGATCGCTGCATGTTGAACTGCGCGGGCCAGGGGCGTCCGCGGTGATTCGCGAACTGCAGCGGGCCGGCGTGGCGTTGTATGAAGTTCGGGTCGGATCCCGCACATGCAACCTCGTCATCTCCCTGCAGGATTTTCCTGCGCTCTATCGCGTCTGCAGACAAAACGGGGTGAAGCTGCGTTTTCTGGAGAAATCGGGGGCGCCGTTTTTTGCGCGTGCGCTGCTCCGTCGGAAATTCCTGCTGCTCGGACTGGGGCTGTTTGTCGCGCTCGTCTTCCTGTGGTCGTCGATGATTTGGCAAGTCACCGTGTCCGGTGTGGAAGGGGAAGATGTGCAGGCTGTCGTGCAGGCTGCCAGAGACAGTGGCTTGTACGTGGGCGCCTGGAAGCGCAACATCCCCGATGTCAACGCGGTACAGCAAGAGATGCTGGCCAAGCTGCCGGATGCGATTTGGGTTGGCGTACAGATTGAAGGGACCAAGGCACAGGTCAAGGTTGTAGAAAAAATCCCCGGCGTCACCGAGCGTTCGGAGCAGCCGCACAGTATTCTGGTCGCAAAACCCGGCGTAATTCGGCGCGTCATTGCGACGCGCGGGCAGGTGCTGGTTCACCCCGGACAAGCGGTGCAGCCTGGCCAAGTGGCGATTTCCGGCAGTCTTGGCCAAGGTACGCATCAAGTGGCGGCGAGCGGGAAAGTCCTTGCAGAAGTCTGGTACCAGTCCAAGGTGCAAATTCCGCTGCAGATTCAGCAGAACGAACTGACGGGCGAATCGGTCACGCGCACGTACCTCGACATCTTTGGTTTGTCCGTCCGGATTTGGGGCTGGGCAGAGCCGCGGTATCCGTCGGCGGTGGAGCGCGATGAGGTGACGTCCTGGGACATTGGCGACTGGGTCCTGCCCATTCAACTCAAGCGGGTGCAGGTGCAGCAGGCACAGCAGACCGCGTACGTCCGCTCGCTGGACGAAGCCCAGCAGGAGGCCGTTCGCATGGCGGCGCAGGACGTGAGGCGCCAGATGCAGCCCGGGGGGGTGATTCTCGGCCAGCGTGTTTTACAGCGACAAGTCTCGCGTGGTAAGCTATACGCAACGATTCTGACTCGAACGGAGGAAGACATCGGGACGGCTGGGCCCGTCGCGTCTCCTTCCGAACCAGGTGATGATTCGACCTGATGTCCTTCACGGACAACATTGCAAAAGGAGTGGGGCACCGGTTGACAAAGGACGAAGTAGTCCGCAAATGGGCATTTGCGAACAATGATGAAGCCATCGCGGTGCTCGGACCGAATGACGCCTTGCTTGGCTTGCTGGATGACGCGTATGAAGCCAAGGTGACCACCCGCGGGACGGAAGTCAGTTTTACCGGAACCGAATCGGAGACCGACCAGATGTACGCCATTGTCCGGGCAATTACGCAATTGTCCCAACTGGGCGTACATTTGTCTGAGGGCGATTATCGGTATGCGATTGACCTCGCGAAACGAGGGACGCTGGACGAGATGGCGTCCCTGTATGCGGCCGAAGTCGCCACGACCTATAAAGGCAAACCCGTGCGTGTGAAAACGCTGGGCCAGCGGCAGTATGTCGAAGCCATTCGCAAGCATGACATCGTGTTTGGGGTTGGACCGGCAGGAACCGGAAAGACCTACCTCGCCGTCGCGATGGCGGTGATGGCGCTGAAGAAAGGTGAAGTCAAGCGCATTCTCCTCACGCGGCCTGCGGTCGAAGCCGGCGAGAACCTCGGCTTTCTGCCAGGGGACCTGCAGGAGAAGGTCGATCCGTATCTGCGTCCGCTCTATGACGCGTTAAACGACGTGTACGGGTTGGAACAAGTCCAGCGCGCCAGGGAACGCGGGAATATTGAAATTGCGCCGCTCGCCTACATGCGGGGCCGGACGCTGGATGATTCGTTTGTCATTCTCGACGAAGCGCAAAATACAACCCCTGAGCAAATGAAAATGTTTTTGACCCGGCTCGGGTTTGGATCCAAAATGGTGATCACAGGTGACGTTACACAGATCGACTTGCCGACGGGACGGCAGTCGGGGTTGATTGAGGCCACGCGCATTTTGCGCGACATCCCCGAGATTGCGTTCCACTTTTTCACGGAGCAGGATGTCGTACGCCATCACTTGGTCCGCAAGATTATCGAGGCGTACGAAGGGGCCAATCAGCCGCAGGTGTACGTGTAAGCGCCCAAGCGATGCGCACGCGCACACGTTGGCGTGTCGTCGCAGGAATGAGCTGTCTCGGACAGCTTCACAAGGGGATATACAGAGATGTTTTCCAGATGGACACAGTTCTTGCGCCAGTGGATCGACGACCCGCGGTTTCGGGAGAATCAGCGGGTGCGCCTGGGAATTTATATAGGACTTGGCGTCGCGATGTTTCTGCTGCTGCTGGGGAGTGTCCTGCCGCCTCGCTATCAGTTCACGGTCGGGCAAACCAGTCCGGTGACCATTGTCGCGCCCATCACAGCCGTGGACACGGTGGCAACCAAAGAGGCCCAGGAAGCTGCAGCAAACCGCGTCCAGCCCCAGTATACCCAGTCTGCCTCGGTTGAAACGAAGGCACTGCAGACTTTGGATAGTCTTTTTCAAACAGCGTCTCAGCTGGCCGGCGACAAGAACCTGACGTTGTCTGAAAAGCTGGCGACGCTCACCGCGAGCGCACCAAAGGGTGTTTCGTCGAGCACATTGCAGCCTTTGCTGACGATGAGCCCCCAGCAAGTCGAAGTGGTACAGAGCGTGTCTGAGCGGATTGTCCGGGACTTGCTGGGTGCGCCGTTTTACAAGGAATCGCTGCAGGAGGCGCAGCTGCTTGTCGACCAGCAAATCGTCAAGTACGATCTCGGCCGTCAGTCCAGTTTGATTGTCCAGGACCTGGTGGTCAGTGTGCTGCAGCCGAACATGATTTACAACCAGGCGGCGACGGAGGCGGCGAAAAAGGCGGCGGAGCGTTCTGTCGGGGATGTGTACATCCATCAGGGGGATGTCATCGTTCCAAAGAACGGGGTGGTTACGCAAAGCGTGATCGACCGGATGAAGGACGTCGGATTGTACGGCAACCAGCACGACTATGGGATGGTGCTGGGCTTTATGGCGTTTGTCCTCATCTCGATTGGGTCGCTGGCTGCGTATATCGAGCGGCGGCCGCCGCGGCGCCGGCTCGACAACTTGATGCTGCTGGTGACAGCCCTGGTGCTGCTGTTGATGGGCATTATGATCAGCGTCACCAAAGACTTCATGACCGCGGGTGCGCCGACGTCGGCGGCGTACCTCGAACCGGTCGCGGTGGGGTCAATGCTGCTCGCCGTGCTGACGGATTCGTCGCTGGCTGTGGTCGCATCGTTCTTTGTGTCGCTGTGGTTTGGGGCCGCGCTTGGATTTAACTACTGGTACGCGTTCATCGGGTTTTTGAGTGCGCTGGTGGGCGCCTACAGCGTGGCCAAGGTGACGCACCGCGGGACGTTCATGCGCGCCGGCTTTTTGGTGGCGGGTATCAATTTGTTGTCTATCCTTGCCATGCACCTGCTGCAAGCGGATAATAGCGCAGATTTTCGGTCGTTTTCGCTGCACGCGGGGCTCGGGTTGCTCAACGGCGTCCTGTGCGCCGTGTTGACGATGGGCATCCTGCCGTTTTTTGAAAGTGCGTTTGGACTCTTGACGGCGATTCGTCTGCTCGAACTGTCGAATCCGAACAACCCGCTGCTGCGCAAAGTGCTGCTGGAAGCGCCAGGAACGTATCACCACAGCCTGATTGTGGGCAATCTGGCCGAAGCCGCAGCGGAAATCGTCGGGGCCGACCCGCTCATCTGCCGCGTCGGCGCGTACTACCACGACGTTGGCAAGACGCGGCGCCCGTTGTTCTTCGTGGAGAACCAGATGACCAAGGAAAACCCGCACGAGAAAATCGCGCCGAGCTTGAGTCATCTCATCATTACCTCACACGTGTCGGACGGACTGGAAATGCTGCAGAAGGCCGGGCTGCCCAAACCGATTCGCGACATTTGCGCGACGCATCACGGGACGACCATTCTTTGGTATTTTTACAACAAGGCCAAGGAGCAGGATAAGAACGGGGTCGTCAAAATTGATGATTTCCGCTACCCGGGTCCGAAACCGAAAACGCGGGAGTGCGCGATTGTCATGATTTGCGATGCCGTGGAAGCGGCGGTGCGGAGCATGTCCAAGCCGACCCCCAACCGGGTGGAGGGCGTGATCAGAAAAATTATTCGCGACCGCCTGCAGGACGGTCAATTGGACGAGTGTGACTTGACGTTGCAGGACCTTGACGTCATGGTGCCAGCGTTCATGAAGACGTTGAAGGGGATTTATCACGCACGTATCGAATACCCCGATCCGGACAAGATCCGAAAGGAGATTGCGAAGTGAAACCCGATTTGATCGTTGGCGTGGACGTGCGCGTCGAAGACGCGCCGCCTGCGGTGACCGACGAAGCGTTTGTCACGCGCGTTCTGGCGGCGGCCGCGGCACGCATCGAGGTGTCAGGTGAGGTATCTGTGTCCTTTGTGTCAGACGAAGAGATTCACGAACTGAACCGCACCTACCGCAATGTGGACAGGCCTACAGATGTGCTGAGTTTTGCCATGGAAGAAGAAGAATTTGCACCCGGGCTGCGGGTGCTCGGCGATATTGTCGTGAGCCTGCCGACGGCGCGCCGGCAGGCGGAAGCGTACGGGCATGGGCTCGAGCGGGAGGTCGCTTTTCTCTTGGTGCACGGGTTTCTTCATCTCAATGGGTACGATCACGAAACCGAAGCGGACGAAGAGCGGATGTTTGCGTTACAGGAAGAGGTCCTGGCGGACGTCGGGCTGACCCGATGACGGAAGTGGCCCGGTTTTTTCGAGCGTTTCGATACGCCGGGCAAGGGGTATCCAGAACCTTGCGCATGGAACGCAACATGAAAGTGCACTTCGCGGCGGCCCTGTGTGTCATGGTCTTCAACTTGATTGTGCGGCCGGCGCTGTTGTTCGTCATGCTCGACGTACTCGCTTGCACCGTGGTGATTTCGGCAGAGCTTGTCAATACCGCACTGGAAGCGCTCGCCAATCACCTCGCCGCGGGCCGGCAGCTGCGCGCCATCCAGGTGGCGAAGGATGCAGCCGCCGGCAGCGTGCTGCTGCTCGCGGCTGGCGCGCTGGTCGTGGGTGTTTACGTGGGGTGGCAAACATGGCCGTGGCAGTGGCGGTTGTTGACGATGCAGCACGCAGCAGGCATGGTCGTAACACTGTGCGCGTTGGTCCTCCTGTTGTGGGCGGTGGCCGGTGCGATATTTGCAAAAGACTCGATTCGTCAGGAGGCGGTTCAGTAATGGCAAATGGGGGCAAGGCACCTCAGAAAATCAAGTATCGGTCGGGGTTTGCGGCAATCGTTGGGCGCCCGAACGTCGGGAAGTCCACCTTGCTCAACGCCTTGATTGGTCGGAAAGTTGCGATTATGTCGAACCGTCCCCAGACGACGCGAAATCGAATCCACGGGGTCCTGACGACGGACGAGGCGCAGTTGATATTTATCGACACGCCTGGTCTCCACAAGCCGCATCACAAGCTTGGGGAGCTGATGGTGACCGCGGCGGAGAACGCGTTGAAAGAAGTGGACGTGGTGCTGGTGGTGTGCGATGCTACCGAGAACCGCCCCGATTTGGACCGGCCCGTGATTGACCGCCTGCGGGACGTGCAAACCCCCGTCTACCTCGTTATCAACAAGGTCGACGCAGTGCCCAAACCAGAATTGCTTAAGTTCATTGACACGTACCGCACGCTCTACCCATTCCAGGAGATTGTCCCCGTGAGTGCGCGCAAGGGTACGCAGCTGGAGGCGTTGAAGCAGCTGATTCTCGAACAGATGCCCGAAGGGCCCAAGTATTACCCGGACGACATGGTGACCGACCATCCGGAGCAGTTCATCATCGCGGAAGTCATTCGGGAGAAGGTGCTGCACCTGACGCGGGAAGAAGTGCCGCACTCGGTGATGGTGGAGATTGAGCAGCTGGAACGCCGCGATCCCGGCGGGATTTTGTACGTCGGCGCCGTGATCTACACAGAGCGCAACAGCCAGAAGGGGATTTTGATTGGCAAGCGCGGCGCCATGCTGAAGCAGGTCGGACAGTTGGCCCGTCAGGAGCTGGAGGCGCTGCTCGGCTCAAAAATTTACATGGAGTTGTGGGTGAAGGTGAAAAAGGACTGGCGCAATGAACCGGGTTGGCTGAGACGCTTCGGCTTTGAAGAGCGCGACTAGGCACAAGGCTGGTAAACGATGCATAGTATAAGCCGATATGGCGGCGGCAACCTAATCGTGAGGCACCTCAATCGCGCAGCTAAAGGGAACTCTCAAGAGGAGGTTGATTTGGTTGCGGGACTTTTCTTGGAGATACTTCACGTTGACCGGTGACATTGGCGCTTACTTGTTGTATAAAAAGCATGAACAGGTCGCTCGGGCTCTGAAGGGAGCCGTTCGCAAGGGGTCATAGCCGGCGGCTGATGGAGCGCCGTACACCGAAGAAGGTGTCCACAAACTCGAAGACGGAGACGAAGCGAACTTGATTTATAACACAGAAGCGGTCGTCATTCGGTCGATCGCGTACGGCGAAACGCATGCGATTGTCACCTTGCTGACACCAAACGGAACAGTGGCTGCGATGGCGCGGGGTGCCAAAAAGCCGCAAAGCCGTCTGGCAGCTGGTGTCCAACTGTTTGTGAAGGGAATGTATACGCTGTATCAGAACCGCGGGATGGGCAGTCTCAACCAGGTCGAAATCCTGGATGCCAGGCGGCCCTTGCGCGAAAATCTTGACCTGGCGGCTTATGCCGCCTATTTTTGTGAACTGGTGCACGCGGTCGCGGAAGAACGCCCGCATGGTTCGCATGCGGTGTACACGCAGTTCGAGGGTGCACTTCAGCGGCTGCTGGCCGAGCCGGCCATGGCCGGCGTATTTGCGCGGGTGTGGGAGGCCAAGGTGCTGCGGATGAGTGGTGCCAGTCCAGATTGGACACGCTGTGTGCGATGCACCCAGCCCCTGGAAGGGACCGTCGGCTACAGCAGCACGGAGGGCGGGTTTCTCTGTCAGCGCTGCCAAGCGGCAGATGAGGCCGTTGGTGTGCGAAGCCGGCTCATTCCAGCAAGTCCGGCGCTGCCCCGCGCGCTGGAGAGCTTCAGCCGGGTCCCGTGGGAGCGGCTCGGTCAGATTCGGCTGTCGGAAGCAAGCCGGCGCACGCTGAATGAAATTCTGCGCGCTCAGCTGCTGGACTTTGCGGGATTATCCCTCAAGTCTCGTACGATTCTCGAAAGCATCACCAACGAATAACGGAACATCGTTCACGACAAAACAGGTGAAAACACCGTTTGAATGCTATATACTATTTATGAAAACCAGCTATATAGTATGGCACATTTCGGGCGGTGAAGAAAATCGAACTGTCGAAGCGCCAAGAAACCATTCTCGAGATTGTTAAACGAAAGGGCCCTATTACAGGCGAACAGATTGCGGAACAGTTGTCGCTGACGCGGGCCACGCTGCGGCCCGACCTGGCGATTCTGACCATGGCCGGGTTTCTCGATGCACGGCCGCGCGTCGGCTACTTTTACAGCGGCAAGAAGAACGCCGACTTGTTCGGGGAAAGCCTGCGCAAACTGCGGGTCCGCGATTATAAATCGGTTCCGACGGTGATTGAGGAAACCAGCTCCGCGTACGACGCCGTCGTGACGCTCTTTACGGAAGACGTCGGCACGTTGATTGTGGTGCGCAGCGGGCAGCTGGTCGGTGTCGTCTCGCGAAAGGATTTATTGAAGGTGGCCATCGGCGGGAACGACATTCACAAGGTTCCGGTCAGTCTCGTCATGACGCGAACCCCGAACGTCGTCACTGTGGATGTGGATGCTTCGCTGTACGATGCGGCCGTGCTGATGATGCGGCACGAGGTGGACTCGCTGCCGGTCGTGCGAGACAGCGGAAACGAGGTGGTGGGACGGGTGTCGAAAACGACCATCACCCGCGCATTTGTGGAACTTGGCCAATACCGGGACGTATGACGGGACCATGCCGGAGGGGGACGAAGGGACTGTGACCATGCCGATTGTGTACATCGTATCAGATTCTGTTGGAGAGACGGCCGAATTTGTGGCCCGCGCTGCCGCCAGTCAGTTTGACGGCGGCCAGGTCGACCTGCGGCGCGTTTCGCATGTCCATGAGACGTCTGTCATTGATGAGACGGTACAAAGCGCCAAGGAAGAGGGTGCGCTCATCGCGTTCACCCTGGTGCTGCCAGAACTGCGGGCGTACCTGACGGCGGCAGCCGGCGAAGCCGGGGTTCGCACCGTAGACATCATGGGTCCGATGATTGACGCACTCGAGGACTTGATCGGGCAGCCCCCACATGGGAAACCAGGCCTGGTTCACCAGTTGGACGAAGAGTATTTTCGCCGGGTGGAAGCCATTGAGTTCGCTGTCAAGTACGACGACGGTCGTGATCCGCGGGGATTGACCCGAGCCGACATCATCTTGGTCGGCGTCTCCCGCACGTCGAAAACCCCGCTCAGCATGTACCTGGCGCACCGGCGGATGCGCGTCGCCAACGTGCCGCTCGTGCCGGAGGTTCAGCCCCCGGATGAGTTGTTCCAATTGAAAGACAAGCGAAAAATTGTCGGCCTGACCATTCGCCCGGAGAAGCTGAACTTGATTCGACAGGAGCGCTTAAAAGCGTTGGGCCTCACCCCGCAGGCGAGTTACGCGAGCTACGAACGAATCTCTTCCGAGCTGGAGTATGCAGAGGAAATCATGCGCCGGCTGAATTGTCCCGTGATTGATGTGAGCGACCGAGCGGTGGAGGAAACCGCCGGGATCATCCTGGAGATTGTGGCGCGAAAGGGGCGGCAGGCATGAGTCAGTGGGTATATCCGTTTGAGACGGGCCGGGCGGCAGACAAGATGCTGCTGGGCGGCAAGGGTGCCAACCTGGCGGAGATGACGCGGGCGGGACTGCCTGTGCCGCCGGGCTTCACCATTGGCACGCCGGCCTGCCACGCGTTTTACGAACAAGGCGGTGCGCTCAGTGCAGAGATGTGGTCGGAAATCGAGACAGCGGTCCACCATCTGGAGGAAGCTGCCGGAAAGCAATTTGGGGGCGCAGACAATCCGCTGCTCGTGTCGGTTCGCTCCGGCGCGCCAATTTCCATGCCCGGGATGATGGATACCGTGCTGAACCTGGGGTTGAATGACGAGACGGTTCAAGGCCTGGCAAGACGCACGCAGAACGAGCGGTTTGCTTACGACTGTTACCGCCGGTTCATTCAGATGTTCGGCGACGTGGTGCTTGGTTTGCCGCACTACCAGTTTGAGCAGGTGCTGGATGACGTGAAGGACTCCGTTGGGGTCAAGGATGACCAGCAGATGCGGGCCGAAGACTGGCAAAAGCTCATCGCGCGCTTTCGGAAGCTGGTCGAGCGGGAGACGGGGCGGCCCTTTCCGCAAAACCCGTATGAGCAGCTGCGCATGGCGATTGAGGCGGTTTTCCGGTCCTGGAACAATCAGCGCGCCATCGTCTACCGCAAAATTCATAAAATCTCAGATGAACTGGGCACAGCAGTGAACGTGCAGAGCATGGTGTTCGGCAATATGGGCGAGGACTCGGGCACCGGGGTGGCGTTCACACGCAACCCGTCGACCGGCGAG